>JBNKNN010000122.1:0-11170 GCA_050293865.1 Hydrogenophaga sp. | reverse complement strand
GCTGCGGCGTATCGTCGAAGCTGCCGGCGAGCGTGGTGTCCGGGTCCTGACCGTGTTTGCTTTCTCTTCCGAGAACTGGAATCGCCCTGACGAGGAGGTCTCGGGCCTGATGCAGTTGCTGGCCACTGCGCTTGCCAAGGAAGTGCCATCCTTGAGTCGGGCAGGGGTGCGAATCAATTTCGTGGGCGAGCGCAGCAATCTATCCGACAAGCTTAGGGCGGGCCTAGATAAGGCAGAGGCAGACACTTCAGGCAACGACAAGCTCATTCTCAACGTCTGCTTCAACTATGGCGGGCGATGGGATATTGCCCAGGCCGCCCGACGTGCCGTTGCGGCTGGTGAGGAATTGTCCGAAGACACGCTTTCCCGATACATGGCGCTGGCGCATGTTCCAGATCCTGATTTGCTGATTCGCACAGGAGGCGAAATGCGTATCAGCAACTTTCTGATTTGGCAAAGCGCCTATACGGAGCTCTACTTCTCGGATTGTTTGTGGCCAGATTTTGACGAAGCGGCATTGGATCAGGCGTTGAAAGATTTCGCGAGACGGGAGCGTCGTTTTGGTCTCACTTCTGAGCAAGTGGAGAGCGACAAGATTTCCTCCGTTTCGGATCAGGGACGTGAGCATGCTTAAGCAGCGGATCATCACCGCTGTACTTCTGCTGTTGGTGTTGTTGCCGGCTTTGTTCTACCCGGCGCCTATGCCCTTCATTTTGGTGGCGCTTGCGTTGATTTGCGCTGGAGCCTGGGAATGGGCTCGGCTCAATGGGCAACAGGGATCCAAGGCGATGCTTTGGGCAGCCTTGACCACTCTCGCATTGATCGGCCTGTGGTTGACCGGTGGGTTGACCCAAGATTGGACCCCTCTGTGGTGGGCAGTCGCTATTGCCTGGGCATTTCTGTCCATCGTACTGCCTCTCAAGGGTGTGAAGTCATGGCAGTCTTGGCCGACCATGGTCCGTCTCGTGGTGGGACTGGTTCTGCTGGGAGCTGCCTGGCTAGCCTTGGTGCAAGCCAAGGCCCACGGTTTGCCTTTTCTGCTATCGGTACTCACACTCGTATGGGCGGCAGATATTTTTGCCTATTTCGGTGGCAAGTCCATGGGACGGCACAAGCTTGCACCATCCATCAGCCCCGGCAAAACCTGGGAAGGCGCTGTAACTGGCGCTGCAGGCGTGTTCGCCTTGGCTTGGGGGTGGATCTGGTTTGACCAGCAAGGGTGGCTCGACGGCATGAGTCTGTTCAGCCATCTCAAAGGCAAAGGGTGGATGTGGTTTGCGCTTGCCGTCGCCGTGATGGTGGCCATGAGCGTCGTGGGCGACCTCATCGAGTCCCTGGTCAAACGGAGTGCTGGCGTCAAGGATTCATCGCAACTGCTTCCCGGGCACGGCGGCGTACTGGATCGAGTCGATGCGTTGCTTCCGGTACTTCCAGTCGCCATGTGGTTGATCAGCATCTGAAGAATATCCAAAACATGAGCGCAATTGAAACGGTGGCGGTTCTGGGCTCCACCGGTTCCATCGGGACCAGTACGCTGGACGTTATTGCCCGTCATCCTGAGAGATTCCGGGTACATGCCTTGACGGCTGCACGCCAGGATTCGCTGATGCTGCAGCAAGTCAAGTCTTTCTCTCCTGAAGTGGTGGTCATGCAGGACGAGCAAGCCGCAACGCGTCTGCGCGCAGCCATCAGAGACCAGGGACTGCGTACCGAGGTTCTCACTGGTGAGTCAGCGCTGTGCGATGTCGCGAGTGCGGCGAAAGTGGATACAGTGATGGCTGCCATCGTGGGCGCAGCTGGCCTTGCGCCCAGCCTGGCTGCTGCCAGGTCGGGCAAGAAACTTTTGCTGGCCAACAAGGAAGCGCTGGTGGTGGGCGGTGGTCTTTTCATGGAGGCGGTGCGAGAGGGCGGAGCAACTCTGCTGCCCATCGACAGCGAACATTCAGCTGTGTTCCAGTCATTGCCTGATGATTCCCAGACTTGGGACAGGCGAGTGCAGAAGATCATTCTGACTGCTTCTGGGGGGCCGTTCCGTCAACGTGATCCGTCGACGCTTGCGTCTGTGACACCCGATGAAGCCTGCGCACATCCCAATTGGGACATGGGCAGAAAAATTTCGGTGGATTCGGCCACCATGATGAACAAGGGGCTGGAAGTGATCGAGGCGCACCACTTGTTCAACATGCCGGGAGACCGGATCGAGGTGGTGATTCATCCGCAAAGCGTGGTTCACTCCATGGTGCAGTTTCACGACGCATCAATCGTTGCGCAACTGGGGACGCCGGACATGCGGGCGCCGATCGCCTACGGGCTGTCTTGGCCTGAACGCATGGCTTCCGGTGCTGCGCCGCTGGATTTTTCCCGACTGGGCAACTTGACGTTTGAGCCTCCGAGCTTTGAACGCTTCCCGTGCCTGCAACTCGCCTGGATGGCCATGAATGGCCCGGACGGAAGTGCTGCCGTGCTCAATGCAGCCAATGAAGAGGCCGTGAGTGCGTTTTTGGACGGTCGCCTGCGCTTCGACCAGATCTATCGCCTCAACTGTGCAACTTTGGAAGGGGTTTCGGTCTCCAACCTCCAGTCGGTGGAAGACCTGATGGATTTGGATGCCCAGGCCAGGGCTTTTGCCAAAAGCGAAATTGAAAAGTTGAAAGCGTGAACTCAGTCATTTCCGTGAAGCGGCTGATGTCACAACAAGGAGGAGTCTAGAGATGCAGGAACTCTTGCAAACTGTCATTGCGTTTGTCGTGGCTCTCGGTCTGTTGATTGCCATCCACGAGTACGGCCATTACAAAGTCGCGGTGATGAGCGGCATCAAAGTCTTGCGATTCTCGGTTGGTTTTGGCAAGCCGCTGTTCACCTGGAAGCGCAATGGAAGTGACACCGAGTTCGTGCTTGCGACGCTGCCCTTGGGCGGATATGTGCGAATGCTGGATGAACGGGAAGCTCCTGTCGATCCTGCCGAGCGACATTTGGCGTTCAACACGCAGCCCTTGAAAGTCCGGGCGGCAGTGGTGGCCGCAGGCCCATTGGCCAACCTTGCTCTGGCTGTGCTGCTTTATGCGGCGGTCAACTGGCTTGGGGTGATGGAGCCCAAAGCGGTTCTGTCCGGCCCTCCAGCATCCTCTCTGGCAGCAGAGGCAGGTCTGGAAGGGGGTGACTGGGTGGAGGCCGTCAGCTTTGACGACGACCAGCGCCTTCCCGTGGCGTCGTTTGATGATCTGCGCTGGCAACTGACACAGGCTGCGCTCGACGGTCAGGATATGACCTTGTGGGTCGCCAAGCGTGAAGAGGGCGTTTCGTCGCCTGTCCGCCTGGCATTAAGTAGGCTCGAAAGCCGCGAGGCCGATGCCAAGATGTTCGAGCGCATTGGGGTCGTGGCACCGTACATGGCGCCGGTTGTCGGTGAGGTATTGCCAGAGGGAGCAGGTGCGGCGGCGGGCTTGATGCCGGGTGACCGCGTGCTGGCCATCGGGGACAAGCCGGTTTCCGACGCGTTGGACCTGAGGCGCCAGATCGTGGCCTCTGTCACACAGGACGGAAAGCCAGTTCCTGCACGGTGGGACGTTCTCAGAGAAGACAGGCGGATCAGCCTGGATGTGTCGGTCGAGCCCAAAAAGGTGGAAGACCGCTGGGAAGGGCGCATCGGTGCGGCCATTGGGGAGCGACCGGCCATGATGGAGGTCAGCTATGGCCCATGGCGAGGCTTGGTCGGAGGTGCCGAGAAAGCCTGGGATGTGTCCTGGCTGACCCTGAAAATGATGGGGCGTATGGTGATCGGTGAGGCCTCGATCAAGAACATCAGTGGCCCGCTGACCATTGCAGAATTCGCTGGTAAATCTGCCGAACGTGGCGTGACACAATATCTGACCTTTCTGGCCCTGATCAGTGTCAGCCTCGGTGTACTTAACCTGTTGCCCCTTCCAGTCCTCGATGGTGGGCACCTGATGTATTATCTTTGGGAAGGTTTGACCGGGCATGGTGTATCTGATGCCTGGCTTGAGCGCCTTCAGCGAGGAGGCGTGGCCGTTCTCATGATGCTGATGGCCGTAGCGCTATTCAATGATTTGACCCGTATCCTGGGTTGAACCCGCTCCATACATGAAAAAATTCAAAAACTGCGTACGTGGTCTTGCTTTGACGGCCATTGCTTCTAGTGTGCTGGCTGCTTTGCCCGCCTGGGCCGTCGAGCCTTTCAAGCTCAAAGACATCAGAGTCGAGGGTTTGCAGCGGGTTGAGCCCGGCACTGTGTTTGCCTCGCTCCCGTTCCGGATTGGCGACACCTACAGTGACGACAAGGGAACTTCTGCGATTCGGGCCCTTTTCGGACTGGGCTTGTTCAATGACGTCCGCTTGCAGGTCAGCGATGACGTGCTGGTGGTCATCGTGGAGGAACGTCCGACGGTTGCAGATGTCAGTTTCTCGGGCGTGCGAGAGTTCGATAAAGAGGCTTTGCTTGCATCGCTGCGCGATGTGGGGTTGGCCGAAGGGCGTCCATTTGACAAGGCGCTGGCCGATCGTGCAGAACAGGAGCTCAAGCGGCAGTACATCAATCGCAGCATGTACACCACTCAGGTGGTCACTACGGTGACCCCTATTGATCGCAACAGGGTCAACCTCAACTTCAGCGTGTCTGAGGGTGACGTTGCCAAGATCCATGAGATTCGCGTGGTGGGCAACAAGGCCTTCTCAGAGTCGACTTTGCGCAATCTTTTCGACCTGGATACCGGGGGATGGCTGTCCTGGTACACCAAGAGCGACCGTTACGAGCGATCCAAGCTCAACGCGGATCTGGAATCCCTGCGCTCATACTACCTTCAGCGCGGATTCCTCGATTTCAAGATTGACTCGACCCAGGTGGCCATTTCTCCCGACAAGGAAAAGATGTCGGTGACCATCAACATCACGGAAGGCGAGCGTTTCGTGGTGTCGGGCGTTGAGCTGGAAGGTCAGTACTTCGGCAAGGACGATGACTTCAAGTCGCTGGTCGAAATCAAAGTCGGCGAGGCTTACAACGCTGAAGATGTCTCGCGAACCATCAAGAACTTCACCGATTTCTTCGGATCCTTCGGCTACGCATTTGCGCGTGTCGAGGCTGTTCCGATGATTGATCGTGAGACCAATCAGGTCAGGTTCTCGCTTCAGGCGCAACCCGCCCGCCGCGTGTACGTTCGCCGGATCAATATTGAAGGCAACAACCGCACCAGAGATGAAGTCATTCGCCGCGAGTTCCGTCAGTTGGAATCCTCCTGGTACGACAGTGACCGAATTCGTCTCTCTCGTGACAGGGTCGACCGCCTGGGCTTCTTCACCGAAGTTGCCATTGGGACTGAGCCCGTCCCGGGAACCAATGACCAGGTGGATCTGACAGTGTCAGTGGTGGAGCGCCCGACGGGCAACCTTGCCATTGGCGCTGGCTACTCCCAAGCTGACAAACTATCCCTGATCGCCAATATCAACGTGGAAAACGTCTTTGGCACCGGGAACTATGTGGCGCTGGATCTGAATACCAGTGACTACAGTCGCCAATTTGTACTCAGCACGACTGATCCCTATTTCACCAAGGATGGCGTCTCCCGTACGCTGGATGCTTACTACAAGACGCAGCAGCCCTATGATGCTCAAGGTGGTGACTACACCATCACGACCAAGGGCCTTGGCGTCAAATTCGGCGTTCCATTCACCGAGCGCGACACCGTCTACTTCGGTATTGGCGGTGAAAAAGTGGAGATCGACGAGGGTAACGAGCTGCCCGAGGCCTATATCGGGCAGGATGGAACCTATATTCCTGCCACGATCGGTTGGACACGTGACGAGCGCGACAGCGCGCTGGTTCCGACCACGGGTCGGATGCAACGCTTCAACACTGAGTTGGGCGTAGGGGGCGACCGTCGCTATGCCAAGCTGAGCTACCAGTTCCAGCAATACATTCCGCTGAACAAACAGTACACGGTGGCGTTCAACACTGAGCTTGGAGCAGGCAAGGGCCTCAACGGTAAGCCTTTCCCGGTATTGCGTAACTTCACTGGTGGTGGCTTGGGTTCTGTTCGTGGTTTTGACGAAGGCACGCTGGGTCCGAAGTCAGCCGTGGTGGGTTCAACGACTGGGGAAACCGTGAGCGTTGGCGGTGCACGCAAAGTCGTCTTCAATGCGGAATTCATTGCGCCTTTCCCTGGTGCTGGCAATGACCGGACTCTGCGCTGGTTCGGATTCGTTGACGCGGGCAACATCTACGGCGAAGACGAAAGCGTAGACATGTCTCAGCTGCGATCGTCGGTGGGCTTTGGAATCAGCTGGATTTCCCCCATTGGTCCGCTTCGCTTTGCCTACGCCCATCCGGTGCGCAAGTTTGACGGAGATAAAATCCAGAAATTCCAGTTTCAGATCGGAACCTCGTTTTGATGAAAACAATCATGTCTCGCGCGGCTAAGCCGCTTTCCATTCTCGCCCTGACCGCGTGCTTTGCGGCTTCCGCTTTGGCGCAAGGCGTCAAGATCGGTGCCGTGAACGTCGATGCGGTGGTGCGCGACTCTGCGATGGCCAAGGCGATCACGGCCAAGTTGGAGCAGGACTTCTCCAAGCGTGAAAACGCCTTGAAAGATCAGGTGAAGAAGCTGCAGGAAGCCGCCAAGAAATTTGAAGCGGAAGCGCCTACCCTGCCAGAGAGTCAACGTGTTGCGCGTCAGCGCGCACTGGTTGACGAGGACCGAGAGCTGCAGCGCCAGCAGCGTGCCTTCAACGAAGACCTGGCGCTTCGCAAGAATGAAGGCTATCAGCAGGTGATCGAGAAACTCAATCGGGTCCTCAAAACCCTCGCTGAGGAAGAAAAGTACGACCTGATCATTCAGGAAGCTGCGTACGTCAATCCCAAGATCGATATCACCGATCGTGTCATTGAGCGACTAAACTCCAGCAAATAAGTCGCGCCGAGAGTCAGTACAACAGGAGCAAGCCCCCGTGTCCACCACCCTGGGCGACATCGCAGATGCCCTGGGCGGCGAGCTCCGGGGCGACCCTGACATTGTCATCGAGCGAATTGCGTCGCTGTCCCAATCGGGTACCGGCGACATCAGCTTCGTGGCGCAGGCGCGTTACGCTTCGCAGGCAGCCACGTCTCAGGCGAGTGCCCTGATCGTGACGGCTGCACTTGCCAGCACGCTCGATGCTGGCAAAGCGCTATTGGTCACCGAAGATCCCTACGTCTACTATGCGCGCCTGTCGCAATGGTGGCGAGCGCGCCAGCGCGCCGACGTTGCGCCTGCCGTGAGCGAGAAGGCCAGCGTGCATCCCTCGGCTCAGTTGGGCGCTAATGTAGTCGTCGGCGATTTTGCCGTGATTGGGGCGGACGTGACGGTGGGAGAGGGTGCCGTCGTTGGCGCCGGATCGGTCCTGGAAGCAGGGGCAAGCATCGGTCAGAACACTCGACTCGCTCCCAGGGTTACCGTGGGAGAGAACTGCTCAGTGGGTGCGAGGTGCATCGTTCACAGTGGTGTCGTCATTGGTGCTGATGGCTTTGGGTTTGCTCGCCATGAGGGCAAGTGGATCAAGATCGAGCAACTTGGTAGCGTGCGCGTTGGTGACGATGTCGAAATTGGAGCCAACACCTGTATCGACCGAGGTGCGCTGGGCGATACGGTCATCGAAGACGGCGTCAAGCTCGACAACCTGATTCAGATTGGCCACAACGTGCGGGTTGGCGCACACAGCGCCATGGCGGGTTGTGTGGGTGTCGCCGGTAGTGCCAATATCGGTCAGCACTGCTCAGTAGGTGGGGGCGCCATCGTTCTTGGTCACCTGAGTCTCGCCGATGGCGTGAACATTTCCGCCGCGTCGGTGGTCTCCCGGTCGATTCGCGAGCCCGGGCTGTACACTGGCATGTTTCCTCTGGATACCAATGCTGCATGGGAGAAAAATGCCGTCTCCCTGCGTCAGCTCAGCCGCCTGCGCGAGCGCATTCGCGCTCTGGAACAAGAACTCAAGCAACTCCAAAACAACGATAGCTCGGACTGATCATGATGATGGACATTCACCGCATCCTCAAGCTGCTTCCCCACCGCTACCCGATCCTTCTGGTTGATCGGGTGCTGGAAGTGGAAGACAAAGTGCACATCAAGGCACTGAAAAACGTGTCCATCAATGAGCCTTTTTTCAATGGCCACTTCCCCAACCGTCCGGTCATGCCCGGCGTCCTGATGCTTGAGGCATTGGCCCAGACGGCTGCTTTGCTTAGCTTCCATTCCATGGGCCAGGAGCCAGACGAGAACACGGTGGTCTATTTCGTTGGGATCGATGGCGCCCGTTTCAAACGCGTCGTCGAACCGGGCGATCAACTGATTCTTGAGGCATGGGTGGAAAGAGCCAAGGCAGGAATCTACAAATACAAGGCCAGGGCCAGTGTCGACGGTGAAACGGCCGTTGAAGCTGAGCTGATGTGCACCATGCGGCGGGTTGACTGATCGAGAGGTTTCATGCCGCAGATTCACCCCACGGCACTCGTTGACGCGGGCGCCGAACTCGCTGACGACGTTCAGGTAGGTCCATACGCCATTGTCGGCCCGCAGGTGCGGATCGGAGCGCGTACGCGCGTCGACGCCCACTGCGTCATCCAGGGGCTGACCACCATCGGTGAGGACAATCACTTCCATCCGTTCAGCTCCATTGGTGGAATGCCGCAGGACATCAGCCACAACGGCGAGGTGACACGGCTGGATATCGGGGACCGCAATACGGTCCGCGAGTATTGCACCTTCAATACTGGAACGTTCAAGGAAGAGGGCGTTACCCGAATCGGCAGTGACAACTGGATCATGGCCTATGTGCATATTGCCCATGACTGCCGTCTGGGCAGTCACACTATTTTGGCCAACAATGTGACGTTGGCCGGACATGTGCATGTGGACGATTGGGCAGTGATCGGCGGCTTGTCCGGCATCCACCAATGGGTACACGTGGGTGCACATTCGATGATTGGCTTTCAGGGCCATGTAGCCCAAGACGTCGCGCCATACATGACCGTTGATGGCAACCCTATGACTACCCGCGCGGTGAACCTGATCGGATTGAAGCGACGGGGGTTTTCTCCTGAGCGCATCAGCGTGATTCGCGCGATGCACAAGATGTTGTTTCGCCGGGACTTGTCTGTCGATCAGGCCAAGGCGGAGTTCGTGAACCTGCGCGGCCAAGGTGGCGATGAGGACATCGATCTCATGCTGGAGTTCCTGGCCAACGCCACCCGTGGGTTGATCCGTTGAGCGCCTCTGCGGGTGCGATTCGAGCCGGCCTGGTGGCGGGCGAAACTTCGGGCGATTTGCTGGGCGGACTGTTGCTTGGCGGATTGCGTCAGACCTGGCCAGAAATGACTGCATGGGGCATCGGCGGGCCGCGGATGGCAGAGCATGGAATGACCAGCCTCTGGCCAATGGAGAGGCTCTCGGTTTTCGGCTATGTGGACGCGCTCAAGCGCCTGCCCGAGCTTGTCAGGATTCGCCGCCAGCTTGGCGACAATATGCTGTCGGAGCGGCCGGATGTTTTCATCGGGATCGATGCACCGGACTTCAATTTCGGGCTTGAAAAGCGGTTGAAGCAAGGTGGCATCAAGACGGTGCACTTTGTCTGTCCGTCCGTTTGGGCATGGAGAAGCGAGCGCCTGTTGAAGATGGCTGAGGCCATTGACCACGTTCTGTGCCTATTCCCTTTCGAGCCCGAGCTTTTGCATGCCCGGGGTATTGGAGCCACTTTTGTGGGGCACCCGCTGGCCAACGTGATACCGATGGATCCGGATCAGGAAAAGGCGCGAGTATCGTTGGGTTTGCCAAAGGAAGGCCGGGTGTTCGCTGTCATGCCTGGCAGCCGAGCGTCCGAAATCAAGCACATTGCGCCACGGTTCATGGCAGCTGTCGAGATTCTCGCAAGTCGTGAGCCAGAGGCTCGCTTTGTGGTACCTGCTGTACCGGCTTTCTTGGACAGCCTGCAGTCCATGGCCGCGTCGCTGGCACTGGGAGAACGTCTCAAAGTGGTCGAAGGAAGGTCGCATGAGGTGCTGGCCGCTTGTGATTTGGCGCTGATGGCCAGCGGCACAGCCACTCTCGAAGCTGCACTGTTCAAGCGCCCCATGGTGATTGCGTACAACATGGGCTGGATGTCCTGGCAAACAATGAAGCGCAAGGCCTTGCAGCCGTGGGTCGGACTTCCCAATATCCTGTGCCGCGAGTTCGTGGTGCCTGAACTCATCCAGGATGCTGCGACGCCGGTAGCTTTGGCCGGTGCTGCGATGGCATGGCTGGATTCTCCTGAGAAAATGTCGGCTGTCAAAAACCGGTTCAGGGCGCTGCATGAGACGCTGCAGCGCGATACTGCACAACTCTCTTCCCATGCGATCCAAAAAGTTCTTGAAGGCTGAGCAAGTCACTTTGGCTTGGGATGCGCCTGGCTTGATCGCAGGCGTTGACGAAGCAGGGCGCGGGCCGTTGGCAGGGCCGGTAGTGGCCGCAGCGGTCATTCTGGACGACCAGAAGCCCATTGCCGGGCTGGCCGACTCCAAAACCTTGACCGAGCGTCGGCGCGAGAAGTTGTTCGATGAAATTCGGGCCAAGGCGCTTTGTTGCAGCATTGCTCAAGCGTCAGTGGAAGAGATCGACCGGCTGAATATTCTTCAGGCAACCATGCTGGCCATGCAGCGGGCGGTCAGCGGGCTGCGCCTCAAGCCTGCCAAGGTTTTGGTGGATGGCAACCGCTTGCCCAAGCTTGACGTTTTGGCCGAGGCCATCGTCCAGGGGGATGCGAAGGTGAAAGCCATCTCGGCCGCGTCAATTCTGGCAAAGGTGACGCGAGACCGCTTGATGACTGAGCTGCATCAGCAGTATCCGGAATATGGCTTTGACAGGCACAAGGGTTACGGTACCGCGCAGCACTTGACTGCCCTGGCTGAAAAAGGGCCTTTGCCCGAGCATCGTCGCAGTTTTGCGCCGGTGGCCAAGGCATGGACTGAAAGAACGACAGCGTGAGCAGCGACAAAATCACCCAGATCCAGTCGCGCGAGAACGCCATGCTCAAGCGCTTGCGACAACTGGCCCGAGACACGACTGCCTACAGAAAGTTGGGTCAGGTTTTCCTGGAAGGCGACCACCTTTGCCGGGCCCTGCTTCAAAGAGGCGGGTTTCCAGATGTGGCT
>JBNKNN010000121.1:0-22010 GCA_050293865.1 Hydrogenophaga sp. | reverse complement strand
GGTAGGCCGGCCACACCGAATCCCAGCTGAGCTCGGTGCGCAGCAGGTTTTCTATGGGTGGTAAGGCGTTTTCTACCGCCTGGCGCTGATTGGGGGTCAGCGGTGCGCCTTTGTTGGTCTGCAACAGCTTGAGCGTGAGCTGCTGACGCACGGGGCCGCCAATGCTGCGCACCGCGGCTTCCAGCGCATCATGGGCGCCGTTGAGTTGCAGCAGGCGGTCGACCTGCTCTTCTGTGGGCTGGGCGGCATGGGCAGCCAGCGGCCGGAGAGAGGGCAAAAGGCAAGACGCGACCCCAGCAACCTGTCATGCCTTCCAAATGATCCGATCCAAATTCTTGTTACCTCCGCTTGTCAAGGTACTTCGATTTAGAGGTGTGTCAGAAATCCAGGCCCCGTCAAAATTGCAGTTTACAAAGCGGGCAGTTCCGATACTTGCATTCCTGAGGTCAGAGTCGTCGAACCGGCAGTCTTCAAAATATGCTCCGTCTAGATCTGCTCCAGTGAAGTCGCAGCGTGCAAAGTCAGTTTTATCTGCCAAAACGCGTTTCAGACTGCATCCGGTGAAATCCGTTGGAGTACCTGCAAACATCTTGTCGCGTGCGCCGCTCAGATCGACTGCCGCGCTGCCGCCAAAGAAGAAGGACTTTAAAAACACACTGCCGTCGAAATTTGCCTCGCACGCATAAAACGGCGACATCTGAGCGTGCACAAATCGGGAATTCGCAAAGGTAGCGCGGCGTGCGGTCCCACCTTGAAAGCCCGTCTTGACGAACATGCATCCGATCATTGAAGCATCGTCCAAAACATGCCCCATGTCCTGGTCGCCAAACACCTTTCGGTCGAGATTGATTTGCCGGCAATCAAGCAAGGATGGCGCATTGGGATGATAGTAAGGTTGCAGCATGGGAGCCTCACCAGAACGAAACCAATCGCTAACGCTCATTCCTCGAGGAGTGCCCTCCTTCAAAACAACCTCTTGGTAGATTTCTTGGTAGATCGGGTCTTCAACCCACCTGCTACGAAGTACGTTCATATAGTCACTCAACTGTCATCCACTCTACTCTTTGATTACCCCGTGCATCCGTCACAACACGCCCAATTCGTCCGATATTTTCGGGCCTGATTTGAGCAGGAACGGAAATTTCAAGCTCTCCTCTGAGAGCACGCTCCTGCGCCCATCCGCTTAAACCGCCACCGCGGCTGCTGCTGGCTTTGAGTGCATTGATGTCATAGCCCTTGACACCAACCACCTCAATTACCAAGCCATCATCGCCCGCCCAATAGAGGGCACCTGCATCCTTGTTCATGGACGAAACCAGATTAGTTGTTCCGCGAAAGGCAGTATCTTTTGCACCCGCAACGTGGTTCGAAAGCTCGATATTTGTTCCTCGTGCAGACAGCCCGTTGGCCTTGATGTGCGACGCAGCTTCCTCAATGGACATACCCTTTAGTCCGAGTGTGTCACGATTCGTCCCATGGAATAGCAGACCTTGATCTTGCGGTGACACCTTCTCCCCGTACATAGTTGCACCAGTCTGACCTGGCGCTACACGCTCTCCCACCCCTACCCGACCAACATCACCAGTACCCCCACCGCCAATATTGGAGGAAGTACCTGGGACGGCATTTCCACGATTCAGGTCCCCCACCAACTCCGCCTTTGGTCCTCCGCTTCCAAAGGTTGACCCTGAAGACACGTTATCTGCCCAAGCAGAAAAAGAGTTCGGGTTGATGGTCGATCCGTCGCTAAACTGAAGCAGCTTGCGCCCCTCCTTCGCTACGACTTTGACCGTCAAGCCAGCTACGACAAAAGCCGCCCCCACGATCAAATCCTCGGGCCCGTACGCAACTAAGGTAAGCCCCTCAGCGGTACTTCTTGCTGCGTCGTCGTGAAAGTTTTTTGGCCGCCCTGGCTTGTCGGCATGCTGATTGTTCAGCTCAAAATCCCGATCAGGACTGTCTGCCCACACCAAGGACCCAGCGCTACCTCGAACCAGATTGCCCGAGCGCTTGGCATGATCCACCAGGGCATCACAGGCCATCGACGGGCCATTCCCACACGCATCGCGCAAGGCCAGGTCTCGTTGGTTCGAGCGCATGGCCAGCTCTTTGCGAAGACCGCACGCTGCATCGCTACCGGCCTTGCATTCCGATGCCGCCCTGTCGTACTGCTCCCTCTCTGAGAGCGCGAGCATGTTCTTCTTGGGCCGGTTGGTGTTTAGATAATTATTCCCAACTGCACTCTCGCCCAACGCAGTGCCCAGCCCGTAATTCTCCTGGGCCTGCCGGCCGTCTCCCGTGGCCGCTGAGGCCACGCCGCCAGCCACGCCAGACCAGAACTTCAGATCCTGATCGGACATGGTGCCATTGGTTTGCTGGTCGATTGCGCCAGCCGTCAGGTGGGCCGTGACGGCACCTGCCGCTCCGGCAGCGCAACCCTTGCTGCTGGCGGAGCGGACCATACCCAAGCCGCAACCCACTGCGCCATGGGCCAGTTCGCCCTGGAACTCGGTCAGTGCGCCGTCGAGCTTCTGTTTACCGATGTGGCCAGTGAGGCCTTCGCCCATCTTGTCAAAGCCCGAAGCCATCCCTGCATTGAGCAAGTTCTCGCCAAAGCTGCCACCGTAGGCCATCGTGCTGCCCAATGCGGTGGCTGACGTATTGACAGCGAATCGCGCCAGCTCATTGGTGATGTCCATCCCGGGCACAAACACCCTGACCGCCGTGGACACAAGGCCAGCCTTGAGGCTTTTCTCTCCCGCTTGCAAGGCCTCGCCCACGTCCCCCGTCTGGATAAAGGTGCTGACGAATGAGCCGGCGTAGCCGCCCACGGCAGCCCCCACGCCCAGGGCGATCGTCCCGCCAACGGTGGCGGCAGTTCCTGTCCCAACGGCTCCTGCAACGACTGTGGTACCCGCCAAACTACCCGTGGTCGCTACCGCCGTGCCTCCCGGCAAGAAGCCCCCCAACACGCTGGACACCGCCCCCGCAGTGAAATACGTCACCACGGCCGCTGCCACTACCGCCACCACAATCTTCAGCCAGTTCGGCTTGGGCGGGTTGAGCATGGCCTCGTAGCTGTCGCGGTAGCGCGATTCGGCCAGTGCCCGGATCTCGGCGTAGCGCGCATCGCCCGGCTTGAGCTCCCCGTTCATCAGCTGGCGCAGCAGCCGCTCCTGCTCCGGGTTGCCGTTCTTGCGGAAGATCTTCACCCCGCTGTGGAACAGGTCGTTGACGTCGTACCCGCTCAGGTCTATCCGCTGCGCCTGGTAGTGCGCGCTTTCCTTGTTGAACTTGAGCTGCGTCTCGTATTCGGCGTGGTGCGCATACGCTTCGCGAAACGCTTGCTCGGCCACTGCGCGGGCCTTCTCGTATTCGGGGTGCCCCGGCTTGATGCTGCCGTCGTACAGGCCTTTGAGCAGTCGGTCGCCTTCGGCGTCCGTCCAGCTGTAGAGGTTCAGGCCCTGCAGGAACAGCTCTTTGTCGGTCTCGAAGCTGTTGAAATTGATGCTCGCCGCCGCGGCCTGACCGATCTGGTGCTGCTCGGTGGCGTTGCGCAACTCTTCGGCGAGGAATTTGTCCAGCGCTTCGCGGTCGATCCAGTCCACACTCTGCTGGCGCCAGTAGTTTTCAAAGTGCGGGTCGTTGCGAATGTTGAAGGTTTTGCTTCGGCCATTGGCGTCCACATAGCCCACCTGGAAGCCCTTGCCGGCATCGCTGCCCAGCCAGTCGCCAAAGCGGCTGCCCGAGACGCTGCTGTCAAAGCGCTGCTGGGTGAAGATGAGCGTGCCGCCGCCGATCTGGCCAATCGTGCTGCTCAGGTGCTGCAAGTGCAGCATGGCCTCTTCACTCTGGAACGCAAAGAAGGCGGTGGCGCCGCCGTAGGGGTCTTGTGCGGCAATGAAGGCGGGCTTCTCGTTGAAGAAGTGAAAGCCTTCGTTGAAGATCTCCCGGCTGCTGGAGTCGTGCGTGCGCGCCAGGTGGGTGAGGTTGTTGGTCTGGACGTAGCCGCCCAGCGGTGCGTCCAGCAGGATCTGGTTGTAGATCGCTTCGCTGCCCGGGTTGGGCGTGCCGCCGTTGGCTGCGGCGTCGGTGTACGGGTTGTTGAGCGTGAGGTAAGTGCGCGAGAGCGCCAGGCCGTTCGGGTCTGGCGTCACCCCCGTCAGGTCGTACATCTCCTGCAGCGTGGGCTGCACAAAGCTCGGGTCGGTGGTGTTGGTCAGCGCAATGGCCGCTGTGGTCCACAGGCCATCGACTTCCAGGTGGTGCAGCGTCTGGTGGGTGTTGCCCACCACGCGGCCGCCTTGCACAAAGGTGCCGTTGGCGGTGTAGCCCGTCATGGGCCGGCCATTGGCGTTGTTTACCGACACGCCGTACTGCGCAAACGCCGTGACCTGGGTGGTCACGATCAGCAGCGCCGCGATGGCTCGCATCCACAGCGGCGTCTTGCGCTCGGTGATGACCACGCGGTCATCGAGCACCGGATCGCTGCGGCGCATGCGGCGTTGTGCCTCCCCGAAGAGGAGGTGTTTCAAGAACTGGCGGCTGCGGTTCACGGCGGTTTCTCCCTCACTGACGGCAACGGATGGTGGCGGGCCTTGCTGGCTCCTTGTGCTTCCACCCGGGTCTGTTCATCGCTTTATCGATTCGCTTCAACTCATCTCGGCGCCAGGTGCTTATTGCCCCGGCCCTTGCTGCATGGGGGTCAGGCCTTTGACGGCATCGACCAGCAGCGGCTCCAGCTTCGGCAGCACCTTGGGCAGGCGGTCCTGAATCAGGCGGGACGATTGCAGGTTCACCACCTGCATCTTCTTCATCAGGGCCACATAGCCCGGATCCTGATAAAGGGCGATCAGTTGCTCGACCTCTTCAGCAGAGAACTGCTTCTGGTACAGGCTCAGGTAGGCAGGCCGCACCGAATCCCAGCTGAGCTCGGTGCGCAGCAGGTTCTCGATGGGGGGCAAGGCGTTTTCTACCGCCTGGCGCTGATTGGGGGTCAGCGGTGCGCCTTTGTTGGTCTGCAGCAGCTTGAGCGTGAGCTGCTGGCGCACGGGGCCGCCAATGCTGCGCACCGCGGCTTCCAGCGCGGCGTGGGCGCCGTTGAGTTGCAGCAGGCGGTCGACCTGCTCTTCTGTGGGCTGTGCGGCGTGGGCAGCAGCGGATGCCAGCAAACAGGCAGCGCACAACATGCCTGCAACGGCGCGCGGGAGCTTGATACAGGAAGCCCGCATGCTCATCGCCTTCGTCTTCATCTTCATCTTCGTCTTCATATTGCTCACCTCAAGGCCTTTCTCTCAGAGGGCTGGACAGGTCCGAACTGATCAGATGTCAGTTCTTGCCCAGGAAGTGGTTGACCTTGACGGATGGCTCGTCGTCGCCGTTGTCACCGTTGTAGTTGGCCTTGGTGCCATCCACGTCTGTGAAGTCCACCAACAGGCCTTCGCCCTTGTAGACCTTTTCTTGCGTGGTGAGCGGGCCAGCCCAGAACACATAGTGTTCGCGGTACTTGGATTCGCGGTTGGAAACCTGCGGGCGCATGATCATGCGGCCCTTGCGGTCAAACGCACTGATCTCGAAACTGGTCTCGGCCTTGACGGTCTCGTTGTTGTAGACGAGGGCATCGAAGCGGCTGCGCACAGTGCCGAAGATGTCCACCGTGACATACACCAGCACTTCTGCACTGGGATCGGTGGGGGTGGTGGGTACCACGCCGTTGAACAGCAGGTAGTTGCGCACCAGGCCCATGAGCAGGCTGGCATCGCTCTTGGGCACGCTGAAGTTCTGGTAGTCGCCCAGGCCTTTGTACTGCAGGGTCACGTTGGCTTCGCCACGCGTGCCTTCCGTTTCAGACTCGGTGTAGCTGGGGCTGGGGCTGACGACCTGACGGGTGGTGTTGAAGCCGCCCTGCGAGTTGTTTGCGTCGCGGTTGCTGCTGCTACCAGTGGTGGTGTTGCTGCTGCTATCGCTCTGGTCGAAGCTGCTATTGGTGCGCGTGCCTCCCGTGACGCTGGTGCTGGAGCCGGAGCTGCTACCAGACGACACCATGGTGCTGGTACTGGAACCCGAACCGCTGCCCTGGGTGTTGTTGTAGTTGGTGCCACTCTCGGCCAAGTTAAACACCTGGAAAGCATTCGTGGTGGTGGTCACCGGGCTGGCCACGCTACCAGCAGAGAACAACAGGCCAGGCGTCAGGCGCCCGCCGGACAGATTGCCGCCGCCCTCGTCTGCCACCAGATCGAACACCAGCGCCGCACGCTTGCCGCGCAGCTCGGTGACGTCAATGTCCTTGAGGGCAGCGCGAATGCTGGCAGACACCAGGCGCTGTTCGGTGGCAAAGCGCTTTCCTCCGCCGTGAGACGGAATACCCGTCAAAGTGCCGCACGCTGTCAGCGCAAAGCTGGCAGCCAGTACAGCCACAACGCCGAGGCGGCGTCTCCAAGATGTGCGGTGCGAAGCGGCTTTCTCATGCGCAGCTTCGCCCGTGCGCACTCGCGACACAGACATGGTTTACTCCCTGATGTTTTACAGAAGACACAAATTGTATCTATCGACTTGCTTCACACCAAGGGGATACCCCGTCATACCTGACAGAAGTATCAACTACGTCGGGCATTGTTCTCACTTTGGGTTCGATCTGCTGCGAAACAGCAACAAAGCGTCCCCTGCCCGCCAAAGCAGACCATCAGCGCGGCTGACAGTTCGCCATATAAGGAGCCTGACCAAAAACCTTGGCGGACTTGCGGGGCGACAGCAATGCTGGCTCATTGCTGGTGGAGGGAAAGTACAGCACGAAGCTGCACCCACGCGCCCCCTTGGGCCCAAGCGTTATCTCATCGCCGTCTGCCCGGCCCACGAGCGACCTTTGCCGGGATGGGTTGTCACACGAAGCGGGCAGCGGCCAGGGCTCGCTCAGCTCGAGCGAAACCAATCTGCCTTCCAAGGCGTTTCCGCTTCGCTTCACGTCCACCGTCGCCGAGAACTTCCGGCCATCAGAGAATTTCGGGTGCGCGGTGCAACGATAGGTATCGGCCTGCACGGATGTGGCGGACACCAACCCCAATATCACCAGGCAGGCATTTAGCGGTTTCTTCAACGAATCACCTCAAAGCAAAGAAACAGGTCTGGTTTCGGGAACGCAACCCGATCAGCTTTTGCAATCTTTCGCCAGCAGGCCGTCCCGACGCCTTGAGGTTGAGCCTCCTGGGGTACGGCACGCCCGACGCCACGGACTATACCGCTTTGCGAAGCCGGTTGATGCTGAGCTATCCCCTGCCAGCGAGGAACAAGGTATTGCGGTATTCAAAGCAAAGCGCATGATGCCTGCCAGCTTCACACCGATCAACCACCGCGGTTCGCCGACTCGGGCTAAAGGGAATCGTCGGAAAAACAGCGAGCCCCAATAGCACTCAGCTGACGGTATCGACCAGGCACAGCAGCCGCCAGTTCAGAGAGGTACTCCTCGTGGGAGTCCACTTTCTCCCGCCGGACGCCAAGAAGTATTTCGAACGCCTTTTGACTGAGGGCTAACGACCAAGCTCAGCCGGCGGCAAAACGCGCAGTGTTTTGACGGTCGGATGAAGCGCCTTGTTGGGCATTACTTTGCGGCTTGCTCCAAGCTACCTCGCAGGCGGCCAGCGAGGCCGACGTAGCTAAGCGCTGCGTCAGTTGTTGGGGTGAAATTCGTCGCGTGTGCGGCCTGGTTTCGCAGTGCCCGCAGGTCGTGATAGAGCGCCAAGTCCTCGGAGGACAAAACGTTTGCGCTGCCGATTGCACGGATAACTGCGAACGCTGAGCGAGCGTCCCGCTCGCAAACGTACAGGCCCTTTGACTGCACCAGACAGAGTGCAGCCTCCTCAACGCCGCGCCAAGCTTCCACAATTGCAGAGCGAGGGTTGATTTGGACTAGCTGGAAGAGCATTTGTCGCTCCGCCTTGAGCCCCTCGGGCAGCGCAAACTGTGTCGACTGGGCGAAAGAAAAGCTTTGATGGCAGAGGATTGCCGGTTTCCAGGCAGATGAGCTATCAGCGTGTGTCAACGGTCATAAGCAAGCTCGATTCAAATATCGCAGAAGGCGCGATGACCGGTTCATCGACTGGAATGCGCTTTCCGTACCGCTCCTTGAGCTTCTTCTGAACGGCCGAAGCGGTCAGGTCAAAGCTGCCCAGCTTTGCCAATGGCGCCAGTTCGATGTCTGCAGCTTCTTGATAGACCTTCCAGACCAGTTCGGAACAATAGATCCGGTCACTCGACCACTCGAACGCAAGGTCATAAGGCTTGCCAACATACTTTGCCGCCACAACATTCAGCCGAGAAGACGCAGAGACTGACATGGGTTTCTTCAGGCGTTTGATGACGTAGTGCCGCCCTTTCCCTCGGTTGAGCCATGTCTTCAACGCTGTGTATTTCACGGGTTGAACGGCTTCCAGAACCATTGGCTTTCCGTTGCGAACCAGGATCATGCCCATGTGACTGTAGGGTGAATGCGTGGCTGCCTGAATGGCAGCACTTTGTGCGGAGGTTGATGTATGGAAAACGATGTCTCCGTTTTGGGGTGTGTATGCGAAGGTAGTCGCTGGCGCAAGCCAGCCCGCCGCAACAAATACAGAGAGAAAGACAGCGACGAAGAAAGACGAATTTTTCATGAGCGTTCTGATGCTGAGGTGAACCCAAGCCGGTGTACAAAGATCAACGATGCCATTGCCCTGCGTGAACGAGGCTTCTGGCAAAGGCCTCCAGCGCCAGCCGTCGCTTTTGCCGCTGCGCTCTCGGTGAGGCATTGGCTCCTCTGTTGGCTGCGCCAATGTCCAACGGCGAGCCTGACGCCATGCCCAATCCGCTGGCTTCAATCGCCTGCAAGCGCATGCGGAGAAGAACGGTCTCTGCCTCCTGGTTTGTTCTGATTTGATGCTGCGCCCGAGCCGAGAGAACTCCCCTCTTGACAGCTTGAGCTCGTACCCCGCCTGAGGCCTCACCACCGACGGGTTCTTCGTCGCCGTGCGAGACACGTACCACCCTGACGCCGTCGTCGCCTTGCGTGTCTGAGCGGAGGTCACCCTTGCGCCCTCTATAAGATGAAGTTGAAGCCGAAGAAGAACGACGAGACGCATCCGTCCCCGGCACACCACCGCGCTGCTTCATCCGGCGCACCGCCCGGCGCCACAGACGTGCCACAGCCGCCACCGCCAGCAGAGGCAGGCCGATCCATTTCGCCTCTACCCAAAACCAATCCACAGTGAACATGCGCATGCCGCTGACGCTGATGGGGCGCCAGGGGAGGCAAGTGCGCGCATCGTCCAGCGGCCAAAGCCAGGCGGTGCAGATACCGGCGTTGATGAGGTTGTCGAGTAAGGGGTGCGAGAGTGTGCAAAGCAAGATGAAGCCACCGGCAACGGCGCGGTCTGCCCATCGCATCTTCCATGTTTGCTGCGCTTGCCGGCGCCAGGGCACTGCCCATAGCCACGCCAGCACTGCCAGCAAGATGGCAAACCCAATGGAATGGGTAAACCCACGGTGGCCATAGATATGGCCATATGGGAAGCCACCAATCTTCATGATGAGGAAGTCCACGTCGGGCAGGACGGCGCAGGCTGCGCCAGCGAGCATGAGGCGCGGTGAGATGAAGCGGCGCCCGGCGGTGGCAGCCAAACCGATGGCGGGAGCGAAGTGCAAGAAGACAGCCATGGGGAAATCGAAGCCTTTGCAAAGGTGGAGGCTATGCCAAGCAGAGCCGGGAACAGTGTGTGACAGCGGAGAGCGTTGAGGAGGCGGTGCTCGGAAAGCGACCCATGGGGCAAGAAAGGCTCGGGTGAACCCTCCTTGCCTTCATTTTTTTTGTGGCCTTGGCTTTCCTTCGGGTCCCGATGCGCGCCTCAGGCAGGTGCCAGGTCATCGCCGCCTTTCGCGGACGGGGCAGCACTTGAAGAGGAAAGCGAGGTCGGTGACGGAGGCGCAGGAGGAGCCGGTGGCAAACCGCCTGTTCTGGGTGGCTGCGGAGGTTGCGGTTTGTTGCCACCATTCGGCAGCTTCATCACGTTGTACCAGTCGATCTTGCGGGTGGCGATCATCACCAGCGCCAGCACGCCAAACAACAGAATCGACCCCATCATCAGCGCGTTGTCTTCCGACATGAGAATGCCGTAGAGCACGCCGTAAACCGCCACCAGCATGCTGCTCATGCCGAAGGACTGGCGCCAGCCACCAAGCACGTGCCGCAGGTAGTAGCCAAGCAAAGCAATGCAGGCCACACTGGCCGAGAGGTAGGCCATGGCAAAGGAGACATGCTCGGAGAGGGAAAGCAGCAGCAAGAAGAACACCACCAACGCCGCACCCACCATGAGGTACTGCATGGGGTGTACGCGCCAGCGGCGCACAGCCTCACTCATGAAGAAGCCAACAAAGGTCAGCACCACGAACAACATGCCGTACTTGGCTGCGCGATCGGTCAGGCGGTAAACGTCCACCGGGTCTTGCAGGTTGACCGCAAAATTCTCCAGGTGGGTGCGTTGGCCGTTATTTGCGCCGTTCGCCATCAGAGCCTCAAGGGCAGTGGTTTGTGCGCTGGATGAAAGCGAGGGCACCCGCCAGGTCGCCGAGAAGCCACTGTCGGAGATATCGCGCTGACGCGGCAAAAAGCTGCCATTGAAGTTCGGGTGGGGCCAGGACGAGGCAACAGTGACGCGGTTGTCATCCGCCAACGGCACCCAGCCCAGGCGGTCAGTGCCGGCCAGGTCAAGGTCGAGAACAAAATCCAAGGGCACGCCTGACTTGAGCTCAACACCTTTGAGGTCGGTGCCCAGAGGCATCAATGGGTTGGGGTTCTGGGTTGTCTGGTCCACCAGGAAGGTTTTGTCGCCAATGCTCAGCTCAGGCTTTCCCAGCAGGCCGCGGACATCGCTGACGTCCATCAGCACGCGTGGCGTACCCCACTGAATGACACCTTGATCAAACTGGGGTTGAGCTGGTGTCCACTCAAAGCGTCCGGCGCTGCGCTGCTTGCTGTTGTATACGGTGACAGGAAAGATGCCTCGCATGCGCGTTTCGGTATCGATTTGCGCCTGCGTCTCCAGCCGAGACGGGAACACCACTTGCACCGTGGTGCGCTCTCGCGTCTCGGTACGGGTTTTTTCGCCGTCCTTTCCGTAGCGCACCGTCACCGGGTAGCGCTCGGTGTAGGGAAGGTAGAGCACCGGGCCAGAGACGACCTGCTGACGGGCGTGCGAGCTGGCCACTTCCCGGGTTGCCTGATCGCGGTAGCGGGCCCGCTCCTGGATGGTAGCTTGCACCATCAGCAGTGGAATCCATAACATGATCATCAGCACGCCGATGATGACACTCTTGCTGAGCAGCGGAAATTTATTCACCTCAAGCTCCCTTCTTGTTGGTGGTGGTTGGGTGGCATTGCCCTTGACTTTGGCCACTGATACTGAAGCCGCAGGTTCTATTTGCAGCGGATGCAGCGCAGTGTAGAAAGCGAGAACGAAGCCATCACGCACACAGCATGAAGCGAGGAAGAAGTATGTGAAGCGAATGTGAAGCGAAGACCGCAGCAAGCGGCCTGCTCCGTTCAGCGGTCGGCCGGCTTGGCGCGTTGCTTTGGCGCCAGGGGTTGCTGCCGAGGCAGGCGCAGGTGGGCCACGCAGCCACCATCGGGGTGATTGCCCACCGTCACCTCAGCATGGTGCAGTTGCGCCACTTCTCGAACCATGGACAGGCCCAGACCGGAGCTGCGGTCCTGGCCTTCGCCGCGCGGAAGCGAATAAAAGCGCTCGAAGATCCGATCGGTTGCGTAGTCCGGAACGCCCTGCCCGTGGTCGCGCACCATCCAGACGAGGTGATCTGGCCCTTCGCTGGCCAGCTCGATGTCCATGCTTGCGCCCTCGGGCGAGAAGTCGATGGCATTGTCCAGCAGGTTGTGAATCGCCTGGCGCAGCAAAAAGGCGCTGCCTTGCACCACTGTGTCCAGATCGCTGCTAACGTTCAGCGTGATGTCGAGCCGGCGGGGGTGCCAGCGCGGCTCCAGCGACTGAACCACTTCCCGCGACAAGGCGGCAAGGTCGACCCGCTCTACGCTGTCGAGCGCCCGCATATGCTCCACATCGGCCAACGCGAGCAAGCGCTCGATGAGCTGGTGCAGGCGTTCCGTCTGGCGCTGGATGTTGCCCACAAACCGCAGGCGATCGGCTTCCGGCAAATCTTCCTGAAGCAGCTCTGCAGCGCCTTTGACGGCAGCAAGCGGGCTTTTGAGCTCGTGGGTGAGCGTGTGCACGTACCGCTCCACGTAGTCCTTGTCTTCGAGCTTGAGGCGCATGCGCTCCACAGCCTCGGCCAGATCGGTGAATTCGGTGCGGCCGCTGTAGCGTCCCATGCGAGGCAGTTGCGCCCGCTCGCCGCGGGCCACAGCCAGCGCATAGCCCTTGAGGCGCGACATGGAACTGGCCAGCCACCAGGTCATGATCACGCCCAGGGCCAGCGTGACGCCCAACACGATCCACGACCAATAGAGAATGCGTTCTTCGCTTCGTGCGACATATGGGTCCAATGTGCGGTTCTGGCGCGAGACGGATAGCACGCCGATCAAGCGCTCTCCATCCAGAATAGGGGCTGCCACATGCATTGCCGTGCTGCCCGGATCCTTCTCATCCACCAGACTTGAACGCGCTCCGTACTGCCCGCGCAATGTGAGGTACACATCGTTCCACCGTGAATGGTCTTGCCCCTCCGCCTTGCCCTCGCTGTCGAAAACGACGACGCCTTTGTCATCGGTGACGATGACGTGCAGCCCCGGTTGCGTTTTGACAAAGCCCCAGATGTCGGCCTGAATGCGGCTACTCGCGTAGGCGTCCATGGCCTGTGCGAAATTTCCGCTGGTGATATTGCCCTCGCGCATATCTGGAGCGGCAAGCGCTGCCATGGCGTGCGCCGTGTCCACCAGACTGTCTTCCATGGCCAGGCGCGTCCCAGGTTGGACCTCTTGCACAAATACCCGCAGCACCACCCAGAGCGACAAGCCCAGCACCAGAAAGAAGATCAGCAGCAGGCGAAGTCCGATACGCATTTTGGCGTGGCGACGTGGCGTTGTAGGGAACTGTCGGACCAGCCCTCAATCGGGCATCCGCAGCGAGTAGCCCATGTTGCGATGGGTCTGGATCACTTCGACGGTCAACCCGTGCTCGCGCAACTTGGCGCGCACCAGCTTCACGTGGGCATCCACTGTGCGCTCGGAAGAGTCCAGGGCATCGGCCCAAACCATGTCCATCAGTTCGGAGCGGGAAAAAATGCGTTGCGGCCGACGCAGCAATGTGGCCAGCAGCAGGTACTCATACCGGGTGAGACTCATGGCTTGGCCACGGCAGCGGATGCGTTGGTTGGGTTCGTCCAGCGCCAGGGCCGCATCGTCTGCGGCGCTGCCATTGGGCAAACTTTCGTTGCCAGGACCCGTCTTTTGAGCCTCATGCCGAGCCGTGCGCCGCAGGATGGCCTTGACACGCGCACAAACCTCGCGCGGCGAAAACGGCTTGGTCACGTAATCGTCCGCCCCCAGCTCCAGGCCGAGAATTCGATCGATTTCCTCCCCTCTTGCCGTAAGAAAGATGATGGGCAGATCGCTGCTCTTGCGGATTTGCCTGCATACGTCAAATCCATTGCCGTCCGGCACGCCCACATCCAGGATGGCCAGATCGGGAATCTGGCGGCCAAACGCTTGCAGCGCCAGCGCCGCCAACGAAACGTGCTCAACATCGAACCCCTCCGAGCGCAGCGCGTACAACAGGGTGTCTGCAATGGTTTGTTCGTCTTCCAGCAAGAGGATTCGCGGATTCATGGGTCAGTCGATGGCGGGTCAGAAGCGAAGATACAGACAGCATCATAGAGCCAAGGGTGAAGTTGCCCGGCGCCGTTGCCTCAAGCTTATGATGATCATGAACAGCGTGGGAAACGTTCAGGAGAGAGCCATGCCACAACGCAGTCCGTCTCGGTTACTGGAAGGCAAGCGGGTGTTGATCACCCAGGCCAGCGACTTCATGGGTCCGGCCTTGTGCGAGGTCTTCAACGAACACGGTGCCGATGTCATCGAGAGCGATGCCGATCTGGCGCCGGTTGCTGCAGCAGCCGAAGTGGTGTCCGCTGCCGGGCCCATCGATGTGTTGGTGGCCAATCTGGCCATCGCAGCGCCCAGCACACCACTGACAACCATTTCCGAAGAAGAGTGGCACGACGTGTTTGCCGCCTTGGTCGACCCGCTTCCGAGGCTCGTGCGCACGGCTCTTCCCGACATGGCGGAGCAAGGCGGCGGCAAGATTCTGGTCATGGGCAGCGCCGCCGCGCTCAAGGGCATGCGCCGTTGCGCCACCTACAGTGCGGCACGCGGGGCACAAGCCGCATTTGTGCAGGCTGCCGGCGTGGAAGCCGCACCGCATGGCGTGCAGATCAACCTGATCGCGCAAAACTTTGTGGAAAACCCCACGTACTTCCCTCCAGAGGTACAAGCCCTCCCCGCATTCAAGGAACGCCTGAAGCAAGTGCCGCTGGGCCGGTTGGTCACTGCCAGAGAAGACGCGGAATTCGCGGCCTACCTTTGCAGCGACCATGCCGATTGCTTCGTTGGGCAGGTGTTCCCCGTCTGCGGCGGCTGGGTACAGCGATGAGCCTTTGTGCCGGGAAGCAGGCCACATGACATGGTCATTGTTTTCAAGCGCCTTGGGCTGGCTTGGGCTGGGGCTCTGGGCGGGCAGTTTTGCGCTCATGTTGCGCTTGCCCTGGCTGGAGAACCTTGCCCGTGGCATGCCTCGCCTGTACTGGTGGCACCACGCCACAGGCGCGGTGACCTATGTGCTCTCGCTGGCCCACGCAGCGTCTGCCGCGGCGCCAGGACTGGCGCAGGGTCAATGGGAGAGCGCAGCCTGGATGCTCAACCCTTTGGGAGCCACAGGCCCCTACCGCTGGGGCTGGGTCGCGTTGCTCGCCCTGATGCTGATGATGCTGGTGACCTTCTGGGTACCGGTTCGCTACCGTCGCTGGCGACAGGTGCACTGGCTGGTGCTTCCATCGGCCATGGCCGGCGCCTGGCACGCATGGTCACTGGCCGGCAACTACGCGGGCCAGATGGCGGTGCTTCTTTTTTTGGTCGCGGTCGCGGTGTGCACCGTGCTGCAGATCGTCATCCGATGGACCGCCTGGCGCGCACACGCGTACCGGGTAGCAGCCACGCAAATCATCCGTCCTGACCTGTCGGCTCTCGACCTGGAGGTCTCCCCTGGCGCCAGGCCTGTGCAGTGGCGCGCCGGTCAGTTCGTCTTCGTCTCCTTTGGTGATGGCCAAGGTTGGCGAGGCTGCGGCGAATGGCACCCGTACACGATTGCCGGCCAGGTGCCGGGGAAGAACTCCCCAGGCAACATGCGCCTCTTGATCAGAGCGCAAGGGCCTTGCTCTTCCCATGTGCAAGCCGCGCCTGCGAGTACCTCTGTGCTGGTACGCGGGCCGCATGGGCGCTTCCTGGAGGAAGGGGCGAAGTCGGAACGCCCCCGTCTCTGGCTGGCTGGAGGCATAGGCATCACCCCCTTTCTGGCCGCGATTCCCGGCCAGCGTCCGGGTGACAACACGGCCTTGATCTACGTCCGACGGCCACAGGATGCGGGTTTGCACGAACTGCTTCCCGAAGACACCACCGTGCCGCAGGGAACCAGCCTGCACGAATTGGTATCCCAAAGTCCAGAGATCGACGGACTTTGGAGACAATTGGGCCAACTCGTGCCAGACTTCGCGCAGCGGGAAGTGTTTCTTTGCGGTCCGCCAGGTCTGGTGGCGCAATTGACGGCGCTGCTCGCTGCAGCGGGTACCGGCTCAAAACACATACACAGTGAAAGGTTTGATTTCCGATGAAAGCGCTGGTGACAATATCCACGGTAGCCTTCTGGGGCTTTGTACTGGCCGTGCAGGTGGGCGTCATCAGCTCGCACGCACAGGCAGCTGACGACAAAGCTTCGTCAGCCCTTACGCTACAAGAGGTCGCCAGGCACGACAACGCCAAAGACTGCTGGATGGTGATCAACAACGAGGTCTACAACTTCACTGGCTATATTCCCAAGCACCCTACAGCTCCGTCGGTGATGCTGCGCCATTGCGGCAAGGAGGCCACTGACGCCTTTGCAACCAAGGAAGTGGGGCGTGAGCATTCCTCCTATGCCCAGAAGCTGATGCAGGATTACCACTTGGGAGCACTGGCCAACACCACTTCCAATGAGCTCAAAGAGCCCTCGGTCATCATCAAGAACAAGTGACTGACGCGACTTTGCTCGACGCCATTCGCTCATGATGACGCTCCATATTCGCTTCACACAAGCGGGCCACAATCGGCCCATGATGAAGCCGAGTCTGTTCACCCGTTTGCGCGCCATTGGCCAACCGGTGCTGGTCGCCGCAGCCATTGCTGTGGCGACCGGTACCTTGGTTGTCGCCCCTGCCACCGCCGCGACCTTTGACCTGCCGCCCATTGACCCGATCGTCCACTACCAGCCCAAGCTGCCCTTGCACGTGCTGACCAGCGACGGTGTCGAGCTGGCGCAGTTTGGTGTAGAGCGCAGAGAATACGTGCCGATCGAGCGCATTCCCACCATGCTCAAGCAAGCCCTGCTGTCCGTGGAAGATGCCCGTTTTCGGGAGCACTCAGGCGTAGACCCTAAAGGCATGGCCCGGGCCGTGGTGGCCATGCTGACCGGCGGCCGCCGCCAGGGCGCATCCACCATCACTCAGCAGTTGGTGAGAACCATGCTGCTCACCCGGGAACTCACAGCAGAGCGCAAAACGCGCGAAATCATGCTCGCGCTTCAGGTAGAGCAGGCGCTGAGCAAAGACCGCATCCTGGAGATCTACATGAACGAGATCTTCCTGGGGCAACGGGCCTATGGATTTGCCGCTGCCGCCCGCACCTATTTCGGCAAGACCCTGAACGAGCTGAGCGTGGCGGAGATGGCGCTGCTCGCAGGTCTCCCGCAGAACCCGCACTACGCCAACCCGGTGGCCAACTACGACCGCGCCATTGCCCGGCAGCGCAAGGTACTGAAGCGGATGCTGGCCACCGAGGTACTGGACAAAGCAGCTTACGAAGCAGCCTTGACAGAAAAAATCACTCTGCGCACACGCCAGCCGAGACAGGTCAATGCGGGATACGTGGCAGAAATGGCTCGGCAACAGGTGGTCAAGCAGTTTGGCGAAGCCGCCTACTCCAAGGGATTGCGTGTGATCACCTCGTTGAGATCCAACGAGCAACAAGCCGCACATGAAGCCGTGCGCCGCCAACTGTTGGCCTTTGACGCCACTCAGGCCTGGCGTGGCCCCGAGGCACAGGAAGACCTGCCGAAGGCCAAGCCTGCCGACGAAAGTCGCCTGGCTGCGGAAGCGCTGAAGAGCCATCGCGACGATGACATGTTGCGGGCGGCCATTGTGCTGCAAGCCAGCCCCCAGCAAGTGGAGGTGGCATTGTCGGACGGGCAGCGTGTGACCATTCGCGGCGAAGGCCTGGCGCGGGCCAGGACGGGACTGAAAGCCAAAGCCAAGCCGGCACTGCGCATCGCGCGCGGCTCGGTGTTGCGTGTGATGCAAAGCAGCGCCGCCGACGCGCCATGGGCCATCGTGCAGTGGCCGCAAGCCCAAGCTGCTCTGGTCGCTCTGGACAGCCAGACCGGCCGCGTGCGTGCTCTGGTGGGCGGCTTCGATTTCAGTCGTCAGCCGTTCAACCGCGCCACGCAAGCCTGGCGACAGCCGGGTTCCAGTATCAAACCCCTGCTCTACTCGGCCGCGCTGGAGTCCAGGGTGATGCCCTCGACCTTGATCGATGACCTCCCGCTGTCCACTGGCGATGGCTGGATGCCTGCCAACAGCCATGGTGCTGGCGAAGGCGCCATCACGCTGCGCAAGGCGTTGACCGATTCGAGCAACCTGGCCAGCGTTCGGGTTCTAGGCCACGTT
Source organism: Hydrogenophaga sp. (assembly GCA_050293865.1). Lineage (GTDB taxonomy): Bacteria > Pseudomonadota > Gammaproteobacteria > Burkholderiales > Burkholderiaceae_C > Hydrogenophaga. The sequence goes on along the minus strand of JBNKNN010000121.1, from coordinate 4,049 downwards.
GGCGTGGCCGCTGCCCGGGACTGGAGCAAGCGCTTCGGACTGGACCCTCAGCGCCAGCCTTCGGACTTGACGTTTGCTCTGGGCACCGGCTCCGTCACGCCCATGCAGATGGCGAGAGCCTACGCCGTGTTCGCCAACGGCGGGTATCTGGTCTCCCCCGTGATCATTGAGCGCGTAGAGGATGCGCAAGGAAAGGTCTTGTTCGAAGCAGCCCGTGCGCAGTCCACGCCATCGCCCACACGCGTCATCTCGCGCCGCAATGCCTTTGTCATGGACTCCATGCTCAACGACGTCACGCGCACCGGAACGGCTGCCGCGGCGCAGAGGTTGCTGCGCCGAAGCGACCTGCATGGCAAAACCGGCACCACAGACGACGCGATGGACGCATGGTTTGCCGGCTACCACAGCACGGTGGCCGCTGTGAGCTGGATGGGTTACGACGCGCCGCGCAGCCTTGGCAGCGGCGGATCAGGAAGCAAAATGGCATTGCCCATGTGGATCGACTACATGCGTGTGGCGCTCAAAGGCGTTCCACCAACGCCACTGGCGGATGCCCCCTCGGGGTTGGCCTACCGCAATGGGGATTGGGTGTACGCCGAATGGCTTGAAGGCGGTGCCGTGGCCAGCATCACCGATGCCCAAGGCACGGTGTACGCCGCGCCCGCCCGTGCAGTGGAAGAGATCATTGCCCCCGTCGATGCAGAGGGGTCCGTGCCGCGATCAACAGCCACTGATACCACCGGCGCCACAGGTATCGGTGCATTGCCATCCGGGGTTGACCCTTCAGGCGCGCCTGCGCGCAGACAAGGCAGCGTGGCTCCGACCGGCCCCTTCGGCATGCCAACGGGCGGCGAGATGTAGATGATGTGGATCAGCTGCGCCCGAACGCAACCGATCGACTTCAGGTTCCGCAAATGCGGGCTTTGGCTTGCGCGTACTCCTCTTTCAGGCGAGCCACCAGATCGGCCGCCGGCACGATCTTGTTGATGGATCCAATGCCCTGTCCGCATCCCCAGATGTCTTTCCAGGCCTTGGCATTGTTGCCGCTTTCGCCTGTTGAGAAGTTCATCTTGCTCGGGTCGCTCTCGGGCAGATTGTCCGGGTCCATGCCTGCATTGCGAATGCTGCCCTTGAGGTAGTTGCCATGCACGCCGGTGTAGAAATTGCTATACACGATGTCGTCAGAGTTGCTGTCGCACACCATCTGCTTGTAGCCATCGACGGCACGCGCCTCGTCGGTGGCGATGAAAGCCGAACCCATGTAAGCAAAGTCGGCCCCCATGGCCTGTGCTGCCAGGATGGCACCACCAGAGGCGATGGACCCCGACAATGCCAGGGGACCGTCGAACCATTCGCGGATCTCCTGCACCATGGCAAACGGACTCTTCACGCTGGCGTGCCCACCGGCGCCGGCGGCCACAGGGATCAGACCGTCTGCACCCTTTTCGATCGCCTTGTGGGCGAACACGTTGTTGATCACGTCGTGCAAGACCACGCCACCCCAACTGTGCACACCTTGGTTCACGTCTTCACGCGCGCCAAGACTGGTGATGATGATGGGCACCTTGTACTTGGCGCACAGGGCCATATCGGTTTCCAGGCGGTCGTTGCTCTTGTGCACGATCTGATTGATTGCAAACGGCGCAGCCGGACTGTCAGGGTTGGCCTGGTCGTGGGCGGCCAGCGCTTCGGTGATTTCAGCCAACCACTCATCGAGCTGAGACGCCGGACGGGCATTGAGTGCCGGCATGGACCCCACAATGCCGGCCTTGCACTGCGCGATCACCAACTTGGGATTGCTGATGATGAACAATGGAGAGCCGATGACCGGGAAAGGTATCTTGCCCAGAGCACCGGGCAGTTGACGAGGCGTGGCAGACATGTTGTCTCCTTGGTTGCAGGGTCTGCGAAAGTAACAGGGCGATGGCGGCGCAATGCCGAGTGGCCGGTGCAGAGGATCAGCCTCGGAAGCTGCCCTCTGTTCGAATGGCCGGAAAAGCGATCAGAAAAGTTGATCAGAAGTCTTCGACGGACAAGGCCATGACGGCGTCGGCGCCGTCCACCACAGCATCACGCACACCTTGGGCGCGGGTGAGGATGTGGTCAGCGTAAAAACGGGCGGTGGCGATTTTGGCCTTCATGAACGGCGCATCGTTGCCCGCGGCCAACTGGTCTTCGGCCACCATCAGGGCTCGGCCGAGCTGCCAGCCAGCCATCAGATTGCCAGCGAGCATCAGGTACGGCACACTGCCGGCAAACGCGGCATTGGGGTTGCTGCGGCCATTGCCAGCAATGAAGTCCACCACATCGACAAACGCTTCACGAGCAGCCTTCAGGCGCGCGGCCACGGCCTTGGCATCGGCGCTGTCGCGCTGGAGCAGATCGGCTTCAGTCTGGGCCACCTGCTCTGCGATGGCCTTGGCTGAGGTGCCGCCATCGCGGGAAGTCTTTCGGCCCACCAGGTCATTGGCCTGGATGGCTGTGGTGCCTTCGTAAATGGTGAGAATCTTCGCGTCGCGGTAATACTGCGCCGCGCCCGTTTCTTCGATGAAGCCCATGCCACCGTGCACTTGCACGCCCAGGCTGGTCACTTCCAGGCTCATCTCCGTGCTGTAGCCTTTGACCAGTGGCACCAGGAATTCGTAGAACGTGGCGTTTTGCTTGCGAACCTCCGCGTCCGGATGGTGGTGAGCGGCGTCATAAGCCGCAGCGGCTACCGACGCCATGGCGCGGCAGCCTTCCGTGAAGGCTCGCATGGTCATGAGCATGCGGCGCACGTCCGGGTGGTAAATGATGGGCGCGCCAGTGTTCATGCTGCCGTCCACCGGGCGGCTTTGCACGCGGTCCTTGGCGTATGCCACGGCCTTCTGGTACGCACGCTCGGCAATCGCGATACCCTGCACACCCACGGCATAGCGGGCGGCATTCATCATGATGAACATGTATTCCAGGCCTCGGTTCTCTTCGCCCACCAGATAGCCGATGGCGCCGCCGTGGTCGCCGTATTGCAACACAGCCGTCGGCGACGCCTTGATGCCCATCTTGTGCTCGATGGAGACGCAGTGCACATCGTTGCGTTCGCCCAGAGATCCGTCGGCATTGACCATGAATTTGGGCACCACGAAAAGGCTGATGCCCTTGACGCCTTCGGGCGCACCTTGCACGCGGGCCAGCACGAGGTGAACGATGTTGTCCGCCATGTCGTGTTCACCGTATGTGATGAAGATCTTGGTGCCGAAAATCTTGTAGCTGCCGTCGGGCAACGGTTCTGCGCGCGAACGCACTGCTGCCAGGTCCGAACCAGCCTGGGGCTCGGTCAGGTTCATGGTGCCGCTCCACTCACCACTGATGAGCTTTTCCAGATAGATGCTCTTGAGCTCGTCGCTACCGGCGGTCAGCAGCGCTTCAATGGCGCCATCAGTGAGCAGCGGGCACAGCGCAAAACTCATGTTGGCGCTGTTGAGCATCTCTCCGCAAGCTGCTCCGATCGTCTTGGGCAAGCCCTGGCCGCCGAAGTCCACAGGATGCTGTAATCCCTGCCAGCCGCCTTCGGCGTACTGTTTGTAGGCATCTTTGAAGCCGGGCGTGGTCGTGACCTTGCCGTCGTGAAACGACGACGGGTACTTGTCACCCTCAAAATTCAACGGCGCGATGACGCCCTCGTTGAGCTTGGCACACTCTTCCAGAACGGCTTGCGCTGTTTCCAGCCCTGCATCCTCGAAGCCAGGCAGTTCGGCCACTTTGTCGATCTTGGCCAGATGCTCGATATTGAAGAGCATGTCCTTCTGGGGTGCTGAATAGCTCATTTGGGTCGTCTCCAGATATTCAAATAATCAACCCCGTGCCTGGGGCGAACGGTTCTCACTCGAGGCTGCCAGGGGCCATCATGGGCAGGTCCTGGCCACCGCCTGACAAAGGACTTGAAATTGCCTTCGTCTGACGGTGTGTTTTTTTTGCCTGTTTACAGCGCCTTGACCAGTTCAGGCACAGCCTCGAACAGGTCGGCCTCCAGGCCGTAGTCGGCGACGCTGAAGATCGGCGCTTCGGGA
>JBNKNN010000120.1:0-13034 GCA_050293865.1 Hydrogenophaga sp. | reverse complement strand
ATTGAATCTCAGACCCTCATCAAGGAGAACCCGGACATGTCTTCATGGAAGAAAGCATTGGCCACGATGGCTCTGGCCGCATCGGCGAGCGTGACGGCCCAGGCGCAGGAGGTTACCCTGCGCTTTCACCAGTTCCTGCCGCCACAGGGCACGATTCCTTCCAAGGCCATCATGCCGTGGGCCAAGAAGATTGAAGAAGAGTCCAAAGGTCGAATCAAGATCCAGTTGTTCAGTGCCATGCAGCTCGGCGGAACGCCGCCTCAGCTGTACGATCAGGCCCGTGATGGCGTGGTGGACATCGTCTGGACTCTGCCTGGCTACACCCCCGGCCGCTTCAACAAGGTTGAGGCTTTCGAATTGCCATTCATGGCATCGCTGTCTGCCGAGCAAACCTCCAAGGCTTTCTATGAGTATGTTCAGAAGAATGCCATGGACGAGTTCAAAGACGTTCATCTGCTGACGGCCCACGTTCATGGTCCGGGCCTGTTTCACACCAAGAAGCCTGTGACTGGTCTGGACAGCCTCAAAGGCATGAAGATCCGTGGTGGCACCCGCATTGTCAACAACATGCTGACCAAACTGGGAGCAACCCCAGTGGGCATGCCTGTTCCTGCCGTGACCGAGGCCTTGTCCAAAGGCGTGCTCGACGGCACAACCATTCCGTGGGAAGTGGGTCCGGCCCTGAAGGTGCCAGAGCTGGTCCACAACCACACCACGTTCGCTGGCGACCGTGCCCTGTACGTGACGACCTTCGTGGTGGCCATGAACAAGGCCAAGTACGAGAGCCTGCCAGCTGATCTGAAGAAGGTGCTGGACGACAACTCCGGTGCCTCGATGGCAGCGCAGTTTGGCAAGGCCATGGATGAGGGCGATGTCCGGGGCAAAGCCATGGCCGAGAAGAACAAGAACAATATCGTGGCGCTGGATGAAGCCCAGACGGCCAAGTTCCGTGAGACTGCCGCCGCGGTGGAGGCCGACTGGATCAAAGAGATGCAAGGCAAGGGCATTGACGGCGCCAGCCTGGTCAAGCAGGCGCGTTCGCTGGTGAAGCAGAACAGCAAATAGTCACTCTGGCGAATGCCGGTGCGAGAAGGCCTCCTCACGGAGGCCTTTTTCGTTTCCTGCGACTTGCATGAGTTGCGTCCGTGAAGTGGCACGGCGCCTCAAGCAGGCGCACCATTCCTCCCGTTTAGATCGCGCATGCGCGCGGAGGAGGTGATACAGGCGAGGTTTAGGGTAAACCCGAGGGGCTACACTCAAGCGCTGGGTGGGGCCGGCCTCGGAACCCGCAAGATTTCTTGGTATCTTTAACATTGATGAGGGTTCGTTCCCTCATTCATAGCGATACGGCATATCTGCTTGTGAAGGCGGATTCTGGTTTTAGCGGGTCTTCTCTCGCATAGTTGGGGCGCTGCTGTTGTTGGGCCAAGAGGACTTTGCTCCTTGAACACCTGCAGTGCGGCCGAAGATCACGCCTTCAGAAGTTTGACCGTCCGCATCCACCTACCTAGGAGACTGTTCATGATTTCTATCAATCGCCGCCGGAGCCTGATCGCTGCCGCCACCGCCATTGCCTCGTTCGCAAGTGGAGCTGCCTTTGCCGAGGAGACGGTGACCTTGCGCTTTCACCAGATGTTGCCGCCGCAGGCAACCATTCCTTCCAAGGCCATCGTTCCATGGGCCAAGAAGGTCGAGGCAGAGTCCAATGGCCGGATCAAGGTCCAGGTTTTCAGCGCCATGCAACTCGGTGGGACGCCTCCACAGTTGTTTGATCAGGCCAAAGATGGCGTGGTGGATCTGACTTGGACGGTGCTGGGCTACACGCCCGGTCGCTTCAACAAGGCAGAGGTGTTCGAGTTGCCTTTCATGAGCGGATCGGCCGAGCAGTCGTCGCGCGCATTCCAGAAGTACGTCGAGACCTATGCCGCCGACGAGTTCAAAGAGGTGAAACTCATTGCCGTGCACACGCATGGCCCCGGACTGTTCCACACCAAAAAGCCGGTGACCGGACTGGAAAGCCTGAAGGGAATGAAGATTCGCGGAGGTTCGCGCATCATCAACAACATGCTCACCAAACTGGGCGCGATTCCTGTTGGCATGCCAGTGCCCGCTGTAAGCGAGGCGCTTTCCAAGGGCGTGATCGATGGCACCACGATTCCTTGGGAGGTGACGCCTGCGGTGAAAGTAACCGAGCTGGTCAGCAATCACACCACGTTTGCCGGCGAGAAAGGTCTGTACACCCAGACTTTCGCGGTTTCCATGAACAAGGCCAAGTACGAGAGCCTGCCAGCTGATCTGAAAAAAATCATCGACGCCAATTCAGGCGTGGAGGCCGCCGCGATGTTCGGTCGAGCCATGGATGAGGGTGACAAGGCCGGCAAAGCCATCGCCGAGAAGCGTGGCAACAACATTGTCGCGTTGAACGAAGCCGAGACCAAGCGCTGGCGTGATGCTGCAGCCGCCGTTGAGGCCGACTGGATCAAGGAAGTACAGGGTAAAGGCATTGACGGCGCCAAACTCGCTGCTGCTGCCCGCGATCTGATTGCCAAAGAAACCAAGTAAACAAGGCGCTTGCCGAAGCACCGGTTACCCGGGTGGCTACCTCGCCTCTGGCCGCGTAGTGCCCGGGAAGCCAGTGTCTGGAAGCAAGGAGCGGAGAGCGAGCTTCACTTCTCCATTTGGGCTGGGGCTCTGTGCAATACTTTCGGTTGTTGTACACCCCACTCAGGCACACGAGTCTCTTTTGTCGTGTGCCGTTTCGGCTCCAGCTGCGCCGTGAGCAGCGAAAGGATATTTCATCATGATGCGTTGGATTGACCGGTTGGCCAAATGGACGGCACTGTTCGGCGGGCTCATTCTTGTTGCTCTGACTCTCATGGTGGTGGTCAGTGTCTCCGGTCGTGCGTTGAACTTGGTGGGCTTGGATCCCATGCCTGTTCCTGGCGATTTCGAGTTGGTGGAGGTCGGTATTGGTGTGGCCATCTTCTGCTTCATGCCATGGTGCTTCCTACGCAACGGTCATGCCACAGTGGATTTGCTGTACATGCACATGCCGAATTGGTTCAAACGAGGCATCGACATTTTCAGTGACATTGTCATGATGGCAGTCTGGCTGGTTCTGACCTGGAAGCTGTACGAAGGCACGGTAGAGAAGAAGCAGTATCTTGAGACCACTTTCATTCTGCAGATGCCATTGTGGTGGGCATATTCCGCCTGTTTTGTTGGCGCCGTGATTGGCTGTGTTGCCTATGTGGCCAAGGCCCTGACGCATCTGGGCTTGTTCACTGCACCACCCGAGTGGCTGGCCCACGGTGATGGCGCACACTGATGCTCTGCAGACGGTTGAGCTGCGGTCGGCCCTCCCTGTTTTCTCCTGACTGAGTCCTTGCCTGCGCTGGTGCTTCGCCACCCAGGCCCAAACGTGTTTTTGCTTTTGAATCGCCATGTCTAATTTCGAGCTGGCCCTTTGGTCGTTCCCTTTGCTCCTGCTGCTCATCTTCGTGCGGGTGCCCATTGGCCTGGCCATGCTGATGTGTGGCCTTGCCGGTTCGTGGGTCGTTTACGGCTCTGCCATGCCGATCCTCAGCCAGCTCAAGCAGGTGACCTACACCACGTTTTCGAGCTATTCGCTATCTGTCATTCCTCTGTTCTTGCTGATGGGGCAGTTCGCGGCGCTAGGCGGACTCTCTCAGGCACTTTTCAAGGCGGCTGAGGCGTGGATTGGTCATCGCAAGGGCGGTGTGGCCATGGCGGCCGTCGGCGCTTGCGCCGGCTTCGGCGCCATTTGCGGCTCGTCGCTCGCCACCGCTGCCACCATGGGACAGGTGGCCTTGCCTGAACTCAAGCGTGCAGGCTACGGAGGAGGCATCTCCACGGCGTGTCTGGCCGCAGGAGGCACGCTGGGCATTCTGATTCCACCCTCTGTGGTGCTGGTGATCTACGCCATCCTGACTGAGCAGAACATCGCCAAGTTGTTTCTGGCTGCCTTCATTCCGGGCGTGCTCGCCGCAGTGGGCTACATGATCGTCATTGCCGTCTATGCGCGACTGAGACCGAGCGAAATGGGCACTGTGCCGCCATTGCCCATGTCGAAGCGCATTGAAGCGACGATCAAAGTATGGCCCGTGCTGGTGATCTTCGTGGCAGTGGTCGGTGGCATTTACTCGGGCATCTTCACGCCGACCGAAGGCGCTGCAGTGGGCGCATTCGGAACCGGGCTGGCTGCCTGGATCAGCGGGGGGCTGAATCGGCGCACCCTGATCAACGCTATTTTGGGTACGGCAGTGGCCAGCGGAATGATTTTCATGATTGTGTTGGGTGCTGGTGTCTACAACACCTTCCTGGCACTGTCGCAACTTCCTCAGGAAGCCGCCATGCTGGTGGCCAACTGGGGCGTCAGCCCATGGCTCATTCTGGTGGCCATCCTGGTGCTGTATGTGATCCTGGGCTGCTTCATGGATTCGTTGTCCATGATATTGCTGACGATCCCCGTCTTCTTCCCGATCATCATCGGTCTGGATTTCGGCCTGGGTCAGGAAGAGTTGGCGATCTGGTTTGGCATTCTGGTTCTGATCGTGGTGGAGGTTGGGCTGATCACGCCGCCTGTGGGGATGAATCTTTTCGTGATCAACTCTCTGGCGCGGGACACGCCGATCACGCAAACCTATCGTGCGGTGATGCCCTTTGTCGCCAGCGACATGATCCGCACAGCGATTTTGGTGGCCTTCCCGTCCATTACGCTGATTGCGCTGCGCCTGTGAAGCCAAAGGGCATCATCGGTTCTTCCGTCTCATGACATGAGGCCTGCGTAGATACAGCAGGCCTCTTTCTTTTCTGGTGTCGTCAGGTCTTAGGGCGCGCCAGTCGCAAGGAGTGATTTGCATGTCTAAGTCTTCTTCTTCTCTGCGCCTTGGCATCATTGGCTTTGGCGAAGTAGGAAGCACCTTTGCCCACGGCCTCAGAGATGCTGTGGCGTCAGTGGCTACCTGGGACATTCTGCTGAGCGATCAGGGCACGGCACCCACCATGCTAGAGCGAGCGAATTTGGCTGGCGTGCATGCATGTACTGGGATGGCCGAGTTGTGCGAGCGCTCGGACCTGATCATTTCCGCTGTCACAGCGTCCAATACGCTGGCGGTGGCCCAGGACGCGGCCAGTCACATTCGACCTGGCAGTTGGTTCATTGATCTCAACTCCGCGTCGCCCGGCACCAAACAAGCCGCAGCCCGGAGCATCGATGGCGCGGGTGGCCGGTACGTGGAAGCTGGCGTGATGACCTCTGTGCCTCCCTATGGCATCAAGGTTCCCATGCTCCTGGGGGGCGCGCACGCAGCAGAGCTGTTGCCGGTGCTGCAGGCCTTTGGCATGTCGGTCAAACACGCGAGTGCAAACCTCGGGGTCGCCTCGGCGACCAAGATGTGCCGAAGCGTGATGATCAAAGGCTTGGAGGCCCTCGTGATCGAGAGCTTCACGACCGCGCGCCACTATGGTGTAGAGGACGCGATGGTCGCCACTCTGCAAGAGACCTTTCCTCAGATTGACTGGCCCAGGCAGGGTGATTATTTCTATAGTCGTGTGGCTCAGCACGGAAAACGCCGGGCGGAAGAAATGCGTGAAGTGGCGAACACGGTCCGTGAGGCCGGCTTTGAGCCCTACATGGCATCAGCCATTGCTCGAAAGCATGACTGGATGGCGGCCGAAGCACGCGATGGTGCCTTTGCCAAGGTGAGCGAGAGGCCGCGCTGGCAGGAGTGGGCGGACGGCCTGCTCGCCTCGCGCGAACAGCCCTGAAGACCGTTATCAGTCTGCGTCACCAGGGACGTTCACCATGCTGGAAATCCTGAGCATCACCGGGCCGATCTATCTGTGCATCCTCGCCGGGTTCGCGGTGACACGCACGGGTTTGTTTGCTCGCGAGGACATGCGCGTCCTCGGCAAGTTCGTGATCAACCTGGCCCTGCCGGCACTGTTGTTCAATGCCTTGTCCGAGCGCAGTGCCAATGAGATCTTTAGCGGCCAATACCTGGCTGCCTATGCCGCAGCCGGGTTGCTTACTCTCTCCGTTGCATTTGCCTGGGCCCGGTGGGGAAGAGGGGGCTCCATGAGCCATGCCAGCATGATGGCCATGGGCATGAGTTGCCCGAACAGCGGATTCGTGGGCTACCCTACCATCTTGCTGACGCTGGGCGCTTCCACGGCGGGAGTCACATTGGCGCTGAACATGATGGTGGAGAACATGCTGATCATCCCCATCCTGCTGGCTTTGGCCGACATGGATGCCGACGGCAAAGGCCACTGGACGAAGGCCGTCAAGCGATCTCTGGCGGGTCTTGTCCGCAACCCACTCATCATTGCCATCGTCCTGGGCATGGGTGCTTCCTTCGCTGGCTGGCGGCTGCCGGATCCGGTGGCACGCAGTGTGGACCTGTTCGCCAAGTCCAGCGGAGCGCTGTCACTGTTCGTGATCGGCGGTGGATTGGTCGGCTTGCAAGTGCATGGCATGAGGGCCACGGTGGCGCAGATTGGCATGGGTAAGCTGGTGCTGCACCCCTTGGTGATGTGTCTGGTTCTTCTGTTCCTGGTGCCAGTGGATGATCCTCTGCTGCGCACCGCAGCTCTGCTCACATGCGCCATGCCCATGATGGGCATTTACGTCATATTGTCCCAGCGACATGGCCATGAAGGAGTGAGTTCGGCAGCGCTGCTGGTGACGACAGCCGCTTCCTTTGTGAGTCTCAACCTCTTGCTTTGGGGCTTGGATCAGGTGCCCGGCTGGCTTCCGGGCTGATCGCGGTTCGCTCCGTGCATCAACGCTTGTCCAGCGAGGCGTGTGCTTCCTGTATGAGGTCGAACGTGGCTCGTTGTGTCAGCGTGGTGGGCCGCAGAGCACTGGTGGCCAGACTCAGGCGTATTCTCATGGGCGGCGAGATCGGTCGAAGCCGGTAGGCCGATGGTCTGACCGAGCTGGCCACCGCATTGCGGGAGAGCAAGGCGGCACCAGCGCCGTCGGCCACCAGGTCCAGAATGGCGGCAATGCCGTCGATCTCCAGCGCCACCTTGGGGCGACACCCCACGCTGGCCAGGGCAGACTCCACATGCATGCGCACGGCATTGGGCAGGCTGGGAATGACCAATGGCATATCGGCCAGTTCGGTCAGGTCGACGGGGTGTGGAGGTGGATCTTCTGCCAGACCAGGAGGCCGGGGTTCCACCAACAGCAACTCCTCATCCAGCAGGGGTTGAATTTCGATCTCCGGGGATGGTTGTGCGTTGTAGAGCACAGCGATGTCCAGGCGGCCTGTGGTCAGCCACTCCTGCATGCCAGCGGAGAGCCCTTCGCTGATGGACAGGCTCGCTTCCGGAAGCCGTTCGCGAAACAAGCGGGTGAGCGGAACAGTCAAGACCCTGGCCAGACTGGGAGGCAAGCCAATGGCCACGCGTCCAGCCAGCGCGCCGCGCACGCGCCCCAGCTCTTCTTTGGCTCGCTCAACCTGGTGCAGGATGCCTCGTCCGTGCTCGAGCAGCAACTTGCCCGCGTCCGTCGGCACTGCGCCACGGCCGTTGCGCACCAGCAGGTGCTGCCGCAATTCGACTTCCAGTTGGCGAATTTGCCGCGACAGCGCCGGTTGCGCCACATCCAGAGCGGCCGCAGCGCGTGTGAAGCTGCCCAGTTCAGCCACGCGAACGAAGTATTCGATCTGCTTCAGGTCCATCTATGCAATCTTGGTATGTATGCGAGGTTTTTATACCAGATTGTTCTGAATTGAGCAGCCTCCTGGGAGACCGACGACGCGTCTGCAGGTCTGGATCTTCAGGTCGGCTCGGCGATGTTTCGAGATGTCAGTCAATTGACATAGCAAAGCCATCGGATATTCAGATTTGGTCTATCTGATAGCAAATGCACCGGATTGGTCCGTGGAGGGCTTCCCGTCACAATGGACCGTCGGGTCCGAGGATCCGGTACTTCGAATACTTCAGCACTCAGTGCAGGCGCCATGCCTGCGCGCCGGAGACAACATGAGCCAAGCCAACCCCCTGATCATCGACTGTCATGGCCACTACACCACCGCTCCCAAGGCGCTGGAAGATTGGCGCAACCAGCAGATTGCCGGAATCAAAGACCCTTCGGTCAAACCCAGCCCGGCCGATCTGAGGATCAGCGACGATGAGCTGCGTGAGTCGATCGAGACGAACCAACTCAAGCTGATGCTGGAGCGCGGCTCAGACCTCACCATCTTCAGTCCACGCGCCAGCTTCATGGCCCACCACATCGGCGACTTCGAAGTCTCCAGCACTTGGGCAGCCATCTGCAATGAGTTGTGCTATCGCGTGAGTCAACTGTTCCCGGACAACTTCATCGGCGCTGCCATGCTGCCGCAGTCGCCAGGCGTCGACCCCAAGAACTGTATTCCGGAGCTCGAGCGCTGCATCAAGGACTATGGATTTGTCGGTATCAACCTCAACCCCGACCCTTCGGGTGGTCACTGGACCAGCCCGCCGCTGACGGACCGTCACTGGTATCCCATCTATGAAAAGATGGTGGAGTACGACATTTCGGCCATGGTCCATGTCTCGACCAGCTGCAACGACTGCTTCCACACCACTGGCGCCCATTACCTGAACGCGGACACGACGGCCTTCATGCAGTGCTTGCAAGGCGACCTGTTCAAGGATTTCCCGACGCTGCGCTTCGTCATACCACACGGTGGTGGCGCAGTGCCTTACCACTGGGGTCGCTTCCGTGGTCTGGCACAGGCGCTGAAGAAGCCACTGGTGCAGGAGCACTTGCTGAACAACATCTTCTTCGACACCTGCGTTTATCACCAGCCAGGCATCGACCTGCTGACCAAGGTGATCCCTGTCGAGAACATCTTGTTCGCTTCCGAAATGATTGGTGCCGTTCGCGGTATCGACCCCGAGACCGGCTACTACTTCGACGATACCAAGCGCTATGTGCAAGCCACGCCCAACCTCACGGAAGAGCAGCGCTACATGGTCTACGAAGGCAACGCCCGCCGCGTGTTCCCGCGTCTCGACGCTGCCCTGAAGGCCAAAGGCCGCTGAAGCATTTTTCATCGCTTGGCTGCTCGCCGGGCGAACTCGAACCTGGAGAAAACAGATGTACGAACTAGGCGTTGTTTACCGAAACATCGAGCGCGCGGATCGTGAAACCGCGGATGCCTTGGCGGCACTGGGCAGTGCCACAGTGCACGAGGCCATGGGCCGTGTCGGCCTGCTCAAGCCCTACATGCGCCCCATTCAGACGGGCGCTCAGGTCTCTGGCACGGCCGTGACCGTGTTGCTGCATCCGGGTGACAACTGGATGATGCACGTTGTCGCAGAACAGATTCAGCCAGGTGACATCGTCGTGGCAGCTGTCACGGCTGAATGCACGGATGGCTACTTTGGTGATTTGCTGGCCACCAGCTTCCAGGCCCGCGGGGCTCGCGCACTCATCATCGACGCTGGTGTGCGCGATGTGAAGACGCTCAAGGAAATGAACTTCCCGGTCTGGTCAAAAGCCATCAGCAGCAAGGGCACGATCAAGGCGACGCTGGGCTCGGTCAATATTCCAGTCGTGTGTGCTGGCATGATGGTCAATCCAGGCGACGTCATCGTCGCTGACGACGATGGCGTGGTGTGTGTGCCCAAGGCGAAGGCCAAGGCCGCTCTGGAGGCAGCGCGCGCACGCGAAGCGAACGAAGGCGAGAAGCGCGACAAACTCGCTTCCGGCGTACTCGGCCTGGACATGTACAAGATGCGCGAGCCGCTGGCTGCCGCAGGCCTCAAGTACATCGACTGAATTTGGATCACCCCTGCCGCGCCTTGCGCGGCCCCCTCAAAGGGGCGACACATGCAGCCTGGCCAAGCCGGTTCTGCGGTGTCCTCGACTTGGGGGCTATCGATCATTGGAGGTTGTTGAATGACCAAACCCACTTCGGGTGATTTCACCAAGACAGATGGCTGGCTGGACTGGTATGCAGGTCCTGCCAAGCCCCAGTTTCACTTGCCGGCGGGCGCTGTGGATGCGCACTGCCATGTGTTTGGGCCGGGCGCAGAGTTTCCATATGCGCCCGAGCGCAAGTACACCCCGTGCGACGCATCCAAGACCGAGTTGTTTGCTCTGCGCGACCATCTGGGGTTTGCGCGCAATGTGATCGTGCAAGCCACATGCCACGGCGCGGACAACCGAGCCATGGTCGACGCTTGCAAGGCCAGCGAAGGCAGGGCGAGGGGTGTAGCCACCGTGCGCCGCTCGGTCACTGACGAAGAATTGCGGGCACTGCATGACGCCGGCGTCCGGGGCGTGCGATTCAACTTCGTCAAGCGGCTGGTCGACTTCACACCCAAAGACGAGCTGATGGAGATTGCTGGTCGAATCGCCAAGCTGGGCTGGCATGTGGTCATCTACTTTGAAGCGGTGGATCTACCCGAATTGTGGGACTTCTTCACCAGCCTGCCTACGACGGTGGTGGTGGACCACATGGGTCGCCCGGATGTGAGCAAGCCTGTGGATGGCCCGGAGTTTGAGCTGTTCCTGAAGTTCATGCGCGAGCATGACAACGTGTGGAGCAAGGTGAGCTGCCCCGAGCGTTTGTCCGTGGCAGGTCCCAAGGCACTGAATGGCGAGCTGCAGGCCTACCAGGACGTGGTGCCGTTTGCGCGCCGCGTGGTTGAAGAGTTCCCGGATCGAGTGCTCTGGGGCACTGACTGGCCTCACCCGAATCTGAAAGACCACATGCCTGATGACGGCTTGCTGGTGGACTTCATTCCGCACATCGCGCGCACGGCGGAGTTGCAGAAAAAATTGTTGGTGGACAACCCCATGCGCCTGTACTGGCCTGAGGAAAACTGATATGGCTCTCGATAAACCCTATACCGATGTTCCCGGCACGATCATTTTCGATGCCGAGCAAAGTCGCAAAGGCTATTGGCTCAATCAGTTCTGCATGAGCTTGATGAAGGCGGAGAATCGCGAGCGGTTCAAGGCCAACGAACGGGCCTACCTCGACGAGTGGGCGATGACCGAGGAGCAGAAACAGGCGGTCCTCGCGCGTGACCTCAACTGGTGCATGCGCACCGGCGGCAACATTTACTTCCTGGCCAAGATCGGCGCCACTGACGGCAAGAGTTTCCAGCAGATGGCTGGGTCCATGACCGGCATGACCGAAGAAGAGTACCGTGCCATGATGATGGCCGGAGGTCGCTCAGTGGAGGGCAACCGATACGCCGGTGAAGACGGCGATGCCCAGCCGCACCGTCAGCCCCAAGGCAAGAAATGACCCACCCCCGCCGCGCTTCGCGGGACACCCTCAAGGGGGGCGATGCCTGTGGGCCGGGAAACCCGGACCCGCAGCATCCTCGGTTGAGCATCAACACGAGCACGAAATGCCCTGAGCGGGTTTGATCAGAAACAGGAGAAGCCTCTTGGCAAAAATTACCGCATCGGTCTACACCTCTCACGTCCCTGCCATTGGCGCCGCCATGGATCTGGGCAAGACCCAGGAAGACTATTGGAAGCCGCTGTTCGCAGGATACGAGTATTCCAAACAGTGGATGAAGGACAACAAACCCGATGTCGTCTTCCTCGTCTACAACGATCACGCCACGGCCTTCAGCCTGGACATGATTCCCACTTTTGCCATTGGCACGGCAGCGGAGTATCAACCTGCCGATGAGGGCTGGGGTCCCCGCCCAGTGCCCAAGGTCATCGGTCATCCCGAGCTGGCATCGCACATCGCGCAGAGCGTCATCCAGCAGGACTTCGACCTCACCATCGTCAACAAGATGGATGTGGACCATGGCCTCACCGTACCGTTGTCGTTGATGTGTGGCGAGCTAGACCCACAAAAGGATGCCTGGCCTTGTCCGGTCATCCCATTTGCGGTGAACGTCGTGCAGTATCCCGTACCGTCCGGTCAACGCTGCTTTGCATTGGGCCAGGCCATTCGCAAAGCGGTCGAGTCTTACGACGATGATCTGAACGTGCACATCTGGGGCACAGGCGGCATGAGCCATCAGTTGCAAGGGGCTCGAGCGGGCCTGATCAACCGTGAGTGGGACAATGCCTGGCTGGACAAGCTCATCCATGATCCGGTGGCTTGCGCCGCAATCCCTCACATCGACTATGTGCGCGAAGCGGGTAGCGAGGGCATCGAACTCGTGATGTGGCTGATCGCCCGAGGAGCCATGTCCGATGTCAATGGCGGCAAGGTCACCGGTCCGTCGCCCACTGTCAAACACCGCTTTTATCATGTGCCGGCGTCGAACACCGCTGTCGGCCACGCGATTCTCGAGAACGCTTAAAGGGAGAAATCATGACCATCAAAGTCGCTCTTGCCGGCGCCGGCGCATTCGGTATCAAGCACCTGGACGGCATCAAGAACATTCCCGATGTTGAAGTCGTCTCCCTGATCAGTCGCGACCTGGCCAAGACCCAGGAGGTGGCTGACAAATACGGCATCAAGCACGTGACCACCGATCTGGCCGATAGCCTGGCCATCAAGGAAGTGGACGCCGTCATTCTCTGTACGCCGACTCAGATGCACGCCTCGCAGTCCAAGGCCTGCCTGGAAGCCGGCAAGCACGTGCAAGTCGAGATCCCGCTGTGCGATGTGCTCTCTGAAGGGGAGGAAGTCGTGGCGCTGCAAAAGCAAACCGGGCTGGTGGCCATGTGCGGCCACACCCGCCGCTTCAATCCCAGCCATCAGTACGTGCACAAGAAAATTGCTGCAGGCGAGTTCAGCATCCAGCAAATGGATGTGCAGACCTATTTCTTCCGTCGCACCAACATGAACGCGCTGGGGCAGCCTCGCAGCTGGACTGACCACCTGCTGTGGCATCACGCAGCCCACACGGTCGACTTGTTCGCCTACCAGGCGGGCAGCCCCATCGTCAAAGCCAACGCGATCCAGGGCCCGATTCACAGGGATCTGGGCATTGCCATGGACATGAGCATTCAGCTGCAGGCAGAGAATGGCGCCATCTGCACGCTGAGCCTTTCATTCAACAACGACGGTCCGCTCGGGACCTTC
>JBNKNN010000119.1:0-4916 GCA_050293865.1 Hydrogenophaga sp. | reverse complement strand
CACGATGAGCTCCACACCCAATATTGTCCTGAACGTCAACGGCATCGAAGTCATCTACAACCACGTGATTCTCGTGCTCAAGGGCGTCTCATTGAACGTGCCGGAAGGCAAGATCGCGGCCATCCTCGGAGGCAATGGCGCGGGCAAGACCACGACCTTGCGTGCCATCTCCAACCTGCTCAAGGGCGAGCGCGGAGAGGTCACCAAAGGCAGCATTGAGCTTCGCGGCGAACGCATCGAAAACCTCAGCCCTGCTGATCTGGTCAACCGCGGCGTGGTGCAAGTGATGGAGGGACGCCATTGTTTCGCGCACCTGACCATCGAAGAAAATCTGATGACCGGCTCCTACACCCGCACAGACAAAGCCGAGGTCGCGCGCAACCTGGAGAAGGTCTACACCTACTTCCCACGCTTGAAAACCCGTCGCACCAGCCAGGCCGCCTACACCTCGGGAGGGGAGCAGCAAATGTGCGCCATTGGTCGGGCCCTGATGGCAAATCCCAGCGTAGTGCTCCTGGATGAACCATCCATGGGTCTTGCTCCGCAGATCGTGGAAGAGGTGTTTGAGATCGTGAAAGACCTCAACACCAAAGAGAGAACCACTTTCCTCATCGCCGAGCAGAACACCAATATGGCGCTGCGCTATGCCGACTATGGCTACATCATGGAATCCGGCCGGATCATGATGGACGGCGCCGCCGAAGATCTTCGCAACAACGAAGACGTCAAGGAGTTCTACCTTGGCATGGGTGGCGGCGAGCGCAAGTCCTTCCGCGAAGTCAAGTCTTACAAGCGCCGCAAGCGCTGGCTCGCTTAATCCCGAGATTTGCCACCCCCGGGACGCCTGCGGCGTCACCCCCTCTAGGGGGCGGCACTGGCGGACCGGCGAAGCCGGATCCGCGGTGCCCTCGGTTGAACCCAACTCCATCCAAACTGTTTGGCTATTGCTATGACCGATTTTTTTGATCCACTGGAGACTCGCTCGCAAGATGAGCGCAATGCTGCTCAGATGGCCGCCCTGCCCGCACAACTGGCGCATGCCAAAGCCAAGACAGCCGCCTACGCCGAGCTTTTGCGCGACGTGGATGCTGCGTCGATCAACAGCTTGGATGCCCTAGCTCAGTTGCCCGTGGTTCGCAAGAGCGAGTTGCTGGAACGACAGCAGGCCAACCGCGCCCAAGACCCGTTTGGTGGCTTTTCCGCCGTGGTGCGCGGCCCTGAGATGCAGCGCATCTTCGCCTCTCCCGGCCCCATCTACGAACCCGAAGGCGCGGCCAAGGACTACTGGCGCACAGCCCGCGCACTCTTCGCTGCCGGCTTCCGCCAGGGCGATCTGGTGCACAACGCCTTCAGCTATCACATGACCCCCGGCGCCTTCATTCTGGAGTCCGGCGCCATGGCATTGGGCTGCACGGTGTTCCCGGCTGGCACGGGTCAAACCGAACAACAAATGCAGGCCATCACCGAACTCCGTCCAACCGCCTACACTGGCACGCCATCCTTTTTGCGCATTCTGGTGGAAAGGGCCATTGAGGGCGGTCGTGACATCAGCAGCCTCAAGAAGGCTTCTGTCAGCGGCGAAGCTTTCCCTCCCAGCCTTTGCCTATGGCTGGCCGAACAAGGCATCACAGGCTATCAGAGCTACGCCACTGCCGACCTCGGAATGATTGCCTACGAAACGGCGGCCCGCGAAGGCTTGCTGATTGACGAAGGCGTGATCTTGGAGATCGTCCGGCCCGGCACGGGTGACGTATTGCCCGATGGAGAGGTGGGCGAAGTGGTTGTAACCAGTCTGAATCCCACCTATCCACTCATCCGCTTCGGCACTGGCGACCTATCCGCCATCTTGCCCGGCACATGCCCCACCGGGCGCACCGCGCGTCGCATCAAGGGCTGGATGGGCAGGGCAGATCAGACAACCAAGGTGCGTGGCATGTTCGTCCACCCTTCCCAGGTCGCCGAAGTCGGCAGGCGATTCGGTGAGGTTGGCAAAGCTCGACTCGTTGTCAGCGGCGCAATGTCCAACGATCAGATGTGCCTCAAGGTCGAAACCAATGCACCGTCCGAAGGGTTGGCCACCTCTCTTGCTGAAGCGGTTCGCGACATCACCAAGCTGCGCGCCGACGTGGAACTGGTCGCCCCGGGTTCATTGCCCAATGACGGCAAGGTGATTGAGGACGCGCGCAGCTACGAATAGGCGGGGCAACGCGCTAATATTGGGCTGACGTCGGCGACCCAACACTTGTGCCGGCGGCACCCACATGACCTTTTGCTCCCTCCCATTACGTCGCGTCCCACTGCTCCGGCAAATCAAAACGCTCTTTCAGGCGATCATTCTGATCCTGCTTGTCTTGACAGGAGCGGCCGTCAGATCGCAGCCGTACCCGTCTCAGGCCATCACGCTGGTCGTGCCCTTCCCTGCCGGAGGCCCAACTGATGCGCTGGCGCGCCAGTTGGCCAGCGCCATGCAGCCATCGCTCGATGGCATTCCGATCGTGGTGGAGAACACAGCCGGAGCGGGCGGCACACTGGGTGCAGCCAAAGTTGCCAGAGCCAATCCTGACGGCTATACCCTTCTGATCTGGCATGTGGGAATGGCTGCGTCCACCAGCCTATATCCCAAGCTGGCTTTTTCTCCTTTGCAGGACTTCGACTACCTGGGGCTTATCAACGACGTGCCCATGGTCATCCTGGGCACCTCTCGTTTGCCAGCGCTCAACTACGGGGAGTTCATCGACTACGTACGGAGGAACAGCGGCCGCTTGCACCTGGCACATGCAGGTCTGGGCTCCGCGTCACACCTCTGCGGTTTGATGTGGATGTCCGCTTCCGGCTTGAAAGAGAATCTGTCGCCTGTTCCTTATCGAGGCACGGGCCCCGCCATGAGCGATTTGATTGGAGGGAAAGTGGATGTGATGTGCGATCAGACCACCAACGCAAGTGAACAGATCAAGGCTCAACGCATCAAGGCATTTGCTGTCACCACTATTAGGCCCTTGTTGGATCTCGATATCTTCAGCGGCTTCCCCACTCTCGATCAAGTTGGACTCGAAGGTTTCGACCTGACCGTCTGGCATGGCCTGTATGCGCCCAAGGGAACACCGGACAAGGTTACGCAAAAGATCAACCTTGCGCTGCGTCAAGCCTTGAAGAATCCAGAATTTCGTGCCTCTCAATTGGCGCTGGGAGCCAAGATCGTCAACGATCAGCGCTTGAGCCCCGCTGGCCACAAAGCATTTGTGGTGAAAGAGACCGAGAAGTTCAGACTGGCCATCGAGGCCACCGGCACCCTCGCGGACTGACTCTGGCGGCTTGCTGGCCGGAGGTTCACAGCCAGAGGTTCACACACCCCAGACCACGTCGACACCCGCCGATTCGCAGCGCTGCAGCATCTCGATGAGCGGTGTGACACGCATGCGCAGGCTCACCGACTCGAACTGCGGCGGCTCCTCTCCGGCGGCCTCCGCTTCAGCGCGCTGGCGCGCCTGGTCAGCCTTTTCGGCTTCGGCAGCTGCATGCAGTTTTTCAACGGCACTGCTCATCTCTGACACCTGGATCACACCTGGACCATTGGGGTCCTTGCCCAGAATGTCCAACACCCGCTTACCATCAGACTGCAACATGACCAGATCCCCAGTTTCCCGGGATTTGAAGCGATACAAGGACATCAGCTACTCCTGTGTTTTGCCCGGATTCGCTCCGGGAAGATGACTAGCTGCTGATTCTGACACATGCACCATGCTTGCGAGGTCAGTGCGTGGCTCGCAGGCACGTAAGACGAATCCTGCATCTCTCAAATCTTTCGCTCTTCGCTCTTCGGATGCAGGACTATGTTTCGGATCCTTGTGGCAGGTTGTGGTCCGTCGCTTCTTTCAGATGCCCTTGCGGTCAAGGAGCAGAGCCCTTTCGCAAGCTGGCAGCCTTGGGCCGATTCCAGCTACGTGCGCTTCGGCTCAGCCCGCAAGAATGAACCCGAAGGTGTTGCACGGTGTTCGATCATCTGGACACCGACCCAGACCTCGATGATGGGCTAACGCGCCCAGACCGAAACGGGACTATCGGTCGCGGGGTAGCCGATGGATATGCGTGCCGACTTCGGCAGGTGAAAGCACCGTGCGCTGTGTTATTCCCTGCTGAACCGCACGTTCAGCCTCAGCGCGCCTGAAGCGACAACCGCAACTTCTGTTGACATCCCCCAGGGCACGAACGACCCATTGTTGCCGTTACAGCGTTCGACGAACACGCTCTGCGAACTGCGCGGAGGCAGTCGTGTGGATGGGTACTTTCCGCGACATCATCCTTTTCTCGACACCGGAGGCACTCAATTGGCGTCAAGGCGACGCAAACAAAAAAAGCCCTCGTTTCCGAGGGCTTTCGAACAAGCGAGACGCTTGATTTGTTTGGTTGCGCGGGCAAGATTTGAACTTGCGACCTTTGGGTTATGAGCCCAACGAGCTACCAGGCTGCTCCACCGCGCGTCAAGACATAAATTATAACACGATTATTCGGCTGCTGCAGCATCCGAAGCATCAGATTCTGCACGATCGACCAACTCGATCAAAGCCATAGGCGCATTGTCGCCTGCACGGAATCCCATTTTCAGCACGCGGGTGTAACCACCTGGACGAGCCTTAAAGCGGGGGCCGAGTTCGTTGAACAGCTTGACCACCACATCGCGGTCGCGCAGTCGATCGAAAGCCAGGCGACGATTGGCAACAGTGGGTTCTTTGGCCAGGGTGATCATAGGCTCGACCACGCGACGCAATTCCTTGGCTTTTGGCAGCGTGGTCTTGATGACTTCGTGCGTGAGCAGCGAGTTCATCATGTTGCGCAGCATGGCGAGGCGGTGCTCGCTGGTGCGGTTGAGTTTGCGAAGGCCGTGACCGTGACGCATGGTGCTTTCCTTTCTTTATTAA
>JBNKNN010000118.1:0-3232 GCA_050293865.1 Hydrogenophaga sp. | reverse complement strand
GAATGCTCTCCAGCACCTGGCAAGACACACCCGCCACAGCCTCAACACCGATGATTCGGTGCGCGTCCTTGGAAGGCTTGCGCTCGCGCAAGTCCTCAAAATAGTAGTCGGAATTGACGAACCGCCCACCCTTGCGGCTGCCGTCCACCCTGCGCACGCGACGCATGGCCGGCAGGTAGATCCATTGGTCCGTCTCGCCGTCGGCATCAGTGAGCGTGAGCAATCCTGTGCCTTCAATGTCAGCCGGCTCAATGAAACGGATCATGGATGCTGCAGCACCTGCATCGCCTTCTCGGCGAAACAGCACCATCTTTCGGACCCGGGTGCTTTTGCCAGGGGCGGACAACTCCATGACCACACGGGAAGAAGCGTCCTGACCCGACGGGCTGTCATACAGGGCCTGAGCCAGTTGGGCTCCGTCTGAGTCGCCTGTAACCTGGGCCATCGCCGCTGTCGCCGGCCAGCCCCCCAACGCACTGGTCAACGCTGTGCCTGCTGCCCACGCCAACAAATGGCGACGCTTCGACGCCTTCGGAGGGCAATGGCATGGATGTCCTGTCATATGTGTCTGTCTCCCAGGCAAAAGAGCGCATTCATCGCATCGGTTCACCGCAAATGGCACCAAAACAAGTACCAAAGTAATATAAAAGTCAAGCAAGAATTATGGTGATGCGGCCATCAGGCCATTTGAACGAACACGCCACCTTGACTCGGCGGCACCATCGGGCGCTCCAAAGGCAGATCCGCAGTGCTAGAAAACAACAGCACCACCCGGTCGTTTCAGCCCCCTCGGGCGAAGCCCCTGGCTGCCTCCTTCGGGCCGCAGATGCCACCAAACCCTGCATGCCTACAATGGGACCAACAAGAAAGAACCAGCGCGCCTCAAGGTCGAGGCATGCCACGGGAGTCAACAACCAGTGTCCATCTACAAAATCAAGCCCCAGTTCCAGGCTCTCCTGCGCCCAGGCGTCCAGCGCTTGCACGACTGGGGGGTCACGGCAAATCAGGTCACGCTCAGCGCCTGCTTGATCTCTGTGGGCATTGGCCTGTGGCTTTTCTTTGCTCAACCCACCGCGCTGGCCTTTCTCGCCATCCCTGTCTGGATGCTGGTTCGCATGGCGTTCAACGCGGTAGACGGGATGCTGGCCCGCGAGCATGGACATGCCAGCCGTCTCGGGGCCTATCTCAACGAACTCACCGATGTCCTATCCGACGCTGCGCTGTATGCGCCGTTTGCACTGGTTGCACCGTTTCAGCCCTACGCCGTGGGCACCTTGATTGTCCTCGCCGGAATGAGCGAGTTCGCAGGCGCACTGGGTCCGACCGTGGGGGCGACGCGCCGATACGATGGCCCCATGGGAAAAAGCGACCGCGCACTGGTGTTCGGCCTGCTGGGCACTCTGGTGGCGTTTGATGTTCCGCTCGCGCCCTGGGGCGCAGCCGTCATGCCCCTACTGGTCATCGCTGTGGCTTGGACCATTGCCCGGCGCATCCGCCTGGCACTGAAGGAGACAGGATGAATTTTCCCCCTGACGAAAGAAACGAGCCCTATCTGGGGCCAACGCCTCCTGCCCCCCAGGAACCAACTCACGGAGAAGGCTCTGCAGCGGGCCCTGGCGAGCAGCACCAAGCCTCGGACGGAGCGGCTGGTGAAACCACGACGCCATCAGACGAAGCCTTGCATTTGGCCCGAGCCCATTTGCCCGAGATCATTCCCATGCCAAGCGTCGGCCAGACCAACGAGCCGCGACGTGACGCCATCGACAGCCCGGTAGCGCGCGTGGGCGCCAAGATTGTCGGAAAACTGATCGTCGGCCTTGCCTCGGCCATCACGGGCATGCGAGCCTTCTGGATTGGCAACATGCCGGCGGCCGAGCCCACGCTTTATTTCGCCAACCACACCAGCCATGCCGACTTCGTGCTGCTGTGGGCAGCGTTGCCTTCCGACTTGCGCAGCAACACACGCCCCGTCGCTGGCGCCGACTACTGGCTGGCGAGCAAAATCAAACGATTCATTGGCGTCGATGTGTTCAACGCATTGCTCATCGAACGCGACCGCTCCAAGCGCAGCGGCGACCCCGTCGCAGAAGCCGTGACCGCACTGCACGCGGGCGACTCACTCATCATCTTTCCTGAAGGCACACGCAACATGGGAGAAGAGGAGCTGCTACCCCTCAAAAGCGGCATCTTCCATATCGCGCGCCAGTGTCCACAGGTGCGCCTCGTTCCTGTATGGATTGAGAACCTCAAGCGCGTTCTGCCCAAAGGGGCGGTGGTGCCTGTGCCGCTGGCCTGCGCCGTGCGTTTCGGCCCACGCCTGGAGTGGATAGACGGGGAAGAAAAGGACGACTTCATGGCCCGCGCTCGCGCCGCCATGCTGGCCATGCGTCCACCGCACGACCAGGAGGACACTTCGGGCGAACCTTCGCCGCCAACACCACCGTCGGCGAACGCCACCCATACCAGGACAGGCGTCGATGCCGACGATCTCGCTCCACCGGCCCACCCTGACCACCCGGAGGCGCACTGATGTCCCCCGATACCCTTTCATCCTTCCAGGCCACCTGGCCCCTGTTTGCCGGCGTCATCGGCGTGTTGCTGTTCGCTTCCGGCATTGGGGCTTTCCTGCGATGGCGCCTGGCTGGCGGTGGCGCCAACCCTGTTGTCGACAATCTGGTGGACCGTGTCAACGCGTGGTGGGTCATGGTTTTCGTGCTCGGCACCGCCTTTGCCATGGGCCGGGCAGGTGTGGTGCTGCTGTTCTTTCTGATCTCGTTCTACGGCCTGCGCGAATTCACCAGCCTGCTCAAGACGCGGCGTGCCGACCACTCGGCCATTGCTGCAGCTTTCTATATTGCCCTTCCTGCCCAGTACGTGTTCATCTACATCGACTGGTACGGCATGTATTCCATCTTCATCCCGGTCTGGGCCTTTCTGATCATGCCCATCCTCTCGGTTTCAGGGTCGGACACCGAGCGCTTTCTGGAGCGCACGTCCAAAGTGCAATGGGGCCTGATGATCACGGTCTTCTGCATCAGCCACGTCCCGGCTCTGCTCAACCTCAAGATTCCCGGCTACGAAGGCCGCAACCTGCTGCTCATCGCCTTCATGGTGATCGTCGTGCAAGGCAGCGACGTACTGCAGTACGTCTGGGGCAAGCTGCTGGGCAAACGCAAACTCGCGCCAGCGCTTTCACCTTCCAAGACGGTTGAAGGCCTGGTCGGGGGCGTGG
>JBNKNN010000117.1:0-8694 GCA_050293865.1 Hydrogenophaga sp. | reverse complement strand
ACGATTCACTGCGCGTCAACCACGGCGCTGCCTTGACGCGCAACCGCCTGCGCCCTCTGATGCGAGCGGTGGAAGTCTTTGGGTTTCACCTCGCCACCTTGGACTTGCGTCAGAGCTCAGACAAGCACGAAACAGTGGTGTCGGAGCTACTGGCCAAATCGCGCATCGAAGCCAACTACAGTGCGCTCGACGAACAAGCCAAGCAAGCGTTGCTTCTGGCGCGCTTGCGAGACGCGCGCCCCTTGCGAATTCCGGGCGCGGACTCCTCTGCACACCTTCAGAGCGCACTGGCCATCTTCGCGCAGGCCCGAATCGGGCGAGAGCAATATGGCGAAGAGATGATTCGCCATTGCATCATCAGCCACACAGAAACTGTCAGCGACCTACTCGAGGTTCTGGTGCTGCAGAAGGAGGCAGGGCTCTTCACCGGCGTGCTAGGCGAGGATGCCCAATGCAGTCTGATCGTGGTGCCCTTGTTTGAAACCATCGAAGACCTGCGAAATGCCGCGCCGATCATGCGCGATTACTATGCATTGCCAGGTATCCGGGCGCTCATCGACGCAAGCCATGCTGCAGGCTATTGCGAGCAGGACATCATGCTGGGGTATTCCGACAGCAACAAAGACGGCGGCATATTCACCAGTAGCTGGGAGCTGTACCAGGCAGAAACAGCTCTGGTCGCACTGTTTGATGAACTGAATCAGAAAACACCCTCCGCCAAGGGCAAAGGCAGCAAGACAAAGAGCCAGCAGGCGCACCGAAACTTGCGACTCCGCCTGTTCCACGGCCGCGGCGGCACCGTCGGACGAGGAGGTGGCCCAAGCTATGAAGCCATATTGGCCCAACCTCCAGGGACCGTGCGCGGACAGATTCGTCTGACAGAACAAGGCGAGGTGATTGGCTCCAAATACGCCAATCCGGACATCGGCCGGCGCAACCTGGAAACATTGGTTGCAGCGACACTTGAGTCCACCTTGCTCCATCCGACGGGTGACGCTCCAGCGAGTTTTCTACAAGCGGCCGAAGAGCTGTCGCGCAAAAGCATGGAAGCCTACAGAGCCCTGGTGTACGACACCCCTCGATTCGCGGAGTACTTCTTCTCTGCTACCCCAATCCGAGAAATCGCGGAACTCAACATTGGATCGAGGCCGGCTTCCCGCAAGCCCGGGCAGAGCATCGAAGATCTGCGAGCGATCCCCTGGGGTTTCAGCTGGGGCCAGTGCCGTCTCACCTTGCCTGGTTGGTATGGCTTTGGTACAGCTGTCCACGAGTTTCTGCACAAGGAGGGCCGACAAGGCGTCGCTCAGCGCAAGCAGTTGCTTCAGCGAATGGGCAAGCAATGGCCGTTTTTCCGCACGCTCCTCTCCAATATGGACATGGTGATGGCCAAAAGTGATCTGGCGCTCGCCTCACGCTACGCTGAACTGGTAGAGGACAGCCGTTTGCGAAAACAGGTATTCAATACCATAGAAGAAGAATGGCACCGAACGGGCCAAGCCTTGCAGTTGATTACCGGCGACCGTCAACGCCTGGCCAACAACGCGGCCCTGCAACGATCCATTCGACACCGTTTTCCGTACATTGATCCTCTGCACCATTTGCAGGTCGAACTGATCCGGCGCTACCGCGCGGGTGCAAACAAAGCAGACCGAACAGACAAGGTGCGGCGCGGCCTCCACATTTCGATCAACGGAATCGCAGCCGGCATACGCAACACAGGGTGAAGCAAAAGGAGCCACTGCATCAACGGCTTCGTCCCTGGTGGGCATCAAAGCGGGAGGCACAGAGTACCGACCTGGAAAAGCTCGTCTTTGTCCCTACAGGTCGTGCAGTTTCCGCGCGTCATGCAACACGGCCCATCAGGCGCCTAAAATGATGACATGAGTCTCACTTTGAACGCTGACCTGCATTGCCATTCCGTGATCTCCGATGGCACCCTCACGCCAGAGGAACTGGCAGCCCGTGCCAAGAGCAACGGCGTGCAGCTGTGGGCGTTGACCGATCACGACGAAGTCGGCGGCCAGGACCGGGCAATCGCTGCGGCGCAAGCCAACGGGCTGCGGTATCTGACTGGAACGGAGATTTCCGTGACGTTCGCCGGTGTCACGGTGCACATCGTTGGACTGGGGTTCGATCACCACAACGAGTCGCTTGTGAACGGACTCAAAGGGACCCGTGGTGGACGACAGGAGCGGGCGCGCGAGATGGCTGAGGAACTGGCCAAAGTGGGGATTCCGGACGCATTCGAGGGTGCTCTGAAATACGTCGACAACATGGAGCTGATCTCCCGGACGCACTTCGCCCGGTACATCGTGGAGGCTGGCTTCTGCAACGACACCAACGAAGTCTTCCGCAAGTACCTGGCCGATGGCAAGCCGGGCTTCGTGCCACATCGCTGGGCCAAGCTGTCGGATGCACTGGACTGGATCCACGGTGCCGGTGGTTTGGCCGTCATTGCCCACCCTGCTCGTTACGGGTTCACCGCGAACGAAGAATACGCATTGTTCACCGAGTTCAAGGCCCGCGGAGGCGCTGGCGTCGAAGTGCAGACCAGCGCACACAATGCCAGTGAAGTGGTGAAGTACGCCGAGTTTTGCCGCGAGTTCGATCTCTATGCTTCGCGTGGCTGTGACTTCCACAGCCCTGAAGAAAGCCGATGTGACCTGGGCAGTCTTCCGGATCTTCCGGCCAAGGTTACGCCCATCTGGGAGCGCCTGGAAGACAAGATGCACTGACCAGGGGCATTGCCCTGGCGCTTCCAGTACACACCTGTTCGATGTCCCAATATTTCGAAGTTCACCCCGAGAACCCCCAGCCACGCTTGATGTCCCAGGCGGCGAATCTGCTGCAGCGTGGGGGAGTTGTCGCCGTCCCGACGGATTCGAGCTATGCGCTGGTCTGCCACCTCGACGACAAAGCCGCAGCGGACAAATTGCGTCGAATTCGGGACGTAGATCAAAAGCATCACCTCACTTTGCTCTGCCGGGACCTCAGTGAACTCTCCAGCTATGCCAAAGTCGACAATCGGCAATACCGTTTGCTCAAGATGGCTACCCCGGGTCCGTACACATTCATTCTGGAAGCGTCCAAAGAAGTCCCCCGGAGGGTGAGCCATCCTTCACGAAAGACGGTAGGGCTACGCGTTCCTGACCATAAGGTCACCCTGGCCCTGCTGGAGGCGCACGGTGCGCCGTTGCTGGCGACGACTCTGATTGCGCCAGGGGAAAGTGAGCCATTGAATGACCCAAGCGACATTCGCGATCGGTTCGAGCGCGATTTGGCTGCGGTGATTGATGCAGGGGCTTGCAGTCTCGAACCCACCACCGTTGTAGACCTGACGCCGATGGGTCATGGCGATGAACCGGATGTCGTCCGCCACGGCGGTGGCCCGCTGTCAGCGTTGGGTATCGAGTAGGGAGTAGGCAAGGCGGGCCAAGTCCGGCCCTCTTTAGCCAATCAGGGACAATGAAGACCTAACAACAGCCCCAGCTTATGGATTTCGCCAATACCATCCAGACCATCTCGGTCTATGCCCTCCCCGTTCTATTCGCCATCACCATCCATGAGGCGGCTCATGGATACGTGGCGCGTCACTTTGGCGACCCCACAGCCGAGATGCTCGGTCGCATCACCTTGAACCCGCTCAAGCACATCGACCCCATCGGCACCATCGTTCTGCCTCTGCTTCTTGCGCTGACGACTCCGTTTGTCTTCGGCTATGCCAAGCCGGTGCCGGTGCAATTCGGCAATCTCAGGAATCCCAAACGAGACATGGTCTGGGTGGCACTGGCCGGACCGGTCTCCAACCTGGTGCAAGCATTCTTGTGGTTGGCCCTGGGTCTGATTCTGCTGGGCACGGGGCTGAAAGAACCGTTCTTCATCAAGGTTTGCCAAGCTGGGGTCATGGTCAACCTGGTTTTGTTCGCACTCAACCTTTTTCCTCTGCCTCCTCTCGATGGAGGTCGCGTTCTGGTCGGACTCTTGCCGCCCGGCCCTGCCACGAGCCTTGCTCGAGTCGAACCCTTTGGTTTCTTCATTGTCATCGGGCTGCTTGTCACTGGTTTGCTGCGTGACTTCTGGCTGATTCCGCTGGTCACCCTGTCAGAGCAATTCATCAGTTTGCTGGTCATGCCATTGCGACTGATTTTTGGGTGATTGGCTCACTTCTCTGCATCACATGTCTCTACCCAAGAAGCGCGTTCTGACCGGAATTACAACATCCGGTACCCCTCACCTCGGGAACTACGTGGGTGCCGTGCGGCCCACGGTCCGTGCCAGCAAGCTGCCCGACGTGGACAGCTACTATTTCCTGGCTGACTACCATGCACTGATCAAAACTGGGGATCCGCTGCGCGTACAGCGTTCAACGCAGGAAATCGCGGCCACCTGGATCGCTTGTGGCCTGGACCCCGAACAAGTCACTTTTTACCGGCAATCCGATGTTCCTGAGATACCGGAGCTCACCTGGATCTTGACCTGCGTGACTGGCAAGGGTTTGCTCAACCGGGCGCACGCCTACAAGGCAGCAGTCGACAGGAACGCGGCGGCCGGTGAAGACATGGACACTGGAGTGACGGCGGGTTTGTTCATGTACCCCGTCCTGATGGCCGCCGACATTCTCATGTTCAACGCGCACGAAGTACCTGTTGGTCGCGACCAGATTCAACACATCGAGATGGCGCGGGACATGGCTTCGAGCTTCAACCACCTTTACGGAGAGCACTTCACCCTGCCTGAAGCCGTGGTGGAGGAGCACGTCGCCACGCTGCCCGGCCTGGACGGGCGCAAGATGAGCAAGAGCTACGACAACACGATCCCGCTCTTCGTGCCGGAAGCGCAACTGCGCAAACTCATCATGGGCATCGTGACAGACTCCCGTTTACCCGGCGAAGCCAAGGAAACCGACGGATCCGCCCTGTTCCAGCTCTACAAGGCCTTTGCCAGCCCTGAAGAAACTGCTGAACTGGCTCAGGCATACGCGGAAGGCATCGCCTGGGGCGATGCCAAAGACAAACTCTTTGAGCGCCTCAATCGTGAAATCGCTCCCATGCGCGAACGCTATGACGAGCTGATGAAGCGCCCGGCCGACATTGAGGACATCTTGCTCGCTGGCGCCAAGAAAGCGCGTGCGATCAGCATCCCATTCACCCAGCGAGTACGCCACGCAGTCGGTATCCGGCCTCTTTTCGACCAGAGCCATGTCAAAGAAGAGAGCAGCAAGAAGACCAAGGGCGCGCTCCCTTTGTTCAAGCAATACCGGGAGAAGGACGGTCTGTTCTACTTCAAGCTGACGGCCCCCAACGGCGATCTGGTGCTTCACAGTACCGGCTTTTCCGATCCCAAGGAGGCCGCGGGTCTCATTCGCGCTCTCAAGGAACAAGGCTCACAAGCATTGGCAAAAATGAATGAAAAGGTTACGCTGGACACCACTGAAGCGAACGCAATTGATGCTTTGGCCCAGTTTTCGGCAGAAGAATGAGTTACATCACTCGAAGTGAAGGCCCCTTGCAGCGCACGCGCAAGCCTGACAAAGAGTTGAATTGTTAGAGAAGACAGGTATTTTTCTCTATCGCCAGGTATTACATTTGCCGATATGCTTGGCTATCTAGTGTTAACGGACCATTGAGAGCATGAGCATTTTTGTTATTGATGACCACCCCCTGATGCGCGAGGCAGTTGTCATGCTGCTGCGCCGCCTCAGGTCTTCCACCCAGGTCGTGGAACTTGAGAAGCTGGCGGCCGTCAGCAAGGCCATTGCGGAGCATGGTGAGCCAGAGCTGGTCTGCCTGGACCTCAAACTACCCGATACCAATGGGGTATCCGGCGTGCGCGAAATCCGGCAGATGCTGCCTGATACCTCGCTGATCGTGCTATCAGCCTCTCCGGCTTCGGACTATGAGGACTTGGCTCGAGAGGCAGGAGCTGACTCGTATGTTGAGAAGTCGGCCGGTGCGGCCCAAATCGGCAAAGTACTGCGAGAGTTCTTGGCCGACGAACCGGAAGACGAAAACGCGCCGACCGTTCCCGAAAAACTGTCCAAGCGCCAGAAGCAACTGCTGGTCATGCTCGATCGTGGGCTGTCGAATCGCGACATTGCCGAAGAGCTACAGATCAGCGAGCATACGGTGAAAGTTCACCTGTGGCGTCTGTTCCGTCGCCTTAATGTCAAGAGCCGCTCGCAGGCCAGCCATCTCGCCCGTACCGCCGGATTGCTCGAACCCTGAGCCCCACATCGCGGTTTGTGCAGGGTCTTGAGGCGCCATGCGACCCCAAGGGCTTGCGCCGAGGCCGGACGAACAGCCCACCTAAGCCCCTTAGGTGGGCTTTTTTCCGCCCATGGCCAACGTACCGGGAATGGACGGCAACGCTTCGCGAGGCGGGCCCTGAGTGAAGGCTGGCAGAATGACCCGGAATACGCTGCCCCGCCCCTCCTCGGAATTCAGCGACAACTGGTACCCCATCAATGTCGCCAGCTTCGAGACAATGGTCAGGCCTAGGCCGAGACTGTCTTCCGTTCCCTGGTGCTGGGATACACGGAAAAACTCCTGGAAGATGGCTTGCTGATGCTGCCTGGCAATGCCAACGCCGGTATCCCACACTTCGAACACCAACAAATCTTCACGTCTTCTCGCACTGATGAGCACACCTCCATTTTGAGTGTGGCGCAAAGCATTGGAGACGAGGTTTCCCAGAATTCGTCTCAGCACGATCGGGTCGGACCAGACAGTGAGATCTTGCGTTCGGAACCTCAGCTTGAGGTTTTTCGCTGCTGCGACTGGTTCGAATTGCATGACCAGGTCTGTGAACAGTTGCTGAACATCCACGTTCTGCAACCTCACTTTGTAGTTGCCGGCATCGATGCGTGTCAGATCGAACAAAGAGTCAAACAGTTCGTTGATCGCTCGGGTGGACTGCAAGATACGGGGAGAAATATCACGCGCCATCTCCGGCTCAGTCGCCAGCCAGTCCGCATAAAGGCTCAATGCGTGCACCGGCTGTCGCAGATCGTGAGCAGCAGAGGATAAGAACCGGTTCTTGGTGGCGACGGCGCGAAGCGACGCTCGCGTCTGCTGGGTCAAAGAATCAATCAGCTCCTGGTTGGAGAACTGGAGCTCGTAGCTCGCCCGGTGCACCTCATACAACCGGACACCAGCACTGAGCAACATATACCAGTACACGCCTAGCAGCAGTCCCATGGAGACGATCAGTCGTGTGTAGGTAAGGTCACCCCAGTTCTCCACCAAGGCAATGATCAACCCCGCCACCATGGACAGCACGAGTGAGTTCACATAGATCTTGAGAATCGGCAGGTACGCCGTGAATGAGGACAGCGACATCAATCCATGGCCAAGCACCAGCAACAGGCAGAAATACTGGGTAGGCAAAGAAGCCTCCCGGAACGTCAGACCAATCGTTGCGCCCCAGAAAAAGCCTACAGCCGCCCAGGTCCATTTGTAGCGATTGATGAACACAATGCGCGATGGACCTTCCACGCTGTCGAAAAGCAGTCGGTAAACGCCGATGATTCGGTAGCGGTAGAGCAGCACGCCAATGGCTGCGGCCAGCCAGGCCAGCAACCCCACATCGCTGATTTCCCCCCAAAGCAGGTAGACCATGACCGGCAAACCAATGAGCGCTACTCCCAGCGTGCGCATGGCACTGTCCATGAGTACCCCGATCAGTTGTGACTCGACCCATTGCTCCCTGACTTCTGGGCTGGCAGGGACGGGCTGGTGGGTGGCGGGCTGGGTGTCGACGAGCATGCTGATCCGAACAGTCTTTGCAAAATGATTGTCGCACCGACTGAAGAATCTGGCTGCGGCTTCGCGACAACATCACTAGCATGATAGACTCGTGGGTTAGACCCGGAGAGATGGCAGAGTGGTCGAATGCACCGGATTCGAAATCCGGCATACAGGTTCTCCTGTATCGAGGGTTCGAATCCCTCTCTCTCCGCCAAATGCAAAAAGCCCCGCTTAGCGGGGCTTTTTCGTGTCAGTTCACTCCTGCCAACATCAGGCGGGGATGAGCTTTTCCTGCCCACCCAGGTACGGGCGGAGCACCTCCGGCACCGTCACGCTCCCATCGGCATTCTGGTAGTTCTCCAGCACCGCCACCAGGGCGCGGCCTACCGCCAGGCCCGAGCCGTTGAGGGTGTGCACCAGCTCGTTCTTACCCTTGGCATTCTTGAAGCGCGCCTGCAGCCGTCGGGCCTGAAAGGCCTCACAGTTGGAGACGGAGCTGATTTCACGGTAGACGCCCTGGGCTGGCACCCAGACTTCCAGATCGTAGGTCTTGGTGGCACCAAAGCCCATGTCGCCCGTGCACAGGCTCATCACGCGATACGGAAGGCCGAGCTTTTGCAGAACGGCTTCGGCATGGCCAGTCATTTCTTCCAGTGCCTCGTAGCTCTTCTCCGGATGGACGATCTGCACCATTTCAACCTTGTCGAACTGGTGCTGGCGGATCATGCCCCGGGTATCGCGACCGGCGCTGCCGGCCTCCGAGCGGAAGCATGGGGTGTGAGCTGTCAATTTGATCGGCAGGTCACCTTCGGACACGATTTCATCGCGAACGGTGTTGGTCAGCGTGACTTCGCTGGTGGGGATCAGGTAGAGCGCCTGGTTCTCCTCTCCTCCTTCCTGGCCGCCTTTGTTGGTGGCGAAAAGGTCGGCTTCGAACTGGGGCAATTGC
>JBNKNN010000116.1:0-3088 GCA_050293865.1 Hydrogenophaga sp. | reverse complement strand
CAGATCCAGGGCTTCTTCGACATTCCGGTCGACAACATCTACGCATCCCCCGTGCTGCTGGGCGATCTGCGCCAAAAGGCCTATTCAGACCTGCTGGTGGTTTCCCCTGACGTAGGTGGTGTGGTTCGCGCACGGGCACTGGCCAAGCAGCTCAACTGCGACATGGCCATCATCGACAAGCGCCGTCCCAAGGCGAACGTCTCGGAAGTCATGCACGTGATCGGCGACATTGAAGGCCGCAACTGCGTGATCATGGACGACATGATCGACACCGCCGGCACGCTGGTCAAAGCAGCCGAGGTGCTCAAGGAGCGCGGCGCCAAACATGTGTATGCGTATTGCACGCATGCGATTTTCTCAGGTCCGGCCATTGACCGTATCTCCAAGGGCTCAGCCCTGGACGAAGTCGTGGTGACCAACACCATCCCCCTGTCGCAAGCTGCCCAAGCCTGCGACAAGATACGCCAACTCTCCGTGGCGCCGCTGATGGCCGAAACCATCGCGCGCATCGCCTCGGGCGAGTCGGTCATGAGTTTGTTTGCCGATCAGGAAAACCTTTTCTGACGGCTTCAAGAGCGGGCCAAGGCTCAATTGAGCTTGGCCCTTGTTAACTGAGGCGTTCTGGTCGCGGAACCCCTCTACAGGAGTGAAACCATGAAATTCGTCGCTTTTGAGCGCAATCTGCAGGGTACGGGTGCGAGCCGCCGTCTGCGCAACTCTGGCAAGGCCCCCGGCATCGTTTTCGGTGGCAATGCTGATCCCGTGGCTATCGAGCTGGACCATAACGCGCTGTGGCACGCTCTGAAAAAGGAAGCCTTCCACGCGTCCATCCTCGAGATGGAACTGGGCGGCAAGGTCGAGAAAGTTCTGCTGCGTGATGTGCAGTACCACCCGTACAAGCCTCTGGCTCTGCACGTGGACTTCCAGCGTGTGGACGAGAAGACTCGCCTGCGCAAGAAAGTGCCTCTGCACTTCGAAGGTGCCGAGAATTCGCCTGCCGTCAAGAACGACAAGTGTCTGGTCAACCACGTGATGACCGAGATCGAGATCGAGTGTCTGGCGACCCAATTGCCAGAGCACATCTCCGTCGATCTGTCAGGCGTGAACAAGGGTGACACCATTCACACCGGCGACCTCAAGCTGGCCAGCGGCATCAAGGTGGTGACCCATGGTCGTACCAACCTGACCGTTGCCACGGTCGTGGAGCCTGCCGAGGAAGTGATCGCAGCCCCCGCCGCGGCAGAAGCTGCCAAGTAATCGTTCCGTGAGCCCTATCGGGCTCTTGCGATCGCTCGCAGACGCAAAACGGCCCGCCCTCGCGGGCCGTTTGCTTTTTGTGGCCGAGCAACCCGGCCGCATCTTTGTCGATAATGCCCGCATGATCAAACTCATCGTTGGCCTGGGAAACCCGGGCCCTGAATACGAGCAAACGCGCCACAACGCTGGTTTCTGGTGGGTGGATGCGGTGGCTCGCCAGTTGGGCGCAACTCCACAAATGGACCGCAACTACAAAGGCCTGTTGGCGCGGACCACGATCAAGGGGCAGCCACTTTGGCTGCTGATGCCGCAGACCTACATGAATCGCTCCGGCCAATCGGTTGCGCCGCTGGCACGATTTTTTAAGATTGCACCCGAAGAGATATTGGTGGTCCACGACGAGCTGGACCTGCCACCGGGTGAGGCCAAGCTCAAAAAGGGAGGCGGCCACGCGGGCCACAACGGGTTGCGCGACATCCACGCGCAACTTGGCAGTGGAGACTACTGGCGACTGCGGCTGGGAATTGGTCACCCCGGCAACAAGAATGAAGTGGCCAACTGGGTGCTGAAGAAGCCACCACTGGATGACCGAATCGCAATCGATCAGGCGATGGACAGAGGACTGAAAGCGCTGGACGATCTGATTGCGGGCGACATGGTCAAAGCCACATCCGTGATTCACACCAGCAAACCCCCTCGCCCCAAGCCTCCACGAAAGCCTCCAGAGGCCAAACCGACACCGGACGGCGCCGACGCCTGATCGGCAGCAGCGTGGCTGCCAGGAAGTCTCGGGTGAAGGAGACGACAGTGGGACGAAAGCCTCAGTCTGCTGCAGCCTGAAGATGTTCGTACTTGGCCTGCAACTGCTCGGGCGTTTCAACCCGGTCCGGGTTCACCGGAATGCACTCCACCGGACACACCTGGACGCATTGGGGTTCGTCGAAGTGCCCTACGCACTCGGTGCAGCGATCGGGGTCGATCACATAGAAATCAGGCCCCATGGAGATGGCCTGGTTAGGGCACTCCGGTTCACAGACATCACAGTTGATGCATTCGTCGGTGATCATCAAGGCCATGGCGAGTTCAACTCCGGGCGGCGCTAGGATAAAAGAAGCAAAAGGCGAGCGGCGGGCACCCGAGGATCAGGCCTGCAAGGGCCTGGACTGAAGCGCTGCCTGCACCGTCGGACTGACCATCTCCGAGACCTCGCCGCCGAGCTTGGAGATCTCACGTACCAATGTACTGGAGATGCACTGCAGCTCGGCCTGAGGCACGAGAAATACCGTTTCAACAGCGGGGTTGAGCTTGCGGTTCATGGCCGCCATCTGTACCTCGTAATCGAAGTCGCTCATGTTGCGGATGCCACGCACCACCGCACAAGCACCCTGTTCACGACAAAAATCCATGATCAGACCATCGAACGGCTCTACTCGAACACTGCCACGCCAGGACCTGACCACCTCGCGCGCCATGTCCATGCGCTCCTGTAGACTGAAACGCGTGTTCTTGTGATGGGCCTTGGCTACTGCAAGCACCACCTCGTCAAACAGGGCAGCGGCTCGGCGCAAGATGTCCTCGTGCCCCAGGGTCAAGGGGTCAAAAGTGCCGCTGTACACCGCGATGCGACGTTGGATGCTCGAACTGCTCATGGGTCGATTATGCGACAGCCCAACGTCCCCCCGAGCTTCAGGCACCCGATCGCTGCAGCAAGTGAAAGGCCACCTGTCCGGCCTTGCCAGCGCGGTAGACCGAATAGCCAGCGTCAGCCAGCTCTGCCTCACTCCAGGCTCTGGGTGCTTCGAGATAGACCCAGCCGTCGGCATGCAGCGCG
>JBNKNN010000115.1:0-13302 GCA_050293865.1 Hydrogenophaga sp. | reverse complement strand
GTATGCGGCGGCCACCTCCGCTGGCTTGGCGCGTTGGAGCACAGTGTCTACTGCGATGAGGTCATCCCCGCCCTCGCCAATGAGCACTTCCTCCTTGCGCACCCAGTGCATCTGGTCGCCCTGCCTCTCAAGCGTGGCCATGGCGATCGCGCCATTGCGCCCGCTTCGAATGGTCAGGACAGCGATGTTTCCCACCACGGTCCCCACCACCGAGCGTCCCTCGCCTTCGTCGATTCGCGACAGGCGGGTTGTCGCAGCGAAATGCGAGCCGCAAACGCGATTGCCTTGTTGCAGCAGGTCAACCGTGAATCCCCCGCACTCGCCCGCGGGCAGCGTTTTGTCGCACAGCCTCATCGCCCAGATACCTGTAAACGGGTTGCCCTCAACCTCTGCTGAGCGTGCGTCGCCAGCGGCGGCGCATGCAGTCTGCGACAGCGTCAACGCTCCCGCCAACAACCAGGAAAACCATCCCCTGACAGGCGCACAGACGCCGTCACGGGCTTGGCCACGACCATCTCGAACACACTTCAACTGAGCCATCGTTCCGAACCAAAAAAATCAGGATGTGCCCATGATAGCGCCCGCAAGGTCGGTCACGAGCCCGCGCTTGGGCGCCGTCATGTAGTCGCCCGTCCATTGACGACCAACGTACTTTGTCTGGCCGGATACGGAGCACTTGATGTAGCTCAATCGCAGCCGCGAGCCTCAGGCGAGTCAGAGGTCAACCTTGAAAGCTGCGGCACAACGCCCGAACTTGGTTTCGTACTAGCCGTTGAGAGCAGGCATGTTGGCCTCCGGGTAGCGGTCGCCCGCCACGGGATGTTTCTGCAGCACAGATGCCAATTGTTGGAGTTGGTCCTCCGTGAGCACGATGCTTGCTGCAGCAGCATTCTCATTGAGTCGCTCTATCTTTCGTGTCCCCGGAATGGGCACGATGTCCAAGCCTTGCTTGAGCAACCAGGCCAGCGCCAACTGGGCTGGCGTGTAACCCCATGCACTGGCCAACGCCATGATGGCATCTGCAAGCGCCAAATTGGTATCCATGTTCCCATTCTGGAATCGGGGGTTTGCCCTCCTCCAGTCGTTGCTGTCCAGTTGGTTAACGTCTCGAATGGCTCCGGTCAGAAAGCCCCGGCCCAGGGGACTGTATGGTACGAGTGTCACGCCCAACTCTCTGCAGGCTGGCAGGATCTGGTCTTCAACATCTCTTGTCCAAAGCGAGTATTCCGTCTGCAAGGCCGCGATCGGATGTATAGCCGCCGCCCGCTTTAGCGTCGCTGCAGATGCTTCGGACAAGCCCAGATAGCGTACCTTTCCCTCTCGCACCAGGTCAGCCATGGCGCCCACGGTGTCTTCGATGGGCACCGACTTGTCCACGCGATGTTGGTAGTACAGGTCGATATGGTCGACTCCCAGGCGCTGAAGGCTGGCCTCGCAAGCCTGCTTCACATAGGAGGGGCTGCCATCAATTCGCAACATCTGTCCATCACCGGATCGCACGTTGCCAAATTTGGTCGCCAGAAACACCTCTTCACGGCGACTGTGCAAGACGCCGGAAAGCAATCGCTCATTGGCGCCCACGCCGTACATGTCGGCGGTATCCAGCAATGAGATGCCGATGTCCAGGGCGTGATTCAGCACTTTGAGCGAAACGGCGTCGTCTGTGTCCCCGTAGAAGTCGGACATGCCCATGCAGCCAAGGCCGATTGCGGACACGTTCGGGCCATGCCGACCCAGCGTTCGTTGTGGAAATGAGTGGATTGGTGCTTTCATGGTGGTGCTCCTGTCAATGAAGTCACCAGTCTGCTTGGCGCGCTCCCCCGAGGCCATAGCTTCGCTCCGTCTTCTTTGCCCATTCCTCCGACCTTTGCATCGCAGTTGCACAAAACCGCATCATCGCTTGCACAATCGTCCACATGGATGAAAACACCGCTCACTTGGAACAACTGCGATTGGATGCATTGGGCATTGCATTGAGACACGCCCAGGGAGATGGCGTGCACGAAAGCCTGGTTCCCGAGCTTCAATTCATTCGCGCCAGCCAGCCGGCCCAGCCGCTCCCCGCCGTCTACGAGCCTGGATTGGTGCTGGTACTGCAAGGGCGCAAGCAAGCGACCTTGGGGCCCGAGGTCTTGCGCTACGACCCTCTGCATTGCCTGGTGGTGTCCATGACAACACTGCCGGTGGGACAAATCACCGAAGCCAGCAGCGAGCACCCCTACATCTGCCTGCGTTTGCAAAGCACTCCAACGGATCTGGCTGCGCTGATGCTGGACGCTGGCCCGACATCGTCTGCGCTCAGCGAACATGTAGGGCCCCCTTGCTCCATGAACCTTGCCCCCGTTGGCGCCGCTCTGATGGACGCCGCCTTGCGCTTGCTGCGATTGCTGGACGCACCACACGATATTCCGGTGCTCGCCCCGCTGCTCAAGCGCGAAGTCTTCTACAGGGTACTCACCGGCCCGCTCGGTTCGCGCTTGCGCGCCCTGGCCCAGGCCGACAGCCATTCGCACCGCATTGCACGTGCCATTGAATTGCTGCGACAGAGATATGACCAGCCTTTGAGGGTCCAGGAATTGGCTGATGCAGCGCACATGAGCACATCCACATTGCATTTGCATTTCAAACAGATCACGTCTTTGTCGCCACTTCAGTACCAGAAGCAGCTGAGGTTGCAGCATGCCCGCCGTCTGATGCTCGCCAACGGAGTGGATGCAAGCCATGCAGCCATCCAAGTTGGCTATGAAAGCGCCTCCCAATTCAGCCGAGAGTATCGGCGCCTCTTTGGCCGTCCACCGCGAGACGACGTCACCAGCGTGAGGGCGTCGTCCGCTGCTGCATAGTCCACATGCCCCCAGCCAGCGGAACAAAGCCGTCTTCTCTGAGTCAGGTGAAGGTTGAAAGCTCTGAGCCATGGATCTCCGCCAAGAACCTCCGACAGGGAAGGACGGCGCAAGCCCCGCAAGCTTGCTCGCGACTTCGTCCCGCCTTGCGCGATCTGTGTAGTATCTGGCGCTACGCTACCAAGCTTGTGTCACCTGTCTCGTCCCATGACTTCATTCTTTCAAACACTGCTCGTTTCCCTGGCATTTGGCATGACCAGTTGCTCGATCGCCATGGCCGACAACACCGGCGCCAACGGCGCAGCGGTTTCAGAAATGCCCCAACTCGCTCGTGCTGACTACAGGGCGTGCCTGAAGGATGCCGCGGGGCGCGTCGAACAGGCCTCTTGCATCAAGCAGGAGCAGGCCTTCCAGGACGAACAGATGATCAGCGCCTACCAGCGCCTCTCCCAAACCATGACAGAGGAACAACGCAGCGCGCTGGATCGATCACAAGAGGCATGGAAGGCGTTCATACATGCCGACGCACGCCTGGGAGTGGCCCTGCTCGATCCCGCAGGCCTGGACCTCTCGGTCGCGGACAACGCCATTCTTCTCACCATTCAACGCCGCTTGATGCTCGAACGCCTCATTGCCCTGACTCAGTAGGCCAAAAGACGGAGGCACCTTCAGCGGGGAGTGTGAAGAACAAGCAGGGAAAAACCATCCAAATGGACGAATCCCGCCGTCCTTTCCCTGCCTCGCGTGTTTTCCCCGAGTCCCTTGAAGGCAAAGGCAACAACAGAGTTGGAGTTGCATACGAGGATCTGGAACCTTGGCTTGCGAATCGCACGCAAGCGTTGACAGCTCAGAACACTTCGCTCGTCTGGCGTTTGTCTTCCCCGGCACCTGGGTCCATAGACGCTCTGAAAGATACCGAGACTCATTGGTTCGCGATGCAGGTCCTCCCCCATTGGCAGGGCCAACTGTTCGGACCACTGCTGCAGAAATCGAACCCTCAGCGTCGCTCCTGCAGCGGGCCCGACCCAGTTGAGACCGACCCGAGGAGCGTCAAAACAGGCTAGGGATCTCGCGCACCACCTGCAACATGCGCGCCGTGTCCCTTGCAGGAGGAGGCGCGAGGTGCGCAGTGCCAAGGCCAGCCTGGCAGGTTTGACTGCGTTCACGACAACGCGCAACGCGAGTACACCATCCTTACTGTTTTGGGGTCCAACGCGCAGTTGGTGGCTGTGCAGACGGTCCCCTGGCGGGTGGGTATGGCTTGTTTTGCCAGGGAGAGAAGGTTTGCGCAGACATACAAGCCGCAAGAACACTGTCATGCGCGCTATCGAATTGTGCCGCCCGGCGTGCCGTTCCTTGCTTGGCCCAGCGTGAGAAGTCGCAGTTCATGGAGCGTTCCTACGCATCGCGCTGAGGGCCTTGCGGCGCATTTCGCTCAAGTTTGAATCTGCAAAGTCGATCAACCCAGGAAGCATCCTCAATTCAATCCGAACGTTATTCGGGGGAACCCCAAATGGATTCATCCACAGATTCGAAAATGGTTGACTTTTACAAGCGCGCGCACCGCCTGACCATAGGTTGTGCGGCCGGGCATCTGGCCTTTTGTATCGGTCTGGCGGCTTTTACTGATACCTGGTTGCTGGCGCTGCTGGTAGGCGTGCCAGCGCTGGCAGTGCCTTGGTGGATGACCCGGGCTTACCCAGGAGCAGCGCTCACCCGCGTCGTCATGGCAGTCGCCTATATGGTCTTCACCGGTCTGGTGGTGCAGCAGACACGCGGCAACCTGGAAGCCCACTTCAGCTTTTTCTTGATGATGTCCGTGCTGGCGGTCTACTGCGACTGGAAGCCCATCATGGCAGCATTCGCCACCATCGCCACGCATCATTTGGTTTTCACCATTCTGCAGCCTTTGGGGTTCGGCATCACCATCTTCGGCGTGCAGGACAGCCTGTGGTTGCACTTCTTCATCCATGCTGGCGTCGCCACGGTGCAAGCCGGTGCACTGACCTACCTCACCTTGATGACCGGGAAACTGGTGGCCGGGTCCGTTCAGGTCTCTTCGATGGCCGCCAACATCGCCGCCGGCAAACTGGATGCCAAGGCCGAAACTGCCGTAGCCGATGACGCCATGGTGGCGTCCATGGAAGAAATGCGTCAGCGCCTCGTCTCCATGGTGGGTGAAGTGGACGGCGCATCGCGCAGTGTCGAAGCCGCATTGAACGAAATATCCCAGGGCACGCTGGACCTTTCGGTCCGTACCGAACGCAGCGCCGCTGGCACTCAGGAGGCGGTGAGCGGACTCGAACGCTATCTGCAGTCAACCCGCGCAGGTCTGGAAACGATTGTCTCCGCTGGCCGCAAGAGCGATAGCGTTGGCGAGTCCGCTGAGCGCGCCGGCGCAGTGGTCGACCAGGTTGTCGCGACCATGGCAGGGATCGAGACCAGCTCGAAAGAGATCACCGACATCATCGGGGTGATAGACGGCATCGCCTTCCAGACCAATATCCTGGCTTTGAACGCGGCAGTAGAGGCTGCGCGAGCTGGCGAGCAGGGCAGAGGCTTTGCGGTCGTCGCTTCAGAGGTTCGCGGCCTGGCCCAACGCAGCGCCGAAGCCGCCCGTCAGGTTCGCAGTTTGATCACCAACTCAGCCGAACGCGTCGCCTCCGGCAGCGAGTTTGCGAGAGAAGCGGGCGCCGCCATGCAGGCCGTTGTTGCCTCCGTGGCTGAAGTACGCCAGTTGATCCAGCATGCATCCAAATCGGCTCAGGACGAGTTCCCACATCTTGAGCGCCTGGGATCTCACGTCCGCGAGATTGATACGTCAATGCAGCAAAACGCATCGTTCGTGGAGCAGGTGAGCGCGACAACGCAGTCTCTGCGCGATCAGGGAACACGGTTGCGCACTTCTATCGACACCTTTACTCACAGCCATTCGGCTTAAAAGACTATGGCTCACACCACCACATCCTCCCCCAGCGCTGTTTCCCGACCAGGCCTGATGGCCTGGGCCCTTATAGCCTCTTGGATGGTCTTCACAGCGCTGGCCATGTGGTGGCTCAATCCCATTGGTATCGCCGACCTGTTCGAGTTGTGCCGGTAGCGCATTTCCCGCCCGCCAAGTACTGCATACATCAAACGCATTCAGCCCAGAGTTGTTGCCGGTGGCAGGCATCGAGAAGCCCAGAGAACTCAGCTTTGATTTCAGGCCCGTGGCGCGGCGCGCTCACCAAAGTTGCCAAGCGTTCTCTGCAGCCATTGGCTCGGCATCTCAACATCGGTCAGGGCCTTTTGCCCTGAGTCGTTCAAGAAGTCTGCACATGCACGGTTCCCGTTGACCTCCATAGGAAGGTCACGGGAGACTGCAGACCAGCCTGGACGGCCACGGCTCTCGTCGATGCGAGCGACTGATCTCGCGCCTGTCGCAGGTCAGGTATTGACGTCCACGATCACGCGGCCTCGCACTTGTCCGTCTAG
Source organism: Hydrogenophaga sp. (assembly GCA_050293865.1). Classification (GTDB taxonomy): domain Bacteria; phylum Pseudomonadota; class Gammaproteobacteria; order Burkholderiales; family Burkholderiaceae_C; genus Hydrogenophaga. The sequence goes on along the minus strand of JBNKNN010000115.1, from coordinate 6,985 downwards.
AAGCTTCGTCGCCGTCGCAATCACGTCATTCAATCCGATCTCTTCCGCAATCTGACCGAGCTTTGTCAGATCAAGATCGGTCGATAGTCTCTTCCATGCTTCCAGGCGCAACGGCCTGGGCGCCATGACGCTGTCAACACCGGCCAGCGTGACCCCACGCAGGATGAACGGCGCCACAGTTGCGGGCAGATCCATGCCCCCGGCCAGACCACATGCCGTCACTACCCCGCCATAGCGTGTGGTGGCACAAACGTTGGCCAGCGTGTGGCTGCCAACGACGTCGACCGCTCCTGCCCAACGCTCACGGCCCAGCGGCTTTCCGGGCGAAGAAAACGCAGAGCGTTCCAGCACGTCGCTGGCGCCCAAGCCGATGATGTAGTCGCGCTCCTCGGGACGGCCAGTCACTCCAACCACGGTGTATCCCAGCTTGGACAGAATGGCCACTGCCACGCTGCCGACACCCCCGGCAGCTCCAGTCACCAGGATCTCTCCCTTGTCGGGCGTCACGCCGTGGCGCTCCAAAGCCATCACACACAGCATCGCCGTGTAGCCTGCGGTGCCGATGGCCATCGCCTGTTGAGGAGTGAAGGTCTCTGGCAGAGGCACCAGCCAATCGCCCTTCAGCCGCGCCCTCTGAGCCAGGCCTCCCCAGTGGCTTTCGCCCACACCCCAGCCGTTAAGCACCACTTTGTCACCCGTTTTGAAGTCTGGGTGGGTGGTTTCTTCCACCGTTCCCACCAGGTCAATGCCGGGCACCATCGGGAAATGGCGCACGACCGGACCGCGCCCGGTGATGGCCAGGCCGTCCTTGTAGTTGAGAGTCGAGTGGCTGACCCTCACGGTCACGTCGCCCTCTGGCAGGTCAGCCTCGTCAATGCTCTTCAACGAAGCCCGGTAGCCAGCGTCGTCTTTTTCGATCAGTATTCCTTGAAACATACTCGCCTTTCAATCAATCGACCAATGATGTTCAAATATTAGACCGATCATCTATTAAATGCAAGCCGTACGGGACATGAGCCCCATTTGAGCAACGCGATACCTGCCCCTGGAAAAGCTCTGAGGGGGGCATGGATTGACTTTCCAAGACGGCCGGTCCAATAATTGACGAATGTCAGACAACATCATCACTCCCCGGAAACGGGGTCGCCCTCCCAAAGTGCAGGGGGACTACCGGGAGACTCGCGAGATCTTGCTTCGCGCGGGCGTCGCTGCTCTGACCGAGAAGGGTTTCTCAGCCACGGGCATCGACGAAGTGCTGAGGTCGGTCAACGTACCCAAAGGTTCCTTCTATCATTTCTTCGACAGCAAGGAAGCGTTTGGCGCCGAACTGATCGCGCTATACAACGACTATTTTGTGCGCAAGCTCGATCAGTTCTTTCTGGATGAAAGCCTCATGCCGCTCCATCGCATTGACGCCTTTTGCCAGGACGCAGAGCGCGGTATGGCGAGATTTGACTTCCGCCGCGGCTGCCTCGTCGGCAACCTAGGCCAGGAGATGAATGCACTGCCTGAAGCATTTCGCGCTCAGCTGACCAGCGTGCTTTCCGATTGGCAGGCCCGGACGGAGCGCTGTCTGGAAGCAGCCAAGGCGGTCGGCGAAATCTCAAAGCGGGCAGACTGCGCCCGCCTAGCGGCATTCTTCTGGATCGGATGGGAGGGCGCGGTGCTGCGCGCCAAGCTTGAGCGGTGCGCTGAGCCGCTGCACATCTTCACCACTTGCTTCAAGGCAACGGTAGCCCCCTGACGCATTTCTACTCACTTCGTCCGTAGACCGCAGTCGCCTCCCGAGACGCAAGCGCGCCTCGGATCGCGCGTCCGCTCGCATTGACAAAACATGGCTCTTTCCTTGGTAGCTGACGAAGCCATGGAGCATTTCCGCAATTGGGGTGCAGGGGCCAGTTGAACCGGACTATTGGACCTCGGGAGCACCAGCGCAACCATCCAGGCCATGCCGGTCAGCCACATGCCAGGCAGGATCAACGGCGCTGTTCATCGCATGCCCGCCGACTTCGTCATTGACGCCAAAGGAAAGATTGCGCCGGCCAACGGTGGGAGCAAAGCAGGCGACCAAACGCCACTGGTGTCCGTGCGGCCATGGATTGCTGTGCAGCGCTACCGATCGGAGCTCATCGGAGCCCATCGATGGCCCGACTGGAAAGGCTGGCGAGAGAACTCGATTGGATCGTTCGTCCCCCTCCCCCGAAGGTCGATTCGTGAGAGGAAGATAATGTCGTTTTTTTTCGCGGAGGAGGTTAGGTATGAGGCGTTGCGAATGGGCAAACTCCAACCCTTTGGAGCTTGAGCATCACGACATGGAATGGGGCGTTCCCCTGCACGATGATCGGAAGCTTTTTGAGATGTTGATTCTTGAAGGAGCCCAGTCCGGCCTCAGCTGGGCAACCATTCTTCAAAAGCGTGCAGGTTATTTGAGGGCGTTTGATCAGTTCGACGCAAAGAAGATCGCGCAGTACTCGCAGGAGAGAGTCGATTCCCTGCTCAATGATTCAGGCATCGTCAGACACAGACTCAAAATCAACGCTGCGATTGAAAACGCCAAGCGCTTTCTGGAGATCCAGACTGAGTACGGGAGCTTCGACCACTACATCTGGTCGTTTGTGGACGGTAAAACGATTCAGAACACCTGGAAGACTCCGTCCGAAGTTCCTTCGAGCTCACCAGAGTCAGAGAAGATGAGCAAGAGCCTCAAGAAGAAGGGATTCAAATTTGTGGGGCCGACAACATGTTATGCATTCATGCAAGCTGTCGGCATGGTCAATGACCACCTGGTTTCTTGCTTCAGGCACAAGGAAGTCAAAGCCCTCTGATCTGGCGCTCGCCACAAAAGGACGGCAAGGCAAAGCCAGATCTGTTCGAAGGCGCTAACAGCACAGCAGCATGCCACTACGGCTGTGCTATCGGCGCATGGCGTTCTACGGGGGAGGGTCAGTTGCAAGAGGCTTGATTCGTGCCCTTACCCCAACACCACTGAGGACAGCGCTACTTTCTTCTTGGTTCGATCTCTATCGGCGAGGTGAATCCGTTGCCAGTACGGGCGACCATGTTGTCGGTCTTTTCGCCCGTGGTCCCTCGCATCAGCACGTGCAGGCTCAGCGGAAGCGGACCGTTGCCGGCATAGGTCTTGGCCTTGGGATGCTTGAAGAAGCCCAGCGCGAAATCCCTTCTGTCGTTGACCTCTTCGACAGTCTGCATAGAGGATTCGAGCAATGCAACGTACCCGCCGGGCGAAGACATTCAGCTGAAACTCTCGTCGCAAGCCGAGGGTGCAGGGGAGGAGAACAGCCCTTCCTCGACTTGTATCGCGTCGTACGCATCAACTCTGGCTGCAGGTTTCATCACTCTGGCCACCTGGGCAAGCAAAGCGTCATTGGCTTCAATGTTCACACCCAAGTGCAGCATGGACACATCATCGAAAGATGCGCTCCCAAATGGCACGCCTAGTGCGCCGCGCCAATGCAATGACACCAGATCACGAAGAACCGCCCAGTCCATCAAAGTGTTGGCAACAGTGACCGCGAGCTTTCCAACTTCATGTGCAGGGCAGGCCTTTCTGGTTGAGGGCTCGTTGTCAGGTCGGCAGGCCGTAGCAGCTCACGCCCCTGTACGCCGTTGACTCAGGAGTTCCTGATTGCCTTTCTTGCATCCTTGATCGAGGCACTTCTTCCCCTTCGTTCAGGCTTGATTCCAGCCAATTTGCAAGCACAAAAGATCTCAATTTCCAGGGTCAGAGGTCGATAGAGATGCCTAGAGTATGCGATGGCAAGCATCTACACACTGCCCGCGGGCTGATCCTATGTGGAACCGGAAGCCTTGCCGTCGTGCTTGTTTCAGATCATCAATGGAGAAGGCTAAATCATGAACCGTTCAGCATTTGTCAAAACTCTGGTCAGCTTTGCCGTGGCCGCAATTCTGGCTCCCTCGGCTCTGGCTCAAGGGCATGGAACCAAGGAAGAAGCCAAGGCATTGGCCGATGCCGCCGCCATGCACGTGAAGTCCGTCGGCAAAGAGAAGGCATACAGCGACTTCTCAAATGACAAAGCCAAGTGGAGCCAGAAAGACCTGTATGTGTTTGTCTTCGACATGAAAGGGAACGTTCTGGCTCATGGAGGAAACGCTAAGCTTGTTGGCCAGAACCTGAGCGAGATGCGCGATGACAAAGGGCGTTCAGGAGCCCTGGAAATGGCCAAGATCGCCAAGACCTCTGGCACTGGCTGGTATGACTATGAGTTCATCAACCCCGTCACCCAGAAGCCGGCAGCGAAAACCTCCTACGTAGTCAAGCTTGAGGGCGCAGACGCTTTCGCCGGCGTGGGTTTCTATCGTTGACCACCGACGCAGGTGACACCGGGCAATGTGTCAGCTGGCGCACAAGAAAACGACCACTTTGTCTACATAAAGCCGATCCTATTCAGGGAACCAAATGGAAAAGCTAGTCAACCGACTCTCCATCGGCGCCAAGATATCGCTTGCACCAGCATTCGCCGTCGTATGCATGGCGATGGTCGCCGCGCTGGCAATCCTTACCTTCAAAAGCCTGACCACCAGTATCGAGCGCGTGGGGGGAGAAGGCACGCAAGCCATCGTCAAAGCCGAACGAATGTCCGCTGGGTTCAGCTCGGTCTACATGACGGCTCTGCAATCCCTGGTTTGGGAAGCCAGCGGGGCCAAGCCTGAAACCATCGAGGCGACAGACAAGTCTCTGGCTGAACTGCAAGCATCGTTTCGCCGGGAGCTGGATGAGGTATTGAATGACAATTCGCTCAGCGCAGAAAAGCGAGCCGCATGGCAGGACTTCAACCAGTACTACATGCAGATCGAGAAGCAAATCGGCCAGGCCATGAAGGTCAAATCCGCTGGTTTGAACATGGCGTCCTTCTACATCATCGCCATGAACAAGGCGCTCGAAGACGCGCAGGCGTCCATGGACAGGATTGTGGAGGCAGAAGTGACGACCGCGGTTTCAATGACAGACGCAGCCAAGCAAGGCGCCAGTACCGGCGCAACGGCAGTGGCGATTGCACTGGCTCTGGCGACCCTTCTCGCGGCGACCATCGCATGGTGGTGTGCTCGTGTGATAGTGAGACCCCTGACCCATGCTGCCGATATTGCAAGCCGCGTCTCCACCGGCGACCTCGCCGCTCGTTCGACGATGAAGATGGGCGACGCCACTGGACAAGTCCTCTCCGCCATGGACAAACTCTGCGGCAATCTTTCGCACATGGTGTCCGAGATCCGAGATGCAGCAGGCCAGATAGATACGGCAAGCAGAGAGATTGCCTCTGGCAATGCTGACCTGTCGCAACGCACCGAACTCACCGCTGGCTCTCTTCAACAAACCGCCTCTTCCGTCGAACAGATGACAGAAGCGCTCAAGATCAGTGCAGACAATGCCGCCCAAGCGAGCTCAATGGCACGAGAGGCAACAGCAGCAGCCACCATGGGAGGGCAAGCCGTCTCGGAAGTGGTTCAGACCATGGAAGAGATCAGTACGCATGCCCAAAGGATACGGGAGATCATCGGCACTATTGACGGCATCGCGTTCCAGACCAATATCCTGGCACTCAATGCCGCTGTAGAGGCTGCCCGAGCTGGAGAGCAGGGGCGCGGATTCAGCGTCGTTGCGGCAGAGGTACGAAACTTGGCGCAGCGCAGCGCTGGCGCAGCAAGAGAGATCAGGGACCTGATCGGAACATCTGTCGAACAGGTAGAGTCAGGTTCCGCACGAGCGAAAACCGCAGGAACGCAAGTCTTGCGAATTGTCGACTCCGTACAAAAGGTGGATGACATCATCAGCGAGATATCCCTCATGAGCCGCGAACAAGCCTCTGGGATCGAACGCATCAACGCCAGTGTTTCGGAGCTCGACAGGGCGACGCAACAAAACTCAGCCTTGGTCGAAGAGGCAGCGGCAGCGGCTGACTCCATGCGTCAGCAATCGGCAAGACTGGTCAGCTCCATCTCGACGTTGCGAACCTGACTGGTGTAACCAGAACTCGTGATCGGTTTGGCGCTTCAAGCCGCCGATCCCGGCCTGGAGTTCTTTGTGAATCACGTCAGGCTATTCCGACAGCGTTGCGCCTGTCACCCACAGTCTGCTCCTTGCACTGCCCTGCGAATCGAGGCCGCCGCGTACCAGTCCGACTTGTCGCTGACATGACACCTCTGCGGCAACCTTGTTTTAGACAGTCCCCCGGCTGGCATCCACATTGTGGTCCGTCGCCACGCTCTTATCCATGGTCTCCGCGGCGTCTTGCCGAGCCACGGCCTCGATCGCTTGAGCCCGCATCGCCAACGCATCTGATGTCTTTGACAGTTCGCCCATGAGGCGCCTCACGCTCTCGTCATCGCCTGCACCTTCGGCGGCCAGCAGTCGACCGACAAACGATTCGGGATCATCCTTGAAAGAAGGCCATTCGCTGGCGACTTCGGCCTGGTCGCGGCCGGCCTCTCGCGCCAGCGTCTCAATGAAGGCCGCCGACGTGAGCGGCCCAGCAATACCATCCACTTGCAAACCATGCGTCTCCTGGGCGTCGCGCAAAGCAGCCTCGGTCAGCGGTCCAAAAACCCTGTCCTGATCAATGGCGTATCCCAAGGCACTGAGAGCAGACTGAACGCCCAAAACGCCAACGCCTTGATCGCCACGGCGGATCAGCCCGTCGGCCAAGTCGGCCGGCCCGCCTGAACCAATGGTTGCCAGTGTGCGGGGGCCCGCAATGCCATCTGCCGCCAACCCATTGGCCCCCTGAAACTCACGCAAGGCATTCTCCGTTTCAGCATCGAAGATCATCCCAGGCGATACGTCATAGCCAAGCTCCCTGAGCGCCAGTTTCAGGCCCGCAACACCCAGTCCCATTTCGCCCAGACGCAGCATACCGTCGGCCATGTCATATCCATTGGGCATCCGATGTTCGTCGCTTGCGCGCACACTGTCTGCGGTAGAAACGCCGGTTGATACGGGAGGCTCTGG
>JBNKNN010000114.1:0-30068 GCA_050293865.1 Hydrogenophaga sp. | reverse complement strand
AATGAGGTAGCCAAGCGTCAGCCCCCGCGCTGGACGGGCCGAATATCAGCAACTCGTCTGCCAACGCACACATGAGGTAGCTGGCGCGCTCGTGAAACTCCACAAGGCGATGTGCAGCGTGGCGCCGGAAGTATCGGCGCTGGGCCTCCAGCGAGGCCAGAAGCTTGTCGCTGATCATGGCGAGACGCGCATCGCCGGCCATAGCGGGTGCGCTCTCGGGCGCTGCGACGACGGTGACATGGTCTGGCGCAGTTGGCATGGCGGTGGCAGCGAGCGTGACCCCGAGGCCAGGGGAGGGAAGCTCGGGCTTTGGCGCTGGCTGGGAAGGTGGGCTGTCAGCGTTGAAAGCGGAGGTTGCTTTGGAGGCCCGGCCCGATTGGCTGGTTCGCGTCAGGTCTTCCATCTGCGCCATGAAACGGCGCATGCACCGAAGCAGCAGTCCCTGGTTCAACGACACTGTGTGGGTGGTGTTCATGGCACCTACTCCAGTGGGAGCACCTGCGGCGATGCGCCGGAATCGGTGTCGGTGTGGGCAATGAACAAGAGAAGCTGATGAGGCTGAAGATGCCGACTGTCCGCATCGCCGTCGATCACCAGAAGCTTCCCGGGTTGCACCAACGCTTGCGGTGCTTGCTCTCCCATCTCCACCAGTGAGCTGATGATCTCGACATAGCAGCCATGTCCAGGCAAGCGGGCAGACTCAATGTCCTGCTGACTGAGGCGGCGAGACTTGGCCCCCAGCCGCATTCTGCGAGCGGGCTCTAGCATTGATGCGCTGGCAATGATCGCCTCATTCAACCATCGCTCAAGCGAAGCAGACTCTGTGGTGGTAGGGGTTCGTCCGTTCTCCAGCCTCAATTCGACAATCCACCGATGCTGCGCGGCGGGCAACTTGCAAGTGAAGCGGTGCGCCTTGCGGTCGAACAACAGGAAATCGAACTCGACCTTGACGTAGCTCAGCTTGCGGCGCATGAACTGAAGCAGGCGACGGAACTGCGGCGCCGCGTCCAGATGCTGATACGCGTCAGGCAAGACAGGTATGGGATTGCGCCCGATGAAAACAAGCGAAGCGGCCGCATGGACCATTGCCTCATACACCTCGTAGGGAGTGGCGTCCGGTTGCTGGAGCTTCTGGTAAAGAAGAGGAATGGCTGAGGCCAGATGGCGGGCTTGCATGGCTCTCTGGTCTGCTTGCCCCTGGCCAGACGCCCAGACTGGGCCATCCTCGCTCTGGTTGCCACACATTCGGCGCAGTGCCGACCACATGTCATGCTGTAGTCGCTCGACTTGGTGCGCCGTGCCATCGGCCTTGAACTTCCGTGCAGCCTGCCATCGCAACAGGGGTGGAAGGTAGTCGCTGATTTCGATCTGCCTTGTGACCGGGTTACGCGTGAGCTCCATCAACGGAAGCGCCACATACTGCGCGCCCAAAATGTTCGCGGCGACCAGCGATAGCCGGGGTTGCAGGCGGTCGACTGGCACCGATCCGACGCCGGTGTTCTCGTCAACAGCCATGGCGCCAAGCACGGCGTCGAACCTGCGCAGAGAACCATCGTTGCGGACCGACGAAGCGCTGTGTGCCGGAAGAACCAGCTGTATGCGCAAACGCTCACCCTCTGGCAACTGCGCCGTGGTCACTTGAACGGTGAGCGCTTGTGTGAAGCTGCCAGGGTAGACGACGGGCGTCCCGTCTGGCAGGATGGCCTCGAGTCGCAGGATCTTGACCAATCCGGTGCTCAGCGACGTCGTGTCGAATTCGATCGCCGAGATCCCGTATGCGGGGGTGCTGAGCAGACTCAGCCGGTAAGCCATCTGGGCTTGCCAATAGGCGTCAGACTGCTGAAAGTGCTGGGGGGAGAGCAGCATGCCCTCCGACCATTGCACCGGATTGGGCAACCCTGCCGTCACCGGTGCGTTACCTCCTTGGTCGACAACAGCGCCTGAGGCGTGGGCCGAGTTGGTATTGATTTGGGCATCGGTCATCAGGGACTCCCTTTCTCTGAGCCAGCAGATGTGCTGGTGCTGGCGTCAGCGCAACTGGCGTAGGCGACGGTTTGAGGTTCGAGCGTGATCTGGGCGCAGGAGAGCAAGCTGATGTCTCCTCGCGTCTGGCCGCCAGTGGCCAGGTAGTTGGTATATCCATACACCGCAATGGCGTCGCTGTGCCCGGCGGGAAGCGCGACGGCGTTGCTGATCGTCGAAGGCGGCACACCGAACGAGACGACAGCAAGCGCCGCGGGCGATCCGGCGATGATGCCGCTCTTCTTCTCGAACCACTCGGGTGTCGTCTTGGGAAGGATCTCAAGCACTGAAGGGGAGAAGACAAACACCAGGTCGACTGTCGTGGCATTGTTCTGGTTGGCGGCGGCCTTGGCGATCAGGTTGATTTGCGTGACGGCAGCCTTGGGTGTGTATCCCACGAGGTTCTCGAGCGCAGAACACCCTGGCAGGAGAGCCCCTGCCAAAGTGATGAAGATGAGTTGGGGGGTGTTCCGCATGGCGCGCTTCTTTCAGGACAGGATCAGCACGCAGATTTGCGAGGGCGTGAGGGTCAAGCCCACCGCGTTGATCTCGTTTCCCAGGGTGAGGCTGGTGAGGTGCGTGGCGGACACGCCGCCGATGCTCACCGTGATGCTGCCCAGCACGTATCGGTCAGGGGCGATGATGGTTTCCGAGACAACACCGAGCGCAAGGCCTTCTTCGTCGCCATCCGTGATGGTTCCTTCGGTGACCAGGTTTTCAGCCAGGCCTCCGCAGATGATCACGGTGAACTGGGAAGGAACGTGGGTGATGGAGATGCCGATGTTCACCAGGGGCGTGGGAATCACGGTGACTGGAGTCGGAATTTCGCACACGTCCGGGAACGCAAAGTTCATGACGCAGAGGTTGGTATTGGCGAACACGGCGTCACCCCAGGCTGATCCGCTCGGCGTCGAGCTTCATGTCTTGCTCAGACGTGACAAGCGTCTGTTTGCCATGCAGGCGCAGCAGGGATGACACCTGCACGACGCAATGCTGGGCATGGCTGATCAGGTTCTGAGCGTTCTGCACCATGCTCTCACTGGCGGAGGCAATGAAGTTCCTCGCGCTCACCGTCACACCCGCGTCGGCGGAGGTCAGCTCGACTTCCCCCAGGCTGCGCACAGAGACGTTGTCCGTCCCGTGCAATGCGAGGCTGCGCTGGGCCAGCGTGAGATGCTCGGCGCCGGGAACTGACAAGCAGGCGTCAGCGGAAGAAGTCTTGAGCACCTGAGAGATGTAGGCTTCGGACTCTGTGACGACGACCAGGATGGTGTCGCCAGGGCGGGGTGTCAGCAAGCACGAGCAGGCCTGCAGTGCGAGGGTGTCGTCTTCCAGACGGAAGCGGCAGCCACCCTCCGACCGAACCACGCGTGTGACGTGAAAGCTCGCTGACTGGTTCATGGCATCCTCGTCCTCGGAGCAGGCAGAGGCGGTGGGCAGGTAAGCAAGTGTCATACGGTCTCCTTCTGAATGGACCTGGCCTCCGCTTCGGCAAGGCGTGGGTTCGTTGTCTGGACGCGATGCTGCTTGGCACCGGAGAGGTCAGAGTCTGTCCAGCGGGTGCAATGCATGTCTGCATGGCTGAGGTCGGCATCCCGCGCATTCACGTGGTTGATGTCAGCATGCGCAAAACGGGCGAACCGCAGATCGCATCCTTGCCAATCCGCATGCTTGATGGCTGCCTTTTCCCATTGGGACTTTCGCAAATCTGCTTTGCCAAAGGCAACGGTATCGATCTGCGCGTTCTTGAAGACAGCGCCCTTCATCTTTGCTCCGGCCAGGTCACAGCCTAGCCACCGGGAATGAGCTGCCATCAGCGAATCGGCATTCAACTCACGTGCCATCACTCGTTCAAACACGGCCTGCGGTGCGCTGCAAAGCTGCATCTGGCCCGCTGCCAGGTTGCAGTCTGCGAATCGCGCAGATTGAAAGTTGCATCGCAGGAAGCTGGCTTTGCCCAGTTGCTGTCCAGTGAAATCTGCCTGTGTGAAGACGCTATCGCGCGCCACCACCGATGCGATGTTCACTGCGACGAAGTTGGCGCCATGCCAGGCGCACCCGGCCAAGGAAGCGGTTGAAAGATCTGCGTGCGTGGCGTCAACCTCGGACCACGCGCAACGGGTCGCTTGTACATCCCGCCACTGACTCCGTTGCATTGAAGTTTTGTAGAAGCCGCAGCGGGACAACGTCGCGCCACACCAATCCGTGTCCTGGACGCTGCAACCGGTCATCGTCAACATGGTGGCGTCAGAGCCAGACCAGTCGCCATGGTCTGCGCAGCAGTTGCTCAAGGTGACCTTGCTCAGAGAAGCTCTTGCAAAGATGCTAGCTTCAAGTTGGCAATCGACGAACGTGACTGTGTCGAGGTGTGATCCCGTCCAGTCCGATTGCCTCAGGTCGCACTTGATGAACACTGCGTTGCTCACCTCGGCAGCGGCGCTGAAGAGTCCTTTCAGGTCCTCTCCCACAACCGGTTGGCCTTGGGCGATCATTCCCTTCAGGGTGTTCCACCGGAGGTCTGTCATGCGATTTCCCTTTTGGCGTCGAGCTTCAAGCCGCGCAACTCGCATGCGCGAATGTTGATTCCGGTGAGCTCGGCGCCATAAAAGCTCGCATGGGTCAGCGGCGTCTCGTCAAACATCGCCCGGCGCAGCAATGCCCGGAAGAAGTCTGCCTCCGTCGCATTGGAGTTTTCAATGCGGGCCCCGACGAAGAGGCTGCGGGCAAAGCAGCTGTGGTTCAGGTTCACACCATGCAACTTTGTCGAACCCAGATTGCAATCCTGAATGGACGCTCCCGCCAGCGAGCAGTGATCCATGCTGGCTTTGAGCCAGTTGCATTTGCTTGCAGTCAATCGCGACAAATCTGAGCCGGCCCATACGGACCGCGTGAACTCCGATTGCTCCAGACTCGCCCGTGCCCAACTGCAACGCGTCCAACGGGACTCGGTAAAGGCGCTGCGAACCCAGGTGGATTGAGAGAAGTTTGCCCCCTTGGCCTTGGCCTTGATCAGCACGCAGCGTTGTGCCTGTACGTTGGCCCAAAGGCTGTGGTCGAGCTCGGCTTGAGTGAAAAGCGTAGTTTCAAGCTTCGCGTTGCTCAAATCAGCGCCCGTCAGGCGAGCCTCGTTGAAGCTGGCGCTGATGATCGTCGCGCCTACCAGCCGTGCGTTGTGCCAGTCGCATTGGTCAGCGCGGCAGCCGCTCAAAAGGGCGCCGGACATGTCTGCGCCAGTGGATACCGAGCCTGTCAGATTGGCGTCTTTGAGAATCGCGCCCCGGAGGCTGGTTCCATCGAGCCTGGCCTGCGTCAGGGCGGCTCGGCTCAGATCGACGCCGTCAAGCATGCTGTCGCTGAAATCCACTCGTTCGAGCATGCAACCCCTCAGGTCTGCGCCTCGCAGGTCAACGCCTCGGAGGCTGGCGCCTGCCAGGTCACGTCCGGCCAGCGCAATGCCTTGTGAATGCCAGCGCATGACCTCCGCGCCCAGTCGATGTGCGAGCTCAGGGGGCAGTTCTTGTGCGGCATCCAGTGGGGAGGGGGACGCCAGCCGGGCCTGATGTTTGAGGGCGATGGCCTGGACGACGGCCGATGTGGCCTCTTCGCGCTTTTGCGAGTCAGAATGGCCGGACGACATTGCCAGTGCCATGGTCTCAATGGCTTCCTGTTGGTCTTCGCCGCTGGCTTTTCTGAGCACGGCTTCCCATGGAAGTTTGTCGCATCCGGACGCCTTTTGAGAACTTGCGTCCTGTGCCGCCGTGTCCTGCTGTGTCAGCTCGCGAATGTCGGCGAGCTTTTCCTTCTGGAACTGGCGCCAAGCAGTTGCACTCTCCTCGACGTCGTTTTTCAGCTTGTCGACCTGCTGCATCCAGTCGGTGAGATCAAAGTCTCCTTGACGGATGGCGTCGGCATCTGGTGGTATCAGCAGCGGTGGCGCAGCTTGTGGGGGCTCTGGCGGAACAATGTCCAAACCTTCGGCCTGGGACAGCAGCGTTTCGTGAATTTTGTCGATACGCTGCTGTGCGAGGGAATGCTGCGGCTGGGTGTGCGGCGCTTTCCGCCCAGACTGCTCTGGAGCCAGTTGAGATTCGTTGAATGCATGAAGCCCAGCTGTGCTTCGATCAGTACGAAGCGCCATGACATCAGCATAGTGTTGCATCGGTCGTGGCAAGCTCTCCCCGCTCTCGTAGGCGACCATCAGGGTGGACACGTCGGCAGCGTCGAGTTCGTCCACCACACGCGTGCCGCGCCATATGGCGATGCCGATATCTTCATCGGGCACAAACCAGACAGTATTGAAACGAAGGGGCACTTCCAGGGGGCAATCGGAACCACTGGCGGCTGCGCTTTGGCGGATGAAAGCTCGCACCCTGTGGTTGGGCAGTTGTCCTTCGATCCGAGAGTGAAGCTCGGATACGCCTTCCAGGCAGAAGCCATCACCAGGACCAAAGTCTTCATCTGTGCGCTGATCCAGCGAGGCTTGGTTATATGTGCTCCAGTGCAAGTCATCGGGGAGTGCGGGGCAAACCTCGGCGATCCAGCGCTTGTCGTACGTGCCGGCATGGCGTGCTCGCACTGGCCAGGTGGTTGGAACCGGACCGAGCGAGGCTGGCGGGTACGCGCGGCCAAGCCGTTCAATCGGACTGTCTGCGTACTCCAGGTTGGGCATCCACCCTTCGTTGTGGGACGTCAATGCTGCGGTCGACCCAGACGGGTAGCCGCGACCATCAGGATTGTCTGCGCAGCCCTTTCCGCCATAGGCGTTTGCCCAGACGAGCGGGATGCGCGCTGTGGGTTGGGGGGGGGCGATGCTGAACAGCGGGGCAACGCCGTATCGCCACCGCCTGTCTCCGTATGCCAACAGTCGTTTGTCGATGTTGGCACCAACGCTCATTCGCACCTGAATGGTCTGTCGCAGCTCGCCCGAAGGAGCGCATGCCGCTCCGAGCAGGAGAGCTTCCGCATGGGCCTTGGGCATTGCCTCATCCAGTGGTGTTCCAGCGGGAAGGTGCGGCAGGATGCGTTTCCATTGGGGTGCTTCGTCCAGCAGCCTCGTAGCGCATCCGTCCCGCAACGAGAAGAAGCCCAGCACTGCAACGGAAAGGTGGTGCTGCTGCCGGATCGTGAACGACCGGTGCAGCAGGCTGAGCGTCATGGGCTTGATGATCTTCATGGGTCAGAGAATGATCTTGATCAACGGAATGTCCACGCTGATGCCCGTGATGTTGGCGCTCACCATGGCCGCCGCCACCTGTACGCTGATGCCAGCGCCCGTGACATCAATGTTGGTGGCCACCCCCTTGACTGACACGTTGGTGGTCACACCCGCGACGTTGACGTCCGTGCTGACGCCGACCACATTCACGCCAGTGTTCACACCGGTGACATTGACGCGTGACGACACGCCCACCACACCGACATCGGTCGTCACGCCTGTCAGATTGACGCCGGTGCTGATGCCAGTGAGGGATGCATTGGTGGAAATGCCAACCAGGCGTGCTGCCGTTTCCATGCCAGTGAGAGAAGCGTGCGTCGACATCCCAACCACGTCCACGCCGGTGCTCGACCCGGTAGCGCTGATCTGCTTGCTCACTCCTGTGACGGCAACATTGCTCGACTCCCCCGTCAGAGACACGTTGTTGCTCAGACCGGTGAGTGAGACGCCTTTGCTCACACCTTCCAGATTCAATTGCGCACGCGCGCCTGTGGCGCTGGAGGAGGTGGCCAAGCCAGTGACGCTGGTATTGACCGATGCGCCTGTGACGTCTGCAGCCATGCTGGATCCAGTGGTATTGCTACTCGTCGCAAAGCCCTGGATGTTGGTATTTTCTGCAATGGCAGTCGTGCTCGAATTGACTGATTTGCCCGTGACCTCGCTGGTGTTCGTCGTGTTGATGAAGCTGGATTTGCTGTTGTTGAAATCACCCTTTGTCTCACTCTGGCTTGAGCCGTAGGCATACGACTCGCTGAGCAGACCGCTCGCTCCATTCTCGGACGTGGAGTAGCTGTAACTGGCGCCCTGCGAGTAGGACGTGTCGCGAAACTTGCCTGTGCCGTAGCTATCCGTCACCAGCTTTTGCGCCTTGGCCAGGTCGGCGTTGGAGTACCGACCGAAGTGGATGGCGACACTGTCGCCGTAGCTGGTGTTGTAGCTGCTGCTGACAGAGTTGCTTGGGATCCAGCCAGTAGGGGTGGCGGCGCTGTTGCCATGACTGCCAAGGATGCTTTGCACCACGGGCAGCTCAGACTGATCCTGCGAGCGCGCGACCAGGACCATGGCACCGACTTCGGGAACGGTTTCCATGCCAGCTGAGAGCTTCACCCAGGTCGGGCAGGCTTCTTCCGTGTCGGTCGAGAACACCACGCACACCCCTTTGAAAGGAGTAGGGCTCGCGCCAGCCGCGCTGTCCCCCACCGTCTGGTCCTGCGGGGCATATACGTCGGACTTGTAGAAGCGCCAGTCCTGTGGTGCTTCGGCGCTGGTGTGTGTCGCCACGACTTTGGCGAGCACTGCTCCTTGCTGGGTGGCCGACATCTCGAATGGCGTGATCAGGCCACCCGCCGGAACCGCCTTGAAACTGTTCTCATAGCTGCCGGTGATGCTGGCCTGGTGCTGGACTTGGGTCACCACCCATTGAGCCCCTTCCAGAGGCTCGACCAACGGCGCTGGCTTCTGTTCGGCTCGCGGATATTGCGTGGTCCTGAACTGGTGCCCGACACGCAAGTGCGGACTGTGGCTTCCTCCGTTGAGCGTCAGTCGGCTCGTCTCCAGTGTGTCCCGGGTCTGGCTGGCGAAGTGGTCGGTTTCGGAGCCGCTGCATCCGTATTGGTAGATGAGGTACTGGCGAAATGGCCGGATCTGCTGGCTGGACGTGTCGCTGACGTAACTTTGGTAGCTAGCCACTTCGTCCTGTTCCACAGCAGACTCTTCGCGGGTGAATACCGTGCTCACCGAACTGCTCGTCAGGCTGTGCTCCAGCTTGTACTGGGTGAGTGTGTCGGGCTGAATGGGGCCCTGGACGTCCTGCCAGCTGTAGGCATAGCGCATTGGGCGCCCGTCAGGCAGCGCCATGGGGTAGGCCGGTCTGTTCGCAAACACCACTTGATGGGCGTTGCCGGTGCTTTTGACGAAGTAGTAGATGTGAGCCTTGGACATGAGCCTCTGTAGAAGCTCGTAGTCGCTTTCTCCCGCTTGAAGCCAATCCTGCGTTCGCGTGATGGCGATGTTGTCCTGGCCCATGAGGGCATCGCAGTTGTATGACACCCCATGCTGTTTGAGCAGATTCTCGATCGCATCACGAACCGACATCTGGGGCAACACGCGATACGCGTTGGTGAGTGTCAAAGTCCAGATGGACGGCCGCATCATGACGTGATAGACGCCTGGGCTGCTTTGAGAAAAGGAGGCCACAATACCGTTGAAGAGCACAAGACTCTGGCTCTCGTCAGCGCCAGCGACAGCTTGCACGAAGCTGTTGGAGGCTTGCTCGCGCCAATCCTCGGCAGACACCTCGGGTAGCTCGATGGCTTGAATGCCAACAGTGACACCTTGTCCAAGCAACTCGGAGAAATCGACTTGCAGCGGAGCAGCCGATGCGCTGTCAGCGTGCAGCTCCAGTTGATACTCGAAGGGCGAGCTGACCTGTTCCTGGCCCTGAAAGGAAACGAGGCGGAAGGTCTCATCCCCCAGCACTTGACCGCTTTTGAGGAAAAGCGCAACGTGAAGAAACGTCTCCAGCGTTCTCTCAGGCGAGGTGATGGGCGGGAGTCGGGTCATGCCATGCCCCCTTCATCGCAGACAGACGCGTTCATCCAGAACTGCACCTCGCGCAAGGCGGGGCCAGCTGCACCAGCCCGGTCTGAGCGAATGGCAGGCGCATTGTCCGGGTGGCTTTTGATCCAGGCCGTCTGGCCAAGCCGAAGACCGTGCGTGGTCTTGGAGTCAAGAATCGAGACCGGAATGTCGGTTTCGCGAACCAGCAAGACCACTTTCACGTCGTGCCGGTTGTCCGTCAGCAGCATCACCCATGCGCGGAACGATGCATGCGTCCATTCTTCGGAGCCATACCCGCCCTTGGTCCAACGGCGTAGCAAGGCGCGGGCGGTGCCAGCAGGTGGGTTCGCGGTTTCCTCTGGCGGTCCACCCCTGGCGTCTGGCAGCAACCGGTACATGGATTCAAGCCCGATAGGCCCTATCGTCAGAGTTACCGCACTGTCCACTGACCAATAGCGCCGCCCGAGGTAGCTGTCGAGCCCCAGCTTGCGCTGGCCCAGACGTTGCTCGTTGTAGGCAGACAGGGGCCGCCACTGAGGTGTGAACCCTTCGAGGCTCACCGGGCAGGCCATGCAAAACGACATCACCCTCTCCAGCCCCACTCCCGCGCGGCGTACATTGGCCAACCATTGACCTGCGCCAAGCCAGTTGCGCATCCGGGTCGGTATCTGGCTGGCCACATCGAGGTTGCCAGTCCCCATGATGGATGCCAGCCATTCGGCCAACGACGTCTGCTCGGGCAACTCGTTGTTGAGAGACAGATCAAGAGCCGCTCTTGCCTCGTAGCGCAAGAGGTTCATGCGGTGGTTGAAGATGTCCAGAAAATCGCGTGTGGTGGTGTGGCCTGCGTCCACCTGGTCACGGATCCATTCGAGGAACGCCTGGGGCATCGGCCCCAGCACGGTGTCGACGCAAAAGTCCGGCGTGGTGATCAGGGTTCGGGCATTCGGCTCCAGCCCCTTCTCAATCACAGGCAACGCGTCGCCAGGCATCGGGGGCACGATGTGCGAAACGTTGCGGCCGGGAAAGCCTGCGGAAAGGTCTGCTTTGAAGCGCAGGACCTCGTCCGGATTTTTCTGCCCACCACTATGGTGCCCGGCGTCAGCCCGCGTGAGCGTTCTGACAAGCTGAAAGGCGTCCAGTTCTTCCAGGCGGGTGACGGAAGGCAGGGTCATAGCACTGCCTTCGTTCCTGCCAATGGGGGCCAGGTGATGATGGGATGCTGGGTATCGGTGGTTTCTACTGTCAACTCGATCAGCAAGTTCACCGACGCATAAAGCGTGAAGAAGTGCCGTAGCACCGATGCAAACAGCAGGGCGCCAATGCCTTCGAAATGAGTGTGCTCCAATGTCAGCCGAATGCTGAGGCAAGAGGCCAGGCCGCGCATTCCGCCGCGAACCAGGGGGCGGAGCACTTGTTCAGATACGATTCGCTTGATGCCTTCGATCTGGCGAAGACCAACCCGTTGGGTCGGACCGACGTGTTCACGCAAGATGCTCTTGAGGGCAGCCAAGGCCTGCGGACCGCTGGTGAGGGAGAGATAGTTGAGCGAGAGCTGCGAGGCCAACGCCCAAGGGCGGCTGCCGAGGCTTGGCGGCAGGTAGTGTGTTGTGGGTGAGGTGACGAGCTTGATGTCTTTGATCGGTCCCGGCCCATCCATTCTCAGTTTGGCCCCTTCGCCGATTCTCTGGGCCAGTGCAGCATTGGTACAAAGAGCGCGCCCGCCGACAACCTCCGGCGCTGGCACTGCCGCTTGCCACTGAACATCCAGAAAGGAGATGAACAGCTCTCCTGCATTCAGCCGGTTGTCCGCACACTCTGTGCGCCGAAGGCTGTAGAAATAGTCATGTGAGTCGAGCGCACCACTCGACTCCAGCTCGAAGTAGGGCTTGAGGACGCGCAATGTACCATCGCCCTTGATGGAGTGCAGGTCCTCAATGCTGTGCACCTCGCAGTGCCTGCCCGCTCGCCGGTCAGCCGACAACGGATACTCGTAGCGGGTGTGGTCCAGGTTCAGCGGCTCAAGCCGCTGGGAAAACAGGTTGATCACAGGCACGCAATTGAGCTGCAGCGCCTGGGGTGTGATGTGCAGATCCTTTGAGACCAGCCGGTCAAACTGGAAGTACAGGTCAAAGCAGTCGTCAACACCGTCGAGGGGAAGGTCGGGCGTGTCAAAGAAGAGAAACTTGTCGGGAAAGGCAAAGTACTCTTGCAACAAACGCAGGCCGGGGTGCTCGTTGGGGCGTGCCACCAAAGCGGCCTCATCGTCTGAGAAGCCGCCCCAATACAGGTCACCCGAAACGTCGCGTGCTTGTTCGTCCATCCGGGTCGGCGAAAGGCTGATGCCGATCAGGTTGGCGGACAGCAGCTCGTGCAGCGTGCCCGCATGATTGCGGTGCGCGCTGAGATGAAGGCGCAAGCGCTTGCCCTTGAGGGCGCTGATGCTGCCAGTGCCCAGTCGTTTGATCCGAATCCGCAAAGCGCTGAGCACGGCATCGCTGTCCAGGTGGGGGGGGAAATCACGGGGCTGCAAGACTCGGGCGTCGACCACCTCCAGAGGGACCAATGGTGTGGCACAGGTGGTGCGGAACCGTATGTCCACCGAATGCCCTTGATCGTCCCGTACTGTCGTGGTGAACTGGCGCCCTCGAGGCAGCGTGTGGCCGTCCGCGCTGCTGGGATTGACGTCCAGCTTCGCCACGGCCATGGATGGCAGCGGTGCAACCAGATGTGGGTGCAGTTGCTCCAGCAATGTGTTCGCGATGCTGGCCTTGCTCGCTTCCATCTCCTGCATGACACGAGCGCTCAGGAAGGCGAACGACTGGATCAGCATCTGGACCTGCGGATCCTTTGGCGTCGAGCCGGTCAGACCAAGGGCCCCTGCATGCAAGGGGTGTGCGTTGGCGAACTCGGCTGCGTCGGCATGCAGGCTGTGCAGTTGCCTTTCGAAGAGGTAGCGAAGCTGGTGTCCCTGGTTCAACATGGTGACGTGCCTGCCTAGCGACGAGGGTCGAAAGAGTACTCGAATGCTTCGTCTTCATCATCGCTGGAGATGAAGCCGGTGATAACGATCTGGTATCGGGTCGGTTCCTCCGGGCGAGGTGCCAGGGTCACTTTAGGGCGCTGCAAGCGTGGCTCGTGCAAGGAGATCAGTCGGCCAATCTTTCCCGCATAGGTCGCCACGTCCCTGGCGCTGGCGTACGCATCTCCCCCCAGGTGAGGCAGGTCCACCTGCATCAAGTCCAGCCCCGCGATACCCGCATGTAAATGTGAGTTGAGCACGCGGGCAATCTGCTCGCGAATGGCCTCACCAGTGGCCATCTGAGGTTTGGCATCTGGCTCTGTGCTGGCCAGTCGCTCCAGCAGATATTGCATGGCGTGCTCCCGCGTGATTGGAATCCGACCGATCAGGTGAACTGCGTGATAGGGCGGTTGTGAGCCAGACTCCAGCCAGCCGCCACATTGCCCTTGACCTGCATGTTGGCCAATTGCACGCTGTACACCCACAGCACTTCCGTGAAGTTCAGTGTGAACTGCTCTGTCGGCATGTCGTTGGGGTGGGTTTGCAGCTGGATCTCGCTGATCATCGCATCGCGCAGAGCAAAGGTGATGATGTTGTACGTCTTGTCGCCCGAGTTGCGCAGTACAAAGATGAAGGAAGGGTTGCCCTTGTCTTTGCCGATGGTCTCTGCCCTCAGGCAGTAGTCGTACATCTTCACCGAGGTGCGGTCCACGTATTTGGTGCAAGTGAACTCGGAGATGATGGGGCGACCGGACGTTCGAGCCGAGTTGCTGACATCGGTGGTGACCTGTTGCTTCATGCCCTGATGTACCGAAACCAGCTCGATGCAGTTCTTCTTGTCCAGGGTCGGTTGGGTACTGCCGACTTTGGGCAGAACGACGCCCGCCTGATCGATCAGGCTACCTCCGTTGTCCCAGCTGTTGTCGCTTGGAAAGATAGCCTTGTCGCCCGGCTGCAGCAAAATCAGATCCATGGTTGTTGCTCCTGTAGAAAACGTTCTTGACTGGCGCGTCTGTTGAGGCGTTAGCCTGGCAGGCTGGCAACCAGGCGAATTGAGGCGGTCAGCTCTTCGAGCTGGAAATGCGGACGCAAGAACACCACGGCGTTGTACGACCCTGGCGAGCCTGGCACCTCTGTGACGGTGATGTGTGCCTGACTCAGCGGATAGGCCGCTTTGGCGTCTTGTGGTGCGTTTTCGTCGAGCAGGACGTATTGCGAAATCCAGGTGTTGAGGAAGGTCTCAACGTTGCTTCGGGTCATGAAGCTGCCGATCTTGTCGCGCATGATCACCTTGATGTAGTGCGCGAACCGCGAGGCCGCCAACATGTAGGGGAGCATGGCGGACAGCTTCGCGTTGGCGTTGGCCGCGTCCGAGATGTAGGTCTTGGGCTGGTTGGTGGTCTGCCCGCCAAAGAACACGGCATTGCCGGTGCCCAGGCAATGGCACAGCGCGATGAATCCTAGATCGTTCAGCTCCTTCTCACGCCGGTCGGTGATCGATACCTCTGTAGGGCAGAACAGCTGAAGCGCGTTGGGGTTGTTGGGGTACACCGGATACGTGTACATGGGCAAGTCTTCGATCAGGCCACCGCCCTCAACACCCCTGATGGCCGCTGTCCAGGAGTAGAGGCTGTAGGCATGGGTGATGCGCTCGGCCAGGAGGTACGCAGCATTGCCCCAAAGAAAGTCTCGGTGCTCGGAGGCTTGTGATTGCTCCTCGAAATCCATGCCTTCCACAGGCCAGGACTTGGCGCCGTAGGGCAGACGCACCAGAAAATGTGGCATCACCAAGGTGACGTAGCGGGAATCCTCGGTTTGGCGAAATGCCTGGAAGCCCGCAAGTTGAATGCCCTCAAAAATCTTCTCCAGGTCGCGGGGCCTTGCCAAGTCCGAGAAGTTGTCAAAGCCGAACATCGAGGCGCTGGCAGAGGTGATGAAAGGTGCATTCGCCGCAGCTGCGATCTCGGCCATCTTGGAGAGAAAATCAACGTCCTGAGCGCTGCCAGAGACCTCATAGCCGCCAATGAGCAAGCTGTATGGCTCGCCGCCGAGCGTTCCATATGCTGCCTCGTAGATCATCTTGAACAAGTGGCTCTGGTCCTTGTCGACTGCACGCTCCATGTCGTCCAGCAGTTCCTGCTGCGTCGCATTGAGGATCTTGAGTTTGAGCATCTTGCCCGTCTCGGCCCGCGACACCAGGTAGTGAAGACCTCGCCACGTTGCCTCGAGTTGCTGGAACATCGGCGCATGCATGATCTCCCGTAGCTGAAGGCTGATCAGACGATCAATAGTGGCCACGCAGGCATCGATGGCCAGCACCGCAGGCACAGGCTTCTGTCCCGCCGGCTTTTGCTGATCCAGCGGCGCAAGAATCTTCTCGGCAAAGGCGCCCAGTGGTGCCAGGTATTGCTGCCTTGCCAGGTCGGTCTTCAGATTGGCTGCATCCAGTAGCGCCAGCACCGCTGCCACATCGGCCGCCGGTCCGGTGGCTGCTGCAGGGGCGGCAGCAGGTTCGGGCGCAGCGGCAGGTTCGCTTGCTGCGGCAGGCGCAGGCGCAGGTGCATTGGCCTTATCCTTCTTCGGCTGCGCCGGTGGTGCAGGCGGGGGCGTCGCTGCGTTGTCAGCGGCGCTGCCTTTGAGGTGCATCAAGAGGTTGTTGGCGTAGTACCGGCAATCGACCAGGTGGCGCGTCTCTGCCAGCTGTTGGGCGTTGAAGTGTGATGCGCTGACCTTGCCGATGTCCTCTGGCGTCTGTAGACCGAGAAAGATCAGAGAGGCCAGCGAGACGTCAGCGGCTGCAGCCACCTCATCTGGCCCAGGGTTTTCGGGCGGAGGGGCCTTCAACAAAGCCAGCAAGGCGGCGGCGTCTTTGCCCAACTGCTGCTGGCCAGCGTCGTCTGCGGCGCCCAGCGCTTCAGCAATGTCACTGCGCGCTTTGGCCTGTGCGCTGCTGACTTGGGCCTTTTGGCTGAAGGTCGCCAGCGATTCAACCTGGTCTGCTGCCTTGCGCCTGTTCTGATCGGTGTCTGGCGCGGCAAACAAGCCGAGAAATTGTCGGGCGCTTTCCAGCGCTGTGATGTTGGGGCCGTCGGAGAAACCGAAGCCGCTCGCCGCAGTGGCCTTGGCCTTTGGGTCGCTGGCCTGCGCGAGCTTCAGCGCGAATGCGCGCAAGCCGGACTGGCTGTCCGCAACGGCCTTTCTGTCCGTGGGGCCGATCAGGCTGTACAGGGGTGCGCGCGCAGCGGCTCCTGCGGCCGTCGTCTGCACCAGAGGTTCGACAGCCTTTGACAGACCAGGGCTGGTTTCAATCTTGGTTTGCAGCATGCGCACATGGCCGCGAGTGCGGTGCATGCTGTTGAGCATGGGGACTGCCCGGACGACCGAGACCGGTTCAAAGTCTTCCAGCTTATGAAAGGTGATGGTGCCGGCCAGGGTAGTCTGGTCGGGGTCGTCTGAAGGGATCTTCAGCGGCACATCGCCCAAAATCATCGAAGGCTGGGCTTTGTCCAGCACATCGTCGAAGTTGTCCCGGTCGATGTCCTGCATGCCTCTGGATGCATAGTCCGGAAAATCATCCTGCAGCCTTTGGCCGCTGAGGTCTGCAAACAGGCCCACCACGAAGGGAAGCTCGCGTTTCTCAATCGCCCCGTTGGTCTCAACGTCGTACGTGATACGTACCCTGGGCGGCCGATTGCGTTCCAACCATTTCTGAATGCTCTCGCCCATTGCCAACCTCGCTGAATGCTTGAAGAAAGAATCTGGCTCTTCCCAGGAGGCGAAGAGTCCACCGAGCACTCCACGTGGGAGTCTTCAAGTCTCAGCAACAGCTGTGCCAGCGCTATCGAAATCGCTATGTGATTGATTTGAAAGGAATATTTCCCCAATCTTGCCAATGCAGGGTAGGACAAAACTGTCCCGGCGGCAGGGCTGGGTTCCGTGCCTCCATGCGTGCAAGTGGCGGCAGATCGCGTCTTTGCTCTGCATTTTCCATTGCGGATCGTTTTGTCCTGCCCTGGGACGACTTGTTCCCGGTTCCGTTTCTCTTCCTCATCAAGCAAAATACTTGGCGATGAACACGGTCGATGTCCAATTTGCCAAAGAAGGGATTCGGCGCTTTCTGGAAGCGGCGCCGGGGGCAGCCGATACCGATAGGGGTATCCACGATTACTGGATCAACTGGGAGGAGCCGCGGCCGTATGTCGACGTCACTACCGAGGCCTTGAAATCACTGGAGGCCGATGGGGTTGTCGAGTCGTGCATGCTTGAAGATGGACGCCTTGTCTGGCGGGCCAGGATGCACGATCGACCTGTACCAACCTGATCCGGGTGTGTCAGTTGCCTGGAAGGTAAAGCGCCTATTTGGTCCGCGTGCCAATCCAGGCGCAAGTCACGATCAGTCCAATGCCGCCCCAGGTCCATGCGTCGGGCACGTAGCCAAACACCAGTGCGCCTAACAACGTCGCAAATGCGATCTGGGCATAGAGAAAAGGCGTCACCCTGGAGACCGGTGCAAAGTGATAGGCCCGAATCAGAAGGTAGTGGCCCAGCGAACCAAACACGCCCAGCATTCCCACGAGAAGCCACAGCCTGGGCTCAGGCAGCGGCTCCCACGTCCACGGCAGGAGCGCGGTTCCCAGGACCAGACCCGTCATGCCCGTGTAGAAGTGCATGGTGCCTGCATCTTCCGTTCGCACCATCTTGCTGGTCACCACCTGATAGGCAGCGTTGATGATCACCAGCAACAACGGCAGGATCAGCCCAAGGTGCAGTTCGCCGTCTTTGGGGCGCACCACGATCAACGCCCCAGCCATGCCGCCCGCCACCAGCAGCCAGGCGAGCGCCGAGACGCGCTCCTGCAGAAGAAACGATGCCATCAGCGTGATCACCAGAGGTGTGAGCATCAGAATGGCGGTGAACTCACCCACCGGCACATGCCGCAGGGCAATAAAGGCCACCACACCTGAGGTGACCATCAGCACTCCACGCAGTGCCTGCCATCCAGGGGCCCGGGTCTTGAACAGACTGGCGCGTTTTTGTGGCCACAGCAGTGCCAGCGTCATCAGCGTCTGGACAGTGAAGCGAAGCCAGACAGCCATGAAAACGGGAACCGCCTTGCCTACGAATTGCGATGTCGTGTCCAGAGAGGCAAAGCATGCAGTGGCGATGGTCGCCAGCACGATGCCGCGAGTGATATGAGGGTGTTGCCCTGGAGTCGTTTGCATCTAAAGACGCTGTGGGACGAGTGAAAACGGATGGGATCTGCCGGGCGAGGGCGTCGCTGAAGCATTGTGCTGCATGTGGTCTCTTTTGTGGCGCTGGGGTTTCATGGACGTGCTGACGAAGCCCTGACGCAACACCTCATGCTTCCTGGCGGAGCCATTCAGTACACTGGAGTGCCTGGGCGGTGCGCGGATGGCCTCGCACAAATCGCAGAAGTAGCCCATACCGGTGAGGAGGCACCGTCACAATGAAACTGCTTGGGGGAACACTCGGCTCAGCTTTGCGCTGGCTGGCCAAAGCTGTTTTTCTGGTGCTGGTGATCATTCCATTGGTCTTCGCTGCGGCCTTTCTGGGCATCCAGGAGGCCAGCGAGCGCGAATGGCTGGGTCGTGCCCCGACTCATCCGGCCATCGACGTCCGCTCGAAGCAGCCCCACCAGGTCATGCTGCTGGACGTAGGGTTCGATTCCCTGGCCGAGCGGCTGCGCATGATCGAAAGCGCCAAGCAGTCCATTGAGCTGGAGTTTTTCATCTACGAGATTGATGAAGCCAGTCGGATCATCTCCCAAGCGCTGGCGCGCAAGGCCCGAGAAGGGGTGAAGGTCCGGATTCTGGTGGACTTTGCCACTCCCGTATTCAAGCTGGCACCTCAGTATGTCAAGGCCCTGGAAGCTGATGGCGTCGAGGTTCGGTACTACAACACGACTGGCCTGGCCCGCATCTTCGCTTCCCAGCACCGCACGCACCGAAAGCTGCTGGTGGTGGATAGGCAGTCCGCCATCATCGGGGGACGCAATATTGGCAATGACTACTTTGATATTTCGGAACACTACAACTTTCTGGACAGCGATCTCCGTCTCGATGGTCCCGTGGCGGCCGCCATCGCGGATTCTTTCGAGCTGTAATGGGCATCGGACTGGGTGACCACGCCAAAAGAGCTTGCGCAAGAGGAGCAAGTGGTCACCGGCGGAGGCCTGCTGGGGCAGTTGAGCGCCCATGAGGAAGCGCTGCTTGCCGAGCTCGATGGTCATCGCCCTCGACTCAAGGCATCAACCTGTCCGGACCTTCACTTCATCACGGATTACCCAGGGGCCGGAGTGGAGCGCCGTCGGGTGTTCAATGCCGTGGCCAAGCTGGTCGATGAGGCGGATGAAGCCATTTTCGTCGAGACCCCGTACCTCGTGCTGCGCTCAGACGGCGCGGAGGTGATGAGGGCCGTGACGAGAAGAGGTGCCAAGCTCACCTTTCTGACCAATAGCCTGTATTCCACCGACGCGTTCTACACAGTGGCCAACCTGGCCGATTCTCTGGAGATGCTGAAGCTGCCAGGTGTGGAAGTCTGGGCCTACAAAGGCCAACCGCTCCGGGGCAGCGCACGTCCGCCAGCGTCGCAACGGTGGGGCGTTCATTCCAAGCGAGCAGTGGTGGACAACGACACTGTGGTCATCGGCACCTACAACATCGACCCTCGCTCAGCCAACCTCAATTCCGAATTGATCGTCATTTGCAGGGGCAATGAGGCGCTGGCGGCCGAAGTCAAAGCCAGCCAGCAGGCTCGTCTGGCACAGTCGGTGGCCATTACCGGCACTGCAGATGCCGGTGGCTACAACGCCTTGATCGATGGGGCAGATGGCCTTACCGTCTGGAAGATGCGCATGTCGGCGCCCTTCGCGGACTTTCTCGACTTCCTGCTCTGAAGCCCAGTCAAGGGCTCTGGGTGGCGGCGGAGTTGACGTACTTTCGCACCAGGCCGTCCATGGCTACCAGATAGCCATCGACGCCAAAACCCACCACGATGCCTGCAGCGGCCGGCGACACCCATGAGTGCTGGCGGAAGCTCTCGCGGGCATGGACGTTGGAAATGTGGCACTCAATCACCGGCAACGGGTCAACGCCCTTGATGGCGTCGTGCAGTGCGATCGAAGTATGCGTCAGGGCCCCTGGGTTGATCACCACCCCCAGTACCTGTCCCTCTTTGAACAGTTGCCCGTATTCGTGGATCTTGTCGATCAGCGCGCCTTCCCAGTTGCTCTGAAAACACTCGACCGCGAAACCCAGCTTTTCGCCATGCGCCGTGCAAAAAGCGTCAACATCCGCCAGCGTCGTGTAGCCGTACTGCTCAGGCTCGCGAGTGCCCAAGAGGTTCAGGTTGGGGCCATTGAGGATGAGAATCTTCTTCATGCTGGTTTCCGTGCAAAGAGTCGGTGTCGTCGGTCAAGCATATTCGATTTGGGCGCGGGGCCCATCCGGGCGGGGCCCAGGGAACCTCTGCATAGACTGCGCCGTGCGCTCAGTGCGCTCAGTGCGCTCAGTGGACTCGGGGGGGAAGAGGAGCGAAGCACGAATCCCAGTGCATGCCCACTGCAGAAGGCCATCCCCTGGATCGCGGTTATACCAGCGCGACGGTGAGCGCTTTGATCACAGAGGCGGTATCGGGCCGAACACCCCTCCACCATTCAAAGGCTTCTGCAGCCTGTTCAACCAGCATGCCCACCCCATCTGCCAATTGCGTCACGCCGGCCGCCCGCGCCTGTCGAAGGAAAGGCGTGAGCCCTTTGCCGTAAACCAGTTCGTAGGCCAGTGCGTTGGCCGCGAAAGTGCCTGGAGGCAGGGGCAGAGTGCCTTGGCCCAGACCAGTGGATGTGGCGTTGAGCACCACGTCAAAAGACTCCCCGGGCAAGTCGTCGTAGCCGCAACCAGAGAGCCTCGCGCGATCGACGAACTCCTCTGCCAGGCCTGCCGCTTTCGCTGCGGTGCGGTTGGCGATGACCAGCGCGGCTGGCGCTTGCGCCGCAATGGGCAAGATGGCGCCTCGCGTGGCGCCTCCTGCTCCGCAGATCAGCACACGCTTGCCGCGCAGTGGCACCCCGAGGTTGCGCTGGATATCGTTGACCAGGCCCACACCGTCGAAGTTCTCAGCCAGGATGCGGTCGCCCTCGAACTTCAAGGCGTTGGCCGCGCCTGCAAGGCGGGCGGATTCTTGCGGGTCCGTCGCTATTTCAAAGGCTTCCACCTTGAACGGCAGCGTGACGTTCGCGCCCTTGCCGCCTTCGGCTACGAAGCGCATGACTGCCTCGCGAAACCCATCCAGGGGAGCTTCCGTGGCCACGTAGCTCAGGTCCTGGTGAGTGGCTTTGGCGAAGGCCGAGTGGATCTGGGGGGACTTGCTGTGGCCAATGGGGTGGCCGATGACTGCGTAACGGTCAGGCATGGGACGAAAACGTAGTGTTGTGGGTTGGCAACTGGCGTGTGAATGGCGTAACTCGTGCGCCGCGCACGTAGTGGGCGATGGCCGATTTCGGCTTGGTCACGCACGCCTTCGTATCGGATTCTTCATCAGCGGATTGGCTCATCAACCGAGGCCGCTCACTATTGTCGTCCATCTGTTTCCATATCCCCACAGTGATGTTTTCCGGGCCGAAATCGCTTTCATCCCCCTGGTGTTGCCGCTACCATCGCGCCTTATGAGTCTAGGCAGTACCACTTCATCGCAGCACGGCAAAATTCGCGTTGACTTCGTGTCTGACGTGACCTGTCCGTGGTGTGCGATTGGCTTGGCGTCATTGGAGCAGGCGCTGCAAGCCGTGGGGAATCTCATGGAGATCGACCTGCGTTTCCAGCCCTTCGAGCTGAACCCGCAAATGGGACCAGACGGACAGGATGTGTCGGAGTATCTGACCCAGAAATACGGCAGCTCGAGAGAGGAGCAGGCCCAGACACACGAGACCATTCGGCTGCGAGGCGCAGACGTGGGCTTTGAGTTCGCCCCGGGAGGCCGAGGTCGTGTCTGGAACACGCTCGATGCTCACCGGCTGATTTACTGGGCGGGCGAAGAAGGAAAACCGGGCCAGCAGTTGTCCCTCAAACGGGCACTGATGGAGGCGTACCATGGTCGTGCCCAGAGTCCTGCAAACAAGGAAGTCTTGCTCAAGGCTGCGGCAGAGGCGGGCCTGAACGAACGCCGGGCGCGCGAGGTTCTGGAGGGCGACGAGTTTGCTCACAGCGTTCGCGAACGGGAGAACTTTTACGCTGCCAATGGCATCCAGTCGGTGCCTTCAGTTGTGCTCAATGGTCGCTATCTCGTAACTGGGGGGCAACCTCCGCATGTGTTCGAGCAGATGCTTCGGCAATTGCAGCAAGAGTTGGAGGCTCCCAGGCGCTGATCCCATTCGGAATTGAGGTTGCAAGCTGTTGAGGCAAGTTGGACAGCGAAGCCATGGTGGCTGAACAGGAGACAAACACATGAGTGTGGGCATGACGCTCATCGGCTGGTACCTGCGTTTCAGTCGCAAGCCGATCTGGGCCAACGTTGACAAGTTTCTGGCCAACGAGACCAAGCCGAAAGCGAATCCGGCGCCACCTGACGAGCTCACCAGAGCGCACAACCTTTCCCTTCGGACACTGCATGGATTTTCCACCTACACCGTCCGACCTCGGCAACCTTCGGGCGCCATTCGGGCAGTGATGTATCTGCATGGCGGCGGATACGTCAATGAGATAGCGTCCCAGCACTGGACTTTGATCGGTCGCATGGCCGACGCCGGATTGACTGTGGAAGTGCCCATCTATGGCTTGATGCCCCAATATGGCTGGGCAGACGCTTACCGATTTGTGCCTGCTGTCTATCAGGAGATGATCCACCGCCACGGCGAGGGCAACGTCATTCTTTCAGGCGATTCGGCAGGTGGTGGATTGGCGCTTGGCCTGACCAGCGTACTGCCTGACCTGAAAATGCCGGCACCCCATTCGTTGATGCTCATCTCGCCTTGGCTCGACGTGACCTGTCGCAATCCAGAAATTCATGCGGTTGAGCCCAAAGACCCATGGCTGGGCTTGCCCGGCGCACGGATTGCAGGTGCGCACTGGTCTGAAGGAGTTGATCCCACGGACCCACGTGTGAGCCCCGTGAACATGGACGTCAGCCAATTGCCCCCCACCAGGATCTACTGCGGAACCCACGACATTGTCTACCCGGACGTCAGGCTCTTCCGCGGCCGCAGTCCTCAGGTCGAACTCATGACGTGTGAGGGCGCCTGTCACGTCTATCCGCTCCTGCCCGTGGCCGAAGGCAGGCAGGCCGCAAAGGAAATTGTCGAGAAACTGGCGAAGGATGCCATGGCCTGAGGGCATTCGGCTTTGCATGCAGCCCTTGCTGGGTTTGCTAAAGTAGCGATTCTGCAGAGCCTTTCCCGGCAATCCCCATGAATGTTGGTGGGCAAAGGCGCAATGCAGAAGGCGCAATGCATAAGGCATTGGGCGCAAGGCAGAGAGATCGAAGAAAGAAGGGGAGGGAGCCTTTACATGAGCAACGGTGCGCTAGCTTTCAGAGTTTGCTTTGCTTTTGGGTTGTTTGGCCTGCTCACCCTGGCCGGGTTACCCGCGGCACAGGCCGTCAATCGGTGCGAGGGCCCTAACGGGGGAGTTGTTTTCCAGGATGCTCCCTGCGCCGGGCGCGGTGAGGAAATCACCATCAGACCCTCTCGAGGCAAGGTCAAGGAGCCTGATCCCTTGCAGGCAAGTCCTTCTGTCGAAGGAACACCCTCTGCCTCGGGTAGCGGCAATGGCATGACCACAGCCCAGCGCATCAATGCCCAGGTGGCGGAAAGCCAGCGCCAGCGACGCCTCGCGGAACTCAAGGAGCGGCTCATTCCCCGGCAAGTGAAGGAAATCAGGAATCTGCACCAGACCTGTAAGCGCGAGTTCGACCGGCTTCAAAAGTTGCGCGAACAGGCGCCCGAAGACCGTGGGATTGCCATTGCACAGTCTTTGGTGGCGGGGAAGTGCAACAGCAAGCAGAGCCAGCAAGTGCGCAAGCTCGAAGCGCTTCGGGAAGAATGCGGAACTCTGTACGGCGACTGCGAATGACCAGGGACACCGGCCTCGCAAAGCAGCCTGGTGTCGAGTCTGGCGTGGTGATCGATGGCCTGACCGTTGCGTCCCTCAAAGCTTGTATGGACGCCGTCATATTCCGCTAGTAAGCTGTCAGGTGACGCGTGTTACCACTTGATCCCCGTCCGGCGAGAAGCGAGGGCGTTCTGGCGCGCGCGACTTCAGGAACCCAAGCAGCCCAACGGAGAAAGCATGGAAAACAACAACACCAGTACGGACACCCATCACACCAACGGCAACGAAGCAAGCAGTGCCAACCCCTCGGGCGACGACGTGGGTTCAGGTCTGGATCTTGCCAGCCGGGGCAACCGTTTTCTTGCTGCATTGATCGACGGCATCATCATCATGGTCATCGCGTTGCCCGTTGGATACCTGCTGGGCATTGTCGGTGGGCATCCGTCCGCGGGCAAATCTTTCCTGATGTCGATCATCGGCTTGATCACCTTCGTTCTGATCAATGGCAAATCACTGCGCTCGGCTGGCCAGACCATTGGCAAGAAGGTCATGAACATCAAGATCGTCACGGAATCCGGCCAACTGCCGGATGTGCAGGAACACCTGCTCAAGCGTTACGGAGTGTATTGGGCGCTCGGCCTTGTGCCTTGGATTGGTGGCTTGCTTGCATTGGTCAATGTGCTTCTGATCTTTGGCGAGAAGCGTCAGTGTGGTCACGACATAGTGGCCAAGACCCTGGTGGTCAACGCCTGATCGACCGTCGCCGGGACGTCTCCTGGCAATGCAAAAGGAGCGCCTGCGGTGCTCCTTTTTCGTTGTTGAGCCTGTGCGGCGGCAATCGACGTCGCCCGTCTGCTCATTGCGAATCCCCAGCCAGCTTGCAAACACGGTAACCACATCGGCAAAAGGAGAGGGGGAGAGGGCGTTGGCACCTGCTTCATGGCGTCGGTCTCTGCGTTGGATGATATGGGCGGCAGACGGGTCGCGCAGCACGTAGTCTTTGGAAACCAAGTCTTGCTCATCGCGATAGACGACTTCCTCCCTGTGTCCATTGACCTCCAGGTATTGGCGGCCCGGCTCCTGGACGTTCTGGCTGGAATGGTGGTTGCCTAAATCCGCGTAGGACGTGTCGGGCTCGTGCCTGCGCCAACGCCAAAGCTCGCGTGGATGCGATAGCTCTGGCCTGCCATATGTGAACGCCTCTCCTGCAAGCTCGGCGCTCGCGTGCCTGTTCGTCTGTTCGCCAGTTAGTCCGTTCGCTTTTGTTCTGGGTCTAAGCGCTGCCGAAAATCAATGCGTTACCCACCTCAAAAGCATTTGAAGTAAGCGTGGGAGCCTTCTTTCGGCTCGTTGTTCAGCGTGTACGGAAACCGGTGCGTCATCCGGCGGCCGGAGGCGCTGAGCTTGTAGGTGGACACAAGCGTTTGGGGAGCCTCATCACCGTACAGGTGAAATTCCTGGGTGATCCTCCAAGTGCGGGGCGCCACGCGTTGGGTACGCAGTGGGGTTGCATGGCTTTGTTCACCTTCGGAGATCTCATCCAAACGGGATGGGTCGATGCGCAACGCATTGGTGGTTGGCACAGCGTTCCACTGCTTGCGAAGTTGAGCACATTCCTGGTGGGCTTCTGGCGTCTCTGGCACCCAGATGCCATGCATAGGAACGGGGTAGGCCTGGCCATCAGTTGCTGGCTGGGCGAACGCCGCAAAGGCCAGAGTTGTGGCAATCAGGGGCAGCGCTGCGCGACCGATCATCGCACGGCCTGCGCTTCTTGCAATTTGGGTGAACATGACGACGACGACTCCCCTGAAGTTTCTTGAGCCTTTGTTTCTTCACCCCGAAAAGGCGCCAAAATCTGCGTCCTCTGAGCGTTGAAAAAAAGTATATCGGAGGCGTTCTTGCCCTCGCGTGGCTGTATCCCCAGAGTTGTGAGCTTGTGTTGCGTTGCGAAGTCCTGAGTTTGGTTGGGTTGCCTTTGCCTTTGCCTTTGGGCTTTTGTCACCGGTGTGAAACCGCCTTCGGATGGAAGTCGCGAAGAGCCGGGGACATGTGAGCCTTCCTGTTCCCAAAACCAACCCGTGCTCGGCAAGTTGTTCCTGTCGGGCAGGGCCGTTCTTCAAAGGTGGCGAACGTCGGCGTCTCAAGCCCCCGCTCCATTCAGCCTGCCTCCCGAACGATCGTGGAGGTCGGGTCGACAGCCCGAGAGGCTCCAAAACAGCACTGACGCAGCGCATTGCGTTTGCACAACGGGCGAGACAAGGACAGTAGACGGTACCCGGGGCTGGCTGTAAGCTGGCGGTGAGCCAGTCAATATCGCAGACGCTGAGCCTGCGTTCGCACAAAAAGAAAAGTGAGAGTTGCGATGCAAATCAGCCACCGAACCGGCCCGGGAGGAGCCAGTCGGGTTTGTCGATTTTGTTATACCTGTGCGGACTCTCAAGAAAGTGCGTTACAGGGTTGATTTCAAACGATATTTTCGATTTCCACATGACTTTGTTTAACGGCAAGCATTGTGGGTATCCGGCGTTTTGCCGTTTAAATCAAAGTTAGAGCGCATCTCCATGGCCCGTATTCGCACGTCAATACAGAGACGCCTCCCAAGGCTGAGACGCCGTCGCCAGAAGGAAATTCAAGTCCCCACGCTCCTGCGTAGCGGGATACCCTTTCGCTACGACGCAAGCCTCCGAATAGCTGGCATCGGTGAATTTCACGAAGAGATTTTCATCAAGACTGGCATATCGCCTACGAAGGTGCACAGGAAAGGTGAGCCTCGTACTGCACTAACAACGAAGCTGTGGGACCAAGACCTTTGGATTCTTCGTTCCCCGCTTGGTGAGCAGGCTTCGCTCAACGAGCACCTTGAATGGTTGTGGAAAGCAGTTTCCCCGTACAAAAACTACTTCGCCGGCCTGATCTCCAAAGCGGCCTGGGCCGATGTTTGTCTCGGCTGCCTTTCTGAGAGTGCCTTTCCTGTACTTAGCGCTAGCGCAGACTCGCTTTCTCTCACGAGAGAGCTTAACCTCGGTCTGTCGTTCAACTTCACCTGTCTATAGGCACCAATGTGCTCTAACCCCTCCATCGAGAGGACGCTGCCCGGCAAGCCGGCCAGCGCCTCTCATGTCAAACGTTAAAACGCAATGCCTTCTGAATACCTTATAAAGCGCACCGACGGAGACTGGTTTAACGTCCATCGCGATGATTACGAGCGAGCTCTCGTCCCAAAGAGTCTTCCTTGGCGCGTTGTAAATGGCGGTAGCTTTGAATACAGCATCGAAGTGTCTGGCTGCGAAATTTCCTTTTCGTACGAAGATCCAGGAATTTTGGTGGCCTTTGAAGATGAGGTGTTTTCAGTGGAGGAAGAGCTGCAATTGGTGAGAGAAATACTTGAAAACCTGACACAGCTGAAGGGTGAGGCTGGCGAGGTGATCCGTCTATGACTGCCCAACTGTCGCGCAAGCTGCGTTTTAACAAATGGCCAAGCACAGACGGGCTTCGGCCTCCGCTGGCCTTAGTCGTTATACATCTATGTCGAAGCAAGTGATTTTTGTGGATATTGACGACACGATGGTTCGGTCTGTCGGCATCAAACGCATTCCAATGCCGGCCGTGATTGCACAAGTGCGACGGCTAAAGGCAGAGGGCGCAACGTTGTACCTGTGGAGTTCTGGCGGTGCCGAATACTGCAAGACCACGGCGGACGAGCTTGGTATTACCGATTGCTTCGAAGACTTCCTGCCCAAGCCCACGGTGTACATCGACGACCAGCCCGTCCATGAGTGGCGGTTTTGCAAACATCTGTATCCGTCACAGGCCGAGAATGTTTAACAGGTTCGTCGATTGGACACACAACGGCTGGACGTGTTCCTCCTATTCTCCATTGCTGAGTGCGCCGTTGCGGTCCACTCACGGCCAACGTTAGCCCGCAGAGGAGCCCTTCATGGCGTTCAAAGTAGGAACACCCAAACCGCTCGACGAGATATCTGCACAAGATGTGCAGACGCATCCCATCTGGCTGTGGGTTTGGGAGGCCGGGCTAGAGGGAGAGGCCGACGACGAGACTTGGCAATGCCCTGTTCTTGAAACATCGGACGTCTCTGAGGCGATGAGTGAGCCGGTCATTACCCTCGTGGTCAAGGGCAGCAATATCACTGGCTCTGCAAGCTACAACTCCCAGAGCGAGCAACTCGAGGCAATCTCTATATGGGAGGGCCACACTTGGATTGGGGTACAGGAGACAACGCTACCCGTTCCAATTTCGTTTGTCGCCGTTCCAACGATCCGCGGCGTGGCAAATGTTGAGTTCGTTTGCACTAATCCGAGTGATGACCGTGCGTCGCGTGCGGGCTAAAAATTAATTCAAGCCGAACCCGCTTCGCGGGTCGGCTTAATTCAAGGCGTTATGCATCAAAGGAAAATCAATGAAGAAGTTAATCGCTCTGTTAGCAGGCCTGATTAGTATCGGAGCTTCTGCATCGGATTATGTTATTGGACAAGTCTGGGAATATAAAACAAGGGAAGGAGAAGCCGGATCTCGCCTGTACATTGTTCATATTGAGGAGCATGAAAAAATTGGCAAGATCTATCATATTTTTGTAGATGGTGTAGCGATTAGAAATCCCCATATTGACGGCGGCGTTCAGGATGTGCTTCCTCATGCCCCGGTAGATGAAAAGACTCTTGAATTATCGCTAATCAAGTTGACCGGTACTACTAGTCAACTTCCAGATATATCTGAAGGCTACGGTGTTTGGAAAGAGGCCTTCGATTCAGGTGAAGGTGGTGTATTCAATATTCCGGTTAGTCAAATTATCGAGTACATAGAGCAGGTAGTGGGGCAAAATCCATAACGATACGCGTCAGCCGGACAGCTTGTTCCGCGGCTTTTTTTGTGCTGGTCGCTACGCTGGCACAAAACGCCACTCCACAAACTGCCGCTTCGCGTTGCGTTATGGTTCAGGGAGAGCTAGATGAAGGAAGCCTACCCAATCATGTTGGGAGTTTTGTTTTGTGCTGTGCTTGTATGGTTTTTTCTGTGCTACCGGCTTTTTCGCATATTGGATACCAGGCACCCGGCTAAGTATGAAGCCATGGGAAAGCCCAGCCTGATCATGAATAACTCAATATCCAACAACATCAGGTTTTTGAGGTTTCTGTTCAGAAGGGAGTGGCGAGACTTGGGTGACTCTGGGTTGGAAAGCTTGAGCAAGTTCATGCTCCGATTTTTCGCCGCATATCTGGTCCTCTTCGTGTTGTTGGTTGTTTCGGTTCCATTGGGCCATGCACCATAACAAGGCGGCCCAGCACGGACAGCCTACGGCCTCCGCCGGCCTTAGTCGTTAGCTGTGAATGAAAACCGATCATGGAAATACGTTCGGAACTCCCGATGGCAACACGGCCCTGCCAATACTGCTTGGCGATGCAGGATGACAGCGTGTTCGCAGATTTCGGAGTCGATGAAGGAGGGTGTCTATATATCCTGCGCATTTCATACGATGGATATGGCTGCTGCGATCCAGAAGAGAGATCAAAGCCCGGCGTTATAAGCAAAGAAGAATCCGAGCAGCTCATTGTGCTTATTGAAAGCAATGATCTGGGGCAGCCTGCTGCAAGCTCAATACTCAGGAAATACTTTCGGGAGAACCGAGATAAGCTCTGGCCAGAGGCACTGATTGAACATGGGTTGGTTTAAGAAGCAAAGTTCCGAGCAGCAGCTAACAAGGCGTTCAAGCCGTTCGCCTGCGGCTCGCTCGGACATTCAGCACTCCGCACTTGCTCGGGCATGCCTTCGGCATTGTTCCCCGAGCAAGCGCTGCATGCTGAATGCCGCTTAACCTGGCGTTGAGGCGGCGCAAAAACTACCAGTGAGTTCATCACCGCTCAACTGAAGCACATTACGATGGGGAGGCGTTCTTGATGAGAAGCCACAAGGAGTTGCCCGCATAGCGCGATACAAGCTGGTGGACCGCAACCTGAGGCTGCTGCCGGTGGTGCTGGTTTGAAAACCTCAGGCACAACAAGGCGCTGAATCGCTTCACGCTGCGCGGGTATGTATTGACCCACTGAATTCCTGCACAGGTGTTATCGTGAAAGGAAATGACGATGAGCACCCTTATGGAAGACGAGATCAAACGTTGGACAGCCAAGCGCAAAACGGCGCTGATTCTGGAGATCATTCAAGGCAAGACGA
>JBNKNN010000113.1:0-20524 GCA_050293865.1 Hydrogenophaga sp. | reverse complement strand
GTGCTGCGCGCCATCGGCGGCTGGATGTCGGACAAATACGGCGCACACAGCGTGACCTGGTGGGTAATGTGGGTGAGCTGGATCTGCCTGTTTCTGCTGTCGTACCCACAGACCGATTTCACCATCAACACAGTCAACGGTCCGACCACGTTCCACATTGGCCTGAATGTGTACATGTTCACCGGTCTCATGTTCATCCTGGGCATGGCCTGGGCCTTTGGCAAGGCCAGCGTTTTCAAGTACATCAGCGACGACTATCCCGGCAACATCGGCACCATCTCCG
Source organism: Hydrogenophaga sp. (assembly GCA_050293865.1). Lineage (GTDB taxonomy): Bacteria > Pseudomonadota > Gammaproteobacteria > Burkholderiales > Burkholderiaceae_C > Hydrogenophaga. Next base: position 20,241 of record JBNKNN010000113.1, on the reverse strand, counting down.
GCATCGTCGGTCTGGCCGGTGGTCTGGGTGGTTTCATCCTGCCGATCATGTTCGGCGCGTTGATGGACATCACCGGCATCCGTTCGAGCGCTTTCATGCTGATGTACGGCGTGGTCTGGGTCTCGCTGATCTGGATGTACTGGACCGAAGTTCGCCGCACCGATGTCGTGCGCGGCGGCAACAACAACCTGGCAGTGGAGGCCTGAAACCATGGCAACCGGAGTCAACACCATGAATACCCCATCACCCAAGAGCGGCGGCTCGCATGAGCTGACCGACTGGCGACCGGAAGACGAGCGCTTCTGGAACGCACAAGGCAAGCGCATTGCTTCCCGAAACCTCTGGATTTCCATTCCCAGTCTCCTGTGCGGCTTTGCCGTGTGGGTGATCTGGAGCATGGTCACCGTGCAGATGATCAATGCCGGTTTTCCGTTCAAGCCCGCGGAGCTGTTCACCCTGGCGGCGATTGCTGGATTGACCGGCGCCACCTTGCGCATTCCGTCGAGCTTCTTCATCCGCATTGCCGGTGGCCGCAATACCATCTTCTTCACCACCGCGTTGCTGATGATCCCGGCCGTGGGTCTGGGCTTTGCGCTGCAAGACAAGAACACGCCGCTGTGGGCGTTCCAGTTGCTGGCCTTGCTCTCGGGCTTTGGCGGTGGCAACTTTGCCTCGTCCATGTCCAACATCAGCTTCTTCTATCCCAAGAAGATGCAAGGCCTTGCACTGGGCCTGAACGCTGGTCTGGGCAACGCTGGCGTGACCACGATGCAGATCCTGGTGCCTCTGGTCATGACCTTTGGCCTCTTTGGCAGTTTTGGTGGAGAGTCCACCACACTGGTACAGGCTTCGGGCTCGCTGATCGGCAAGGCTGCTGCAGGGTCGCAGACCTGGATCCAGAACGCAGGCTTTGTCTGGCTGCTGTTGCTGGTGCCACTGGCATTCGCCGGCTGGTTTGGCATGAACACCATCAAGAGCGATGAAGTCACGCCCAGTCCTGGCTCATTCATCGGTGGCGCGTCCAAGATCATCGGGATGCTGGCCATCGGCTTTCTGACGGCCGCCATCGGCCTGTACATCATCTTGCCGGCACCGACCGGCCTCGGGGCTCCGAGCTGGGCCAAATGGATAGTCATGGCCGCAGTGATCGCCTCGACGGTTCTGTTGATGAAGCTCATCCCGGGCGATATCAAACCCAATCTGCAGCGCCAGTTCAAGATCTTTGGCAACACCCACACCTGGGTCATGAGCGTGATCTACACCATGACCTTCGGCAGCTTCATTGGCTTCTCGGCTGCGTTTGCCTTGGCCATCAAGGTGATCTTCGGATTCACCCACGTGATGGGTGCCGATGGCGTCATGGTGCACACCGCGGTGAACCCCAACGCCCCCAGCGCACTGATGTATGCCTGGATCGGTCCCTTCATCGGTGCCTTCATCCGTCCGGTGGGTGGCTGGATCTCCGACAAGGTGGGTGGTGCGCTGGTGACGCAGATCGTGTCGGTGGTGCTGGTGGTGGCTTCGCTTGGCACGGCCTATTACATGAAGGCTGCCTACATGTCCGCCACGCCAGAAGAGTTCTTTGTGCCGTTCTTCCTGCTCTTCCTGGTGCTGTTTGCCGCATCGGGCATCGGCAACGGATCGACCTTCCGCACGATTGCCATGGTGTTCCCGAAAGAGCAGGCTGGCCCCGTGTTGGGCTGGACTTCGGCGGTGGCTGCTTATGGCGCGTTCGTGATCCCCCAGGTGTTCGGCGAACAGATCAAGGCGGCCACACCCGAGAACGCACTGTACGGCTTTGCCGTCTTCTACGGCGTGTGCCTGCTGCTGAACTGGTGGTTCTACCTCGGGCCGAAAGCTGAATTCAAGAACCCCTAGAAAACGGCTACCCCCTGCGTCGCTTTCGGCGCCTCCCCCCTGGAAGGGGGCGACACCAGCCGTCTGGCAAAGCCAGCCTGGCGGTGTCCTCGGTCTGTAGCCCCGTGCACTCAACGTCTGTACGGGTGGCTGCTGCCCTCAATTTTTTGGAGATCTCTCGATGAGTCACTTTCTCGATCGTCTGAGCCATTTCACGGCTCCCAAAGAGAGCTTCTCGGGTTCGCACGGCATCACCACGGGTGAAGACCGGACCTGGGAAGACGCCTACCGCGACCGCTGGGCGCACGACAAGATTGTGCGGTCCACGCATGGCGTGAACTGCACGGGTTCCTGCTCGTGGAAGATCTATGTCAAGGGCGGCATCGTCACCTGGGAAACCCAGCAGACCGACTACCCACGCACCCGCGCTGACCTGCCCAACCACGAGCCGCGTGGCTGTGCCCGCGGTGCCTCGTACAGCTGGTACCTTTACAGCGCCAACCGGGTGAAATACCCAATGATCCGTGGCAAGCTGCTGCAGCACTGGCGCGCGGCGCTGGCGGTGGCCAAGAGCCCGGTCGACGCCTGGGCCAGCATTGTCGAGAACCAGGAGGCCCGCCGCGATTGGCAACAGCAGCGAGGTCTGGGTGGTATGGTGCGCAGCACCTGGGAAGAGGTCAACCAGCTGATTGCCAGCGCCAATGTCTACACTGCCAAGAAATACGGCCCGGACCGCGTGATCGGCTTCTCGCCGATCCCGGCCATGTCCATGGTCAGCTACGCTGCCGGCTCGCGTTACCTGTCGCTCATTGGCGGCGTGTGCATGAGCTTCTACGACTGGTACTGCGATCTGCCGCCCGCCAGCCCGCAGATCTGGGGCGAGCAGACCGACGTGCCTGAATCGGCCGACTGGTACAACTCCACCTACATCATTGCCTGGGGCTCCAACGTCCCTCAGACCCGCACGCCCGATGCCCACTTCTTCACCGAGGTGCGCTACAAGGGTGCGAAGACCGTGGCCATCACGCCCGACTACGCCGAGATCAGCAAGCTGTGCGATCTGTGGATGCACCCCAAGCAGGGCACGGACGCGGCGATCGCCATGGCCATGGGCCATGTGATCCTCAAAGAGTTCTACTTCGACAAGCGCAGCAGCTATTTCGACGACTATGTGCGCCGCTATACCGACATGCCGAATCTGGTGCAGCTGGAAGAGCGCACGCTGCCGGATGGTCGCACGGTCGTGGTGCCGGGCCGCTACCTGCGCGCCAGTGACTTCAACGGCAAGCTTGGGCAGAAGAACAACCCTGAATGGAAGACCGTGGCAGTTGACCAGGACGACAAAATCGTGCTGCCCAATGGCTCTGTCGGCTTCCGCTGGGGTGCCGCTGAACGTGACGACCTGGGCAAGTGGAACCTGGAAGACAAGGAAGCCCGCGACAACGACCAGGTCAAGCTCAAGCTCAGCCTGATGGAGGGCGAGGGCAGCGAATACCAGGTGGGCGATGTGGCCCTCCCGTATTTCGGTGGTATCGACACCCCCAACTTCAAAGCCAACAAGCAGGACAGCGCGACCGACGATGTGATCGTTCGCAAGGTGCCGGTGCGCCGCGTCAAGCTCGGCAAGGCCGGTGACGAGCGCTACGCTCTCGTGGCCACGGTGTTCGACCTGACGGTGGCCAACTATGGTATTCCACGCGGTCTCGAAGGCGAGAACGCCGCCACGAACTACGACCAGGATCTTCCCTACACGCCGGCCTGGCAGGAGAAGATCACCGGCGTCAAGCGCGACCAGGTGATCGCCGTGGCGCGCCAGTTCGCCGACAACGCCGACAAGACCAAGGGCAAGTCCATGGTCATCATCGGTGCGGCCATGAACCACTGGTACCACAGTGACATGAACTACCGCGGCATCATCAACATGCTGATGATGTGCGGTTGCATCGGCCAGAGTGGTGGTGGCTGGGCGCACTATGTGGGCCAGGAGAAACTCCGTCCGCAAACCGGCTGGACCGCACTGGCCTTTGCCCTTGACTGGGTGCGCCCGCCGCGCCAGCAGAACTCCACCAGTTTCTTCTATGCCCACACTGACCAGTGGCGTTACGAGAAGCTGGGTGTGGAGGAGATCCTCTCTCCGCTGGCCGACAAGTCCAAGTTTGGTGGCAGCCTGATCGACTACAACGTGCGCGCCGAGCGCATGGGCTGGCTCCCGAGCGCGCCGCAACTGCAGACCAATCCGCTGCAATTGTTGAAGGACGCACAGGCCGCTGGCATGGACGCCAAGGACTTTGCGGTGCAGTCGCTCCAGGACGGCTCGTTGCGCATGAGCTGTGAAGACCCGGATCACCCCAACAACTGGCCGCGCAACCTGTTTGTGTGGCGCTCCAATCTGCTGGGCTCATCGGGCAAGGGGCACGAGTACTTCCTCAAGCACCTGCTGGGCACCACCCATGGTGTGCAGGGCAAGGACCTCGGCCCCGACGAAGCCAAACCGCACGAAGTGCAATGGCATGCGAAAGCGCCCGAGGGCAAGCTGGACCTGCTGGTCACGCTCGACTTCCGCATGAGCACGACTTGCCTGTACTCCGACATCGTTTTGCCCACGGCCACCTGGTACGAAAAGAACGACCTCAACACCAGCGACATGCACCCGTTCATCCACCCGCTGTCAACGGCGGTGGACCCTGCCTGGCAGAGCAAGAGCGACTGGGAGATCTACAAGGGTTTCGCCAAGGCCTACAGCGAAGTCTGCGTGGGTCACCTGGGTGTGGAAAAGGAAGTGGTGCTGACGCCTCTGATGCACGACTCCCCAGCCGAGTTGGCGCAGCCTTTCGGCGTGGCCGAATGGAAGAAGGGCGAATGCGACCTGATCCCGGGCAAGACGGCACCGCAGATTTCGGTGGTTGAACGCGACTTCCCGAACACGTATGCACGCTTTACCTCGTTGGGCCCCTTGATGGAAAAAGTAGGCAACGGTGGCAAGGGCATTGCCTGGAACACGGCGGATGAGGTCAGGCAATTGGCCGATCTCAATGGCAAGGTCAAGACCGAAGGGGTGTCCAAGGGCTTCGCCAAGATCGAAAGCGACATCGACGCCTGCGAGGTCATCCTGCAACTGGCCCCTGAGACCAATGGCCATGTGGCGGTCAAAGCCTGGGAGGCCCTGTCCAAACAGACCGGACGCGACCACACGCACCTGGCTCTGCACCGCGAAGACGAGAAGATCCGCTTCCGCGACATTCAGGCGCAGCCGCGCAAGATCATCAGCTCGCCCACCTGGTCGGGTCTGGAAAGCGAGAAGGTTTCGTACAACGCCGGCTACACCAACGTGCACGAGCTGATTCCATGGCGCACGCTCACCGGTCGCCAGCAGTTCTACATGGACCACCCGTGGATGACGGCGTTCGGCGAGAACATGACGAGCTATCGCCCACCGGTCGACCTGAAGACCGTGGACGAGATGATCGATCGCAAGCCCAATGGCCACAAGGAGATCTCGCTCAACTTCATCACACCGCACCAGAAGTGGGGTATTCACAGCACATACAGCGACAACCTGCACATGCTGACGCTCAACCGTGGTGGCCCGGTGATCTGGCTGAGCGAGGACGACGCGAAGTCGGCCGGCATTGAAGACAACGACTGGGTGGAGCTGTTCAACACCAACGGTGCCATTGCGGCCCGCGCGGTGGTGAGCCAGCGGGTGAACCCCGGCATGGTCATGATGTACCACGCGCAGGAAAAGATCATCAACACCCCCGGATCGGAAATCACCGGTACACGCGGCGGCATTCACAACTCGGTGACGCGCATTGTGACCAAGCCGACCCACATGATCGGCGGCTACGCCCAGTTCAGCTACGGCTTCAACTACTACGGAACCATCGGCACCAACCGTGACGAGTTCGTGGTCGTGCGCAAGATGCGCAAGATCGACTGGCTCGACAACGAAGGCGCCGATAGCGTTCAGGCCTGAGGCACAGAAAGAATTAGGAGAAACACGATGAAAGTACGTGCCCAAATCGCGATGGTGCTGAACCTGGACAAGTGCATTGGTTGCCACACCTGCTCGGTTACCTGCAAGAACGTCTGGACCAGTCGACCCGGCGTCGAGTACGCCTGGTTCAACAACGTCGAAACGAAGCCCGGTATCGGCTACCCCAAGGACTGGGAAAACCAGACCAAGTGGAACGGTGGCTGGGAGCGCAAGCCCGACGGCAAGATCGTGCCGAAGCAGGGCGGCAAGTGGTCGCTGCTGATGAAGATCTTCAGCAACCCCAACCTGCCGCAGATCGACGACTACTACGAACCCTTCACCTTCGACTACGACCATCTGCAGTCGGCGCCCGAGACCAAGGCGGCACCGACGGCGCGTCCTCGCAGCCTGATCACTGGTCAGCGCATGGAGAAGATCGAGTGGGGTCCCAACTGGGAAGAAATTCTCGGTGGCGAGTTCAGCAAGCGCAGCAAGGATGCCAACCTCGCGAACTTCGAACAGGTCCAGAAAGACATGGTGGGCCAGTTCGAGAACACCTTCATGATGTACCTGCCGCGCCTGTGCGAGCACTGCCTGAACCCGGCGTGCGTGGCCTCGTGCCCCTCGGGTTCCATCTACAAGCGTGAAGACGACGGCATCGTGCTGATCGACCAGGACAAGTGCCGAGGCTGGCGGATGTGCGTCAGCGGTTGCCCCTACAAGAAGATCTATTACAACTGGCAGACCGGCAAGGCCGAGAAGTGCATCTTCTGCTACCCGCGCATCGAGGCGGGCCAGCCGACCGTGTGCTCGGAGACCTGCGTGGGGCGCATTCGCTACCTCGGCGTGGTGCTGTACGACGCCGACCGCATAGGCGAGGCCGCCAGTGTGGAAGACGACAAAGACCTGTACCAGGCCCAGCTGGACATCTTCCTCAACCCCAATGACCCGGCCGTGATCGAACAGGCCCGCAAGGACGGCATTCCCGAGTCGTGGCTGGAAGGTGCCCGAAACAGCCCGGTCTACAAGATGGCGATCGACTGGAAGGTGGCGCTGCCGCTGCACCCCGAGTACCGCACCTTGCCCATGGTCTGGTATGTGCCGCCACTCTCCCCTATCACGGCCGCTGCGAACGCAGGCCACATGGGCGTCAACGGTGAGTTGCCCGATTTCACCCAGATGCGCATCCCGGTGCAGTACCTGGCCAACCTGCTCACCGCAGGCGACACGGCACCCGTGGTCAAGGCATTGGAGCGCATGCTGGCCATGCGCGCCTTCCAGCGCGGCCGCCATGTGGACGGCGAGGACAACCTGAAGGTGCTGGAACAGGTCGGCCTGACGGTGGAGCAAGTGGAGGAGATGTACCACGTGATGGCGATTGCCAACTACGAGGACCGCTTCGTCATTCCGAGCTCGCACCGCGAATACGCCGAGAACGCCTTCGACATGCGCGGTGGCTGCGGCTTCTCGTTCGGCAATGGCTGTTCCGAAGGCAGCACCGACACCAGTCTGTTCGGGGGCGACAAGCCCCGCACGATTCCCATCAAATCCATCGTCTGAGGAGGCACGCATGAAAGACATGAAATATTCCCTGCGTGCATTGGCGCGGCTGCTGTCGTACCCGGATGCCCAGTGGCGCGAGCAGGCGGTTGCACTGGTCGATGCCATCGAGTCGGAAAAGGTGCTGCCCGCTGCCCGAGTCGCCGAGCTGAGGTCCCTGGTCAGTGGCATGCTGCGCTGCGATCCGCTGGAGATCGAGTCGCGCTATGTCGAAACCTTCGATCGCGGACGTGCCACCTCGCTTCATCTGTTCGAACACGTGCATGGTGATTCGCGTGATCGTGGGCCGGCCATGATCGATCTGGTGCAGACCTATGAGAAGGCAGGCCTGTACCTGGCACCCGAAGAGCTGCCGGATCACCTCGGTGCCGTGCTGGAGTTCGCCTCGACGCAGCCTCCTGCGCTGGCCAAGGCCTTTTTGGGCGAAGTGGCACACATCCTGAACGCCATCTTCAGCGCACTGCTCAAGCGCGAAAGCCCGTACGCGTCGGTGGTCGCTGCGGTGCTGGAGCTGGCGGGCCAGAAAGCGCAGGCCGTTCCGTTTGCGGCCGATGAGCCGATGGACGATTCCTGGGCCGAGCCGGAAGCCTTCAATGGCTGCAGTTCAAGAGGACAGGCTCGCCCAGGGCAAGACCAACCCATCCACATCGTTCGTCGTGGCGCTGCCGACCAGCAGCGCGCCGCCTGACGTTCGGAGGACTCACACCATGGCATACATCAACCAGTTCATCTTCGGGTACTACCCCTACATTGCCCTGACCATCTTCCTGCTCGGCAGTCTTCTGAGGTTCGATCGGGACCAGTACACCTGGAAGAGCGATTCGTCGCAATTGCTGCGGGCCGGGCAGCTCAAGTGGGGCAGCAACCTGTTCCACCTGGGCATCCTGTTCCTGTTCTTCGGGCACAGCGTGGGCATGCTCACACCCCACTTCGTGTACGAGCCATTCATGACCGCAGGCGCCAAGCAGGTGCTGGCGATGGTCTCGGGCGGCCTGTTTGGCGTGCTGGGCTTCATCGGCATCTCTCTGCTCTTGCACCGCCGTTTGACCGACGCACGCATCCGCGCCACCAGCCGCACCAGCGACATCGTTCTGCTGTGGCTGCTGTGGGCACAGTTCGCCCTCGGTCTTGCCACCATTCCGCTGTCGGCCCAGCACCTGGACGGCAGCGAAATGCTCAAGCTGGCCGAATGGGCGCAGCGTGTCGTGACCTTCCGTTCGGGGGCGGCTGAACTGCTGCTGGAAACCAGCCCGGTGTTCAAGGCCCACATGTTCCTGGGCATGAGCATCTTCCTGATCTTCCCGTTCACCCGTCTGGTGCATGTGTGGAGCGGCTTCGGCACGCTGGCCTATGTGGTTCGACCCTATCAGGTCGTGCGCAGCCGTCGAGTCGGCATGACGCCCCGAGAGCCCGCTTCTCGCGGTGGCCGCGCAGCCTGATGTCAATGAAAGAGATGAACCGCACTCCGGCAGCCCTGTTCGGTTCGTCCATTTGTTTGAATTTCACTGGAGTCCGGAAATGATGGCCCATTCCAAAGTCCCTGATGATTCCCAACCGATGGCGGAGGCCACGACATCGTTCGATAGCGTCGCCGCCATCAACGGCGTCTTGCTTCATGCGCCTGGTGCAGCGGTGGAGCCTTCTGTCCTGCGCGAGCGTGCCTGGGGTGAACTGCTTCGCCAGCGGGCAGTGAGTCTCGGCTTATTGCCGTCTGGTTCTGTGTCAATGGCCCCTGTGCTGAGCGTCACTGATCAAGGTGCTATCGAAGCCATGCTGGCCAAAGAGGTGTCAGTCCCTGAGCCCACGGAGGCGGAATGCCTTCGCTACTATGAGGCCCACCAGAAGGACTTTGTTGATGGACAGGCTTTGCATGTCCGTCATATCCTGTTTGCGGTGACCCCCGGTGTCGATGTGCATGCGCTCACCCACCGTGCAGAGCAGGCATTGCTTGAACTGTCCCGAAAGGATGTGCCGCCAGGCCGCTTCGAAGCTCTGGCCAAGGAGCTATCCAACTGCCCCTCTTCCACTCAAGGGGGCGACCTGGGCTGGGTGTCTCCGCATGATTGCGCCCCAGAGCTGGCCAATGAACTCTTTCGTCAGCGCGACTCCCGCGGCGGTATGGGTGTTCATCCCCGTCTGGTCCGCACGCGGCATGGCCTGCACGTCATCGAGGTCTTGCGGCGGAGAAAAGGCACGGCACAAAGCTTTGACAGCGTGCGCACGGGCATTGTCCAGCGTTTGAAAGCCCAATGTGAAGTGACTGCCCTGCGCCAGTATATGCAGCTGCTGGTCGGACAGGCCGATGTTCGAGGTGTCGAACTCGACGGCAGTGCGTCGCCGTTGGTCCAGTGAGTGGGATTCGAGGAGGTTGCAGGTGTCTGATGCATGCGAGCCGTTGCGCGAAGCGGAGCTGGGTGGAAGCGACGAGCTGCTGCTGCGGCTGAGAGATTTCCACGAGGACTACTTCCCTCGGCATCAGCAGCGCTTTCAGGATCTTGTGTCATGTGGGCAACACCCCAAGACCTTGTTCATCGGGTGTTCGGATTCGCGCCTGGTGCCCTATTTGCTGACCGGCGCCGCCCCCGGTGATTTGTTCATCGTGCGCAACGTGGGAGCGCTGGTGCCGCCATACGATGGGTCGCATGGTCACCACGGCACGACAGCAGGCATCGAGTTCGCGGTGTTGGGTTTGAAAGTGGAGCACATCATCGTGTGCGGGCACAGCCATTGCGGGGCGATTCGAACCGCGTACGAAGGCGCGCCGGCCGAGGCAGTGGCATTGCAAAACTGGCTCAAGCTGGTGGACGAAGCCTTGCTGCCTGTTCAGCCCGGGCCCGAAGCCCTTCGACGGACCGAACAGCGCGCCATCGTGTTGCAGTTGGAGCGGCTGATGGAATACCCGATGGTGCGACGCGCCGTGGAGGCTGGCAAGTTGTCGCTGCATGGTTGGCACTATGTGATCGAAGAGGGCGAGGTGTCTGTGTTCGACGCATTGCGCGGCGAGTTCCTGCGGGCGTCAGAGTCATCGCACAGCGGGACCGGGCCATATGTTCCCTATGTGGAGCATGATGGGCAGATTCAGGATGTGTAGAGAAGGGGCTTGAGCCTGGCCGGCTCTGGGCCTTCCTTTCTTTCCTTCTTTCCTTCTTTCCTTCTTTCGCCTCCGGCGAGGGGTTTATTCCCCCCCTGTCCCCCCCGCCCCTTTCCACCCCCGCCGGGGCGGTGATAGAAAGCACCCCCGCCACGCTTCGCGCGTCCCCCTCAAGGGGGCGGCGCGATGCGGACCGGGAAACCCGGATCCACCGCACCCAGGGATTGGCTGCGCCGTCTCACCTGAGACGGCTTCAGGCGCAAACCGCAGTCTTAGAGACTTCGCCTGCCTTTGGTGCGTTCACGGCAGTCAGCCAGCTTTGCCGCTGCGCGGCTCGTCAGCTGCCTGCGAGCAAGACAACTCAGGCCAACGGGACTTGCAACGCGCGAGGCTAGCGCCCAACTGACAAGCCGCGAAGCGGCAACGGCAGATGGGCGCCGTGCGAGCGAAGACCAAGTTCGAAGCTCCTACGACAGCCTAAGAGAAATGCGTGTCCCCAAAGCCACGGTGGCAACGCATCGAGCCGTAGAAACCGAGTCGGAGACCAGAAGCCAAATGAGAGCTCCCCCTTTCCGCCCGGCGGGGTGGAAAGGGGGTTGGGGGGATAGGGGGGGAAGGGCGAGGTTGTCGCAAGACAGCGTCGCAGGCAAAAAAAGTTGTCCTACTCGAGGGAACAAAAAGAATGCCCCCTGCGCTGCGTGCGCAGCTCCCCCACAGGAGAGGACGGCGTAGTGCAGTCCAGGAAGTACGGACCCAACACGACCTCGGGAGGGAGAACTTCAACTCACATGAGGCTCCGCCCTCATCTGCTCCGGCGTTGTGAAATACGCCGCAGTCTCTCCCATCCGCTCACGTGCCTTGTCAAACTCGTGCCGCGCCACGCTGCGCAAGTGCACTTCATCGGGTCCATCGAGCAAATGCAGGGCACGACCCCACGTCCAGAAATGCGCCAGTGGTGTGTCGGGTGACAGACCCATGGCGCCAAAGATCTGCATGGCGCGGTCGACCACGCGGGTTTGCAGTCCGGCAGCGACGACCTTGATGGCAGCGACTTGTGCGCGGGTGGCTTCAGGGGTGGTGAGTTCAGGGTGGTCCAGCAGCCAGGCGCATTGCAGCACCAGCAGGCGAGCCTGGTCAATCTCGATGCGGGATTGCGCGATCCAGTCCTGCACGTTGGCATAGTCGCTCAGGTAGTGGCCGAATGTGCGGCGCTCCAGCGCGCGCTCGGTGGCCAACTCCAGCGCCAGCTCGCATTGGCCGATGGTGCGCATGCAGTGGTGTACGCGCCCCGGCCCCAGACGCGCCTGAGCCATGGCAAAGCCGGCACCCCATTCGCCAAGCAAATGGTCGGCGGCAGAGACGCGCACCTGTTTGAATACCAGCTCGCAATGTCCCTCGGGCGCGTGGTGGTGCACCACCGGGATGTTGCGTACCAGCTCAACACCGGGGGTGTCCATCGGTACCAGCACCATGCTGTGGTTGTGGTGACGGGCGCCTGGTGGTTTGTTGTCTTGGCTGGGGTTGTTATCGGCGTTGTGCGCCATCACGATCAGCAATCTGCAGTTGGGGTGGGCAGCGCCCGTGATGAACCACTTTCGACCGCTGATCACCAAGTCGTCTCCGTCCCGAGCCACGGTGGTTTGCAGGTTGGTCGGGTCGGACGATGCGACGTCGGGCTCTGACATGGCAAACGCGGATCGGATTTCGCCATTGAGCAATGGCTTCAACCATCGCTCGCGTTGCGCAGGTGTCGCAAAGCGGTGCAATAGCTCCATGTTGCCCGTGTCGGGAGCACTGCAGTTGAAAACCTCGGATGCCCAGTGCAGCCGGCCCATGGTTTCGGCCAAGGGGGCGTAGTCGAGGTTGGAAAGGCGTGTGCCGGGCTCCTCGTCACGCAGGCCGGGCAAAAACAGGTTCCACAGGTCTTCGTCACGCGCCAGGGATTTCAGATCTTCGAGAAACGGTGGCGGAAACTGGCCCGCTTGCACGGCCTGATGCCATGCAGCGTTGTATGGCAGCACATAGCGCTGCATGAATCGCTGCAATTGTTGCTGCAGCGTCAGGGCAAGGGGGCTGATTGAGAAGTCCATGGTCCATTCTGAAGAGAGGCGTTTCACCCAGTGAATCGCCAGGGTGACACCGTGTCGCGCAGGCGGCGCAAATGCAGGTCGGGAGCCTGCACAAGGCTCAGAACTTGACCCAGGACAAGGACTTTTCATCAGCCGCCGCCTAAGCTTCTGGGTTCATGCGCCTTTCGTGCGCTGACGGGTTCCACATCGTCTAGGAGACGTCCTCACCATGAACACATCCAGCCTAGCTGCTTTTCCTGCGTCGGTTTCAGAGCGCCTTTGGCGAATGGTGAAAAGAGGGGACAAGGCAGGCGGGGTTGAGGGGGCTGGCCAAGAGGGCGCGCTCACGCCATGGCACCTGGCCGGTCGCGACCTGTTGCCGCTGGTGCAAGGTGGCATGGGCGTGGGCGTGTCCGCTGGAGGCCTTGCAGGCACAGTGGCGTCATATGGTGCAGTGGGAACCATCTCAGCCGTGGACCTGCGTCGACTGCATCCGGACCTGATGGAAGCCACTGGACACTTGCAAAAGGAGTTCGATGCGCGCGATCGCATCGACGCCGCCAACCTTGTGGCATTGGATCGGGAAATTCGCCGCGCCAAGTCCATTGCGAAAGGCAAAGGGCTTCTGGCGGTCAACGTCATGAAGGCCCTCTCGGCTTACGAGCAATATGTGCAGCAGGCGCTGGAGAGTGGCATCGACGCCATTGTCGTGGGCGCGGGGCTACCACTGGATTTGCCCGATCTGGCATCGGACCATCCAGATGTGGCGCTCATCCCCATCCTCTCGGATGCGCGTGGCGTGCAACTGGTGCTGCGCAAATGGGAAAAGAAAGGCAGACTGCCCGATGCCATCATCATCGAGCATCCCGGGCGAGCGGGCGGGCACTTGGGGGCAGCACGTATCAGCGATGTACACGACGGCCGCTTTGAATTTGAAACGGTGCTTCCGCAAGTGCGTGAGTTTCTTCGCTCAGCAGGCATCGAAGATGCCGTGCCGCTGGTGGCCGCTGGCGGCATTGGGTGCCGAGAGGACATCGCTCGTCTGCAATCCCTGGGTGCCAGCGCGGTTCAGTTGGGTACCGCTTTTGCGGTGACTCAGGAGAGCGACGCAGACCCCGTTTTCAAGCAGGTGTTGGCCGAAGCCGACCCCCGCGAACTGGTGGAGTTTCTGAGCGTGGCCGGTTTGCCCGCCAGGGCAGTGAAAACCCCATGGCTGGAAAAGTACCTTCGAATCGAGCCCAGAATGAAAGCGGCCGCTCACGTCAAAGATCGTTGCAACATGGCTTTCGACTGTCTGCTACGCTGTGGGCTGCGCGACGGAAAATCCGAGATGGGTCAGTTCTGCATCAACCAGCAGTTGGTGCACGCCTGGGCCGGCTCTGCCCAGAAAGGCCTGTTCTTTCGGGGTGCAGGCCAGTTGCCATTCGGCAGCGAAATCCGGTCAGTGCAGGACTTGTTGCAGTGCCTGCTTACCGGTGTCAGGCCCTCTGCTGCGGCCTGACCCTGGACCCCAGCCTCGATCCGTCTTTCGTCGTTGCCCTCCATTGAAACACTTTGTTGATTGCACCGTATTTGCTGACGCCCTGCCATGAAGCGAGACAACCCTTTGCGCGCCCAAGACCTCACCAACACCCAACCCATCAGCCTGGATGTGCTGGCTGAGAAATATTTGAAAGCTGGCGAGAACAGTCAGGAAGACCTGTTCCGCCGCGTGGCCAAAGCGCTGGCCTCTGTCGAAAAAGAAGAACTCCGTGCCGAGTGGGAACAGAAGTTCCTGGCCAACATGCACGCTGGCGCCATTGGTGCTGGCCGCATCATGAGTGCCGCCGGCACCGACATCCAGGCCACGCTGATCAACTGCTTTGTGCAGCCCGTGGGCGATTGCATCCAGGGTGAAGACGACGAAGGCTATCCTGGCATTTATGAAGCCCTGCGCGAAGCGGCCGAGACCATGCGCCGTGGCGGTGGCGTGGGTTACGACTTCTCCCGCATCCGCCCCAAGGGTGCGTTTGTCAAGGGGACGGCGTCCATGGCTTCCGGCCCTTGCAGCTACATCAATGTGTTTGACCAAAGCTGCTCCACGGTAGAGAGCGCGGGCTCGCGCCGTGGTGCCCAGATGGGCGTGCTGCGCATCGATCACCCTGACGTGATGGAGTTCATCACGGCCAAACGCACCCCCGGCCGCTGGAACAACTTCAACGTATCCGTGGGCGTGACCGACGCGTTCATGCTGGCCGTTCAGGACGACCAACCCTGGGATCTGGTGCACCGTGCCAAGCCAGGCCAGAAGCTGCTCGACAAGGGTGCCTACCAGCGTGACGACGGCCTCTGGGTCTACCAGACGGTGGCCGCCACCGACATGTGGGACACCATCATGCGCTCGGCTTATGATTTTGCCGAGCCGGGCATTCTGTTCCTGGACAACATCAACCAGGACAACAACCTGCGCTACACGGAAGGTATTGCAGCCACCAACCCTTGTGGTGAACAGCCGCTGCCGTCATACGGTTGCTGCGACCTCGGCCCCATTATTCTTACCCGCTTTGTGCGCAACCCCTTCGGTTTTGGCGGTGTGCCTTCTTTCGATTTTGAAGCCTTCGAAGCCTCCGTGGCGACGCAGGTGCGCGCACTCGACAACGTGCTGGACCTGACTTTTTGGCCGCTGGAACAGCAGCGCGCCGAAGCGCATGCGAAGCGCCGGATCGGCGTGGGCTTTACCGGCATGGGCAACACCCTGGCCATGCTGTGCCTGCGCTATGACCGTGAAGATGGCCGCGTGATGGCTGCACGCATTGCCGAACGCATGCGAGATGCCGCCTACACCGCGTCGGTGGCGCTGGCCGAAGAGAAGGGTGCATTTCCCAAGTTCGACGCCAAGGGCTACCTGGGCAAAGGCACGTTTGCCAGCCGCCTGCCAGAGCACCTCAAGCAGCTCATTCGCGACAAGGGCATCCGCAACAGTCACCTGCTCTCCATTGCACCCACCGGTACGGTGAGCCTGGCCTTTGCCGACAATGCCTCCAATGGCATCGAGCCACCGTTCTCCTGGACGTATCGCCGCAAGAAACGCGAGGCCGACGGTTCCACCAGTGAGTACTCGGTGGAGGACCACGCATGGCGCCTGTTCCGCGAGCTGGGCGGCAATGTGGACGAACTGCCCGACTACTTCGTCAATGCGCTGGCCATGACGGCGGGCGAACACATTGCCATGATGGAGGCCGTGCAGCCCTACGTGGACACGTCGATCTCCAAGACGGTCAACGTACCCGCAGACTACCCTTACGACGACTTCAAGAACCTGTACCAGCAGGCCTGGAAGGCGCACCTCAAGGGCATGGCCACCTACCGCCCGAACAATATTCTGGGCTCGGTGCTGGACACGGGCAGCGCAGCCACGGACAACGCACAGAAAGCTGAGGCGCCGGCACCGGTTGACCCGATGCGGACGGTGATCGAGAGTCGCCCCAAAGGCGGCCTGTCTGCTGTGGCAGACAAGATCGAGTACTGGACGCAGGAAGGTCATCAGACCCTATACATCGTCGTGTCCTTCCTGCCGATACCGACAGCCGATGGTGAGGGCGTCATCGAGCGCGCCATTGAGTTCTTCATGCCGGTGGGCCAAAGCGGTGAATCGCAGCAGTGGATCACCTCCACCATGCGTATGTTGTCGCTGGCAGCACGTGGCGGCTTCCTGGAGCGCGCGCTCAAGGACATGCGCAAGGTGGCCTGGGATCGAGGGCCGGTTCGTCTGGGCACCTACGAAAAGGCCGACGGTACCCATGTGCCGATGTGGCACGACTCCGAAGTCGCCGCCATTGCGTTTGCCATCCAGAACATCTTGTCGCAACGGGCCAAGGCAGTCGCTGCATCCGTCGCTTCGTCGGCACCAGTGGCCGCTGCGCCGGCCGCCCCCGAGCTGGCCGGCATGCCGTCTGGCGTGATGGCCGGCAAGAAGTGCCCCGAGTGTGGCGCACACGCCATGATCCGCAAGGACGGGTGTGATTACTGCACTTCGTGCGGTCACCTGGGCAGCTGCGGTTGATAGGCAGCGTTTTGCTCGTCGATGCAAAGCATGGCACTGCCAGGCTTTTTTCTTGATCTGGTTAATGGATGGACAAGGGCTGCGTCGGGACAATGGCTCCATTGCGCAGGACGTCGCCTGACCATGGCGAATCTTCGACGGCATCATGGCGGTGCCGGCTCTCGTCGCGAGAGGTCGATGCATGCAGCAACTCCCGCCACCACTCTCTGCCTGGTCCTGTGCAATGTTCGAATTCTGTGGCGTCCAATCGCTTGCTACCCGTTGTCTTGAGGAGTGCGCTCTGTGCAGTTCGATATCGAAACACCCGCAGACAGATTTGCGTCGCCGATGAGGTGGTCGCTGACGTCCTTGTGGAGGGCCCCGCACAGGCTGTCGTTCTTTGCCGGCATGGTGGTTCTATTGGCTTCTGGTCTCTGGTGGTTGTTGGTACAACTGGACCGTGTCACAGGCCAGTTGGGGATTGCGTATGCCATCGCGCCCACGTTGACGCATTCGGCCGTGATGACCATGGGCTTCATGCCACTGTTTTTTGCTGGCTTTCTGTTTACCGCTGGTCCCAAATGGTTGGGCATGCCCGCACCAAGCGCAGGAGACATTGCACCGTCGCTCGCGCTTCAAGTGTTGGGATGGCTGGTTTGGCTGGCGGGTGCTCATGCGCATGCGTACGTCGCAGCCGGTGGCGCAATGCTGGCAGCGCTGGGTCTGCGAGGGCAGTACGTCCGCTTTGTGCGTCTGCTCCTGCGCAGCTCAAACGCAGACAAAGTGCATGCCTCGGTGGTTGCCGCGGGTGGCCTGGTGGGGACGCTGTGCACAGCAGGGATTTCCGTGGCTGTCTGGGTGGGCGCTGATTCGGTTGCCTCGACGCTGGTCCACAGCGCTCTGTGGGGCTGTGTCACCGTCACTTACGGCGTGGTGGCGCACCGCATGATTCCCTTTTTCACTGCAGCAGCCCTGCCCAGCGTGAAGGCATGGCGACCGATGTGGATACTGGTGTTGTTGGTGGGTGTGGGCCTTCTGGAGTTTTTGGCGGCGTGGGTTTCCTTGGCGGGGTTCGATGGCGCTCCCATCTGGCGTGGTCTGCGTGGCACGCTCGAACTCACAGCGGGCGGCGCGCTGGTGTGGTTGGCCTGGGTGTGGGGATTGGCATCGAGCCTCAAGGTTCGCCTGCTGGCCATGTTGCACATTGGCTTTCTTTGGCTGGGCGTTGGGATGATCATGCTCGGTGCCAGTCAATGGCTTGCTTTGATGGGCGGGTCAGGCGCCTACATGCTCGGCGCCCTGCATGCGGTGACCATCGGCTACCTCGGTTCGCTCTTGCTTGCAATGGTGACCCGGGTGTCCTGCGGGCACAGCGGCCGTCCGCTGCAAGCGGATGCTCTGGCATGGGGCTCGTTCTGCCTGTTGCAGGTGGCAGCTGTCGTTCGATTGTTGCAAGCCGGAATGGGTGCATTGAGCAGTCCAGCGCTGCTGCTTGTGGCCGGGCTTTGGCTGCTGATCATGCTGGTGTGGGGTGGCCGACTGCTGTCCTGGTATGGTCGGCCGAGGGTGGATGGAAAGCCGGGCTGATGGCGCATAGGCAGACAGCCTGTTTACACTTCAGAGGCTTATCACCTGCAGAAGCAGGCCACATGCTCTCGCCGAAATGAATCAACTCAACGATACCAGCATAGATCTGGCAACGCTCGCCGAGGAACTGCTGGCGGCACGCCAGACCATCCTGCCCAAGCGCTTGCAGCGCCCGGGACCTGGCGCCAGCGATCTCAATCGCATCTTGGCTGCTGCGGCCCACGCGCCAGACCATCAGCAACTCTTGCCTTGGCGATTCATTCTGGTGCCCGATGGGCAAAGGGATGCGCTGGGTCAGGCGTTTGTGGATGCCCTGCTTGAGCGTGATGCGGATGCTTCGGGTATCGATCAGGACAAGGCCCGTGAGAAAGCCACCCGTGGCCCTGTGCTGATGCTGGTGGCCGTCGACGAACGCAAAGGTGACGCGCCTGATGTGTCGTTGGCCGAACGCGTCTTCTCCGCTGGTTGCGCGGTCCAGAACATGTTGCTCACGGCGACGGCGCTGGGCTACGGTTCTGCCGTTACCTCAGGCAAAGGCATTGGCACTTCGGCCATGCACCAGTTTTTCCGCTTGCGTCCGAGCGAACAGGCCCTGTGCTTTGTCAGTATGGGGTCGGTAGAGAAGAGTCGCCCAGGCAAGCTGCGCCCGTCTGTGTCCGACTTCGTCTCTCGACTCGGCGATGACCTGGAGAATGCCCCATGATGAGTTCATCAGACAACACCGCGCCTGGCGCCAGAGTGTCGATTTCTTTGCCAGGGCACCGCGCGCCCGGAGCAGGGTTTGAGGCCCCGTTCGACATGCTGGAGGCGTGCCACGAACGTGTGGAGCGCATGCTTGGCCTGCTGCAAAAGCTGCGCGACCACGTGCGAACCCATGGGGCGGATGAACAAGGCCAGCAGGCTGCCAGAGACGTCATGCGGTACTTCGATCTGGCAGGACCGCTGCATCATGAGGACGAGGAGTTGCATGTCTTCCCCGCTTTGTTGGAGCAGCGTGATCCTGCCGTGGTGGCGGTCGTGATTCGCCTCAAGCAAGACCACAGAGACATGGTCGTGCAATGGCAAGGCGTGCGCGCAGCGCTGGAACGGTTGGCATGTTCACCTGTTGACGGTGACTGGTCGGGGTTCAGCGACGATGAATCTGCAGTCTTCGATGGCTACGATGCGCTCTACCGCCGCCATCTGATCGACGAGGATGGCACAGTCTATCCCGCTGCCAGGCGACTCCTGGGCAGCAAGGCATTGGCTGCCATGAGCGAAGACATGATGGAGCGCCGGGGCGCCAAGCCGGTGGGCACCTGACCATGTTTTGGTGTGCAGGCACAATGGAGGCAGCGTTTGTCCGCTCCGACATCTGATTGCACCATACATGACTGCTCGCTACACCATCAGTGAAGATGACTACGTTCATGCCATGCGTTTGCATGCGCAGCTGACGCCACTGCGTCTCCTTGGTTTGGCTGTTACTTTACTGGTCATGGTCGCTCTTGCCGTTTTCGCGCCGCGCAACCTTCAGCCGGTCTTCTGGGGGGCGTTTATCGGCGCCGCGCTGATGATCATCCTGGGGCGGTGGGTGCTTCTTCCCTGGCATGCCCGCAGAGCCTATCGCAAGTACAAAGCCATTCAGGACGAGTTCTCGCTGGACTTTGTGCCCGAGGGCATGCAAGTGGCCTCTGAGGATGCCAGTGGATTGGTGCCTTGGAGCAAGATGCACAAGTGGCGCGAGGATGATCAGTTTGTTTTGGTCTACTTGATGCCACGTCTGTTTCATATCGTCCCCAAGGCGCTGGCTGCGCAAGGTTTGGACGTGCAGGCGTTCCGATCAGAGCTGGCAGAGAAGGTCGGGCCTGCCAAGTGATCGGGGGCGCACCGGTCAAACGTCATGCCCAACCGGGTCCCCTGTGGGCGATACACGCAAGGAGTGGCGACAATGTATTCACACGTCATGGTCGGTGTGTCCGACTTTCCCCGTGCCGTTGCGTTCTACACGCCTTTGATGAAAGTACTTGGCGTGCGCATTCGATTTCATGAGGATGAGGTGCCATGGATTGGCTGGGAATCCCACCCCGACCCGCGCCCG
>JBNKNN010000112.1:0-16050 GCA_050293865.1 Hydrogenophaga sp. | reverse complement strand
CTTCTGGTTCCTGGCTCCCTTGCACTGGCGCAAGGTTCGATCGTGCGAACAGTGGGAGCATCACCCTCGGCTGCCCAGGTGGCCGTTGAACCCATGACGCAGGGCTCGGGAGATCCAGGTAGCACCGTTCAACCCCAGGTGCAGCAAACGCTGGTACCGATGCAGCTTGACCCAGCCATCGCAGATGCGGCTTCGCGCACTCCGGTGGGCGCAGAGCACCGCCCGCTAGGCCTCAAGGATGCGATTCTCTTGACATGGGATTCGTCTCCACAAGATGGCGTGACGCCCGAACCTTTCAAACTTTCAGAGCAGGAAAGACAGGCCATCCGGGACATGCTTCGAAAGAGTCAGGCGTCCTTGCCGCCGGAGCAGGAAGACCGCTGACAAGCATCCGTGAACGAGGCCTGGCGATGGCCCCCTCGACAGCAGCACAGGGCCTGGTTGCGCTGCTCCCCAATGGCTTACTGCGCTGCCCAGCCGCCATCCATGTTCCAAGCCGCACCACGAACATTGTTCGCTGCTGGTGAACAGAAGAACGCTGCCAACTCGCCCAATTCTTCGGGTGTCGTGAATTGCAGCGATGGCTCTTTCTCTCCCAGTAACTGCTTGGTGGCTTCTTCTACGGAAATGCCGCCGGCATCTGCCTTGGCGTCCACCTGCTTTTGAACCAGAGGAGTCAACACCCAGCCAGGACAAATGGCATTGCAGGTGACACCAGATGTGGCAGTTTCCAGAGCCACCACCTTGGTCAGCCCCACAATCCCGTGCTTTGCCGCCACGTAAGCAGCTTTCTCGGCCGATGCGACGAGCCCATGAACGGAAGCCACGTTAATAATGCGCCCCCAATCCGCTTCCTTCATTGCAGGCAATGCCAGGCGGGTTGTGTGGAAGGCGCTGGAGAGATTGATGGCCAACACGGCATCCCATCGTTCCACCGGAAAGTCTTCCACTTTTGCCACATGCTGGATGCCGGCGTTGTTGACCAGAATGTCGACGCGCCCAAAGCGCTGCGCTGCAAAAGCCATCATCGCCTCTATTTCTGCTGGCTTGCTCATGTCCGCGCCATGGTAGGCCACCTCAACGCCCAGATCTGATACCTCTTTGAGTGGGCCTTCGGTGTCGCCGAAGCCATTGAGCACGATATTGGCGCCCTGCTTGGCCAGAGCCTTGGCTATGCCCAATCCGATGCCACTGGTGGACCCTGTGACGAGTGCGGTTTTATTAGCTAGCATTTTTCACCTCCAGTTCCTATAGGATTGAATCAATTTCTCGACCGTTGAATTCATTATCGCGGAGCAACATCACCATGCGAGCAACACCAGAACCTATCTTGCGTTACCTGGAAGTCGGAGAGCCCGCGTCCAAGACTGGCGAGCCACGTCGAATGGCTTGGTGGGACTGGCCTGTTCAAGCCGGTGGGAACCCCGCGCACATCGTGGTATGCGTCCACGGACTTTCTCGCCAAGGGCGAGATTTTGACGCGCTGGCCGGTCATTTGAGCGCAAAGGCTCGCGTGGTGTGCGTGGACGTGGCTGGCCGCGGTGAAAGCGACTGGCTGGCTGATCCCATGGGTTACCAGGTGGAGACATATGCCAAGGATATGGCTCTCCTGCTGATTCACCTTCGCAAGGAGAGCCCCGATGCCCAGGTGGACTGGGTGGGTACCAGCATGGGAGGCCTCATCGGCATCGGTGTGGCGTCACAACCGGCTTTGGCGCCACGTCGTATGGTGCTCAATGACGTCGGACCTGTGATTCAGTGGGCCTCCCTGCAACGGATTGGCGCATACGTCGGCAACAATCGCTCATTCGACTCTGAGCGAGAGGCCTTCGATTACATGGCCAGCATTTCTGAAGGGTTTGGTCCCCACACCACCGAAGAGTGGGCAGCGTTGTCGCGGCCCATGCTCCGTCAAAGGGAGGGCAAATGGTGGTTTCATTACGACCCTCGCATTGGCGACCCCATCAAGGCCCTATTGGCGCAACCGACAGAGGTGGCGCTGGCAGCGACTCGCAAAGGAGAAGAAGCTTTATGGGCAATGTACGACGCCATCCCGTCACAGACGCTCCTTTTGCGAGGAGCAGAATCTGACTTGCTCTCGACAGAAACGGCGCGCGAAATGGCGCACCGTGGCCCCAAAGCCCGGTGCGTTGAGTTCGAAGGCGTGGGTCATGCCCCTACACTGGTGGCTGAGAACCAGCGCGAGGTGGTGATTGACTTCCTTTGTGCCAACTGAACCTTTGGCCAAGACGCTGACCTTGGCGACAATCGACTGAATGACTATCCGACGCGGTTGCCGTGTCGACCGGATTCGATGAAAACAATGGAATCGCTCGCCACACGACCGGTGGCAGATGAGAAAGTAGACCATGTACGGCAGCCCGCCACTGGTGATGCCGAGACGTCTGCTGCCATCGTCGCAGCCGCCACGATTGAGTTCGACGGCAAGGGGCGGCAAGCACTCAGTCGCGCAAGAGCGTTTGCGGAACCGCTTCTCGATTGCGAGCAGCTTGACACGGGTGAGAACATCCTTGCCCATGCCGACGCAGTGGCGGAAATCCTCAAGTCCATTGGTGGATCCGAACAAATGCAGGCAGCCGCCTATCTGGTCTATGCCTGCCAGCACCTCAGCCGCCCACAGGAGACCATTGCCAAGGCGTTCGGTCCCGACTTTGCAGCGCTGGCGATGGAGTCCACGAAACTCGTTCAGCTACAGCGACAGGCGCGTGTCAAAGCGGCAGAGGCGCTGGTTCGCAAGCAGGAAGAGCGTGAACTGGAAGGTTTGCCACTGCACGCCTCCAAAGCGCCTGTGACGGAGTTGGCGGCGAGCCAGACGGAGAACGTGCGGAAGATGCTTCTGGCGTTTTCCCGGGACCTGCGGGTGGTGATGCTGCGGCTGGCTTCCCGCTTGCAGACACTGCGGTTCTTCGCCGCGAACAAAGGCGACCCCGGGGTCGCCATCGCCAGTGAGTCCCTGCACGTTTTTGCTCCACTGGCCAATCGTTTGGGTATCTGGCAGATCAAATGGGAAATGGAAGACCTGTCGTTCCGTTTCCTTGAGCCCGATACCTATAAGGAAGTGGCCAAGCTTCTCGACGAGAAACGCGTAGAGCGGGAAGCTCATGTGGAACAGGTACGAGAGTCGCTCGAGGCTGCATTGCGAGGGCAGGGCGTGAAGGCCGTTGTCCAGGGGCGCCCAAAGCACATCTACAGCATCGTCAAGAAGATGCGGGGGAAATCGCTCGATTTCGATCAGGTGTTCGATATTCGCGCTTTGCGCGTGGTGGTGCCGAGTCTCGAGGACTGCTATGCCGTCCTGGCCTATGTGCATGAGCACTATTCGCCCATTGCCGAGGAGTTCGACGACTACATCGCCAAGCCCAAGGCCAATGGCTACCAGTCTTTGCATACTGTGGTGCGAGACGACCAGGGCAGGGCGTTTGAGATCCAGATCCGGTCCCAGGCCATGCACGATCACGCGGAGCATGGAGTGGCTGCTCACTGGGCATACAAAGAGGCCGGATCCAAGGGCTACGCCGGGGTGTCGGCCAATTCGGAGTATGACGCCAAGATTGCGGTGCTGCGACAACTGCTCGCTTGGGAGCGCGACCTTAGCGGGCAAGCGCAGGGCCTGTTCGACGACCGTATCTACGTGCTGACGCCCGACGCCGCTATCGTGGAGCTCTCGCGAGGTGCGACGCCTGTTGACTTTGCGTATGCAGTGCACACTCAACTGGGCCATCGTTGTCGCGGCGCCAAGGTGGATGGCGTCATGGTAACGCTCAACACACCACTTCAAAATGGGCAAACGGTTGAGATCGTTGCAGCCAAGGAGGGCGGCCCGTCGCGCGACTGGCTCAACCCTGAGCTCGGCTATCTGGCAGGGCACCGTGCCAAGAGCAAGGTACGTGCATGGTTCAACGCCCAGGCGATGGAGGCGACCGTGGCCAAAGGCCGTGAGGCCGTCGAGAAGCTGCTGCAACGGGAAGGTCGGACCAGCCTCAAACACGAAGAACTCGCCGCCATGGTCGGACTCGATTCAGCGCAGGAGCTGTTCGAGCAGGTCGGCAAAGATGAGTTGTCCCTTCGCTCCCTGGAGAACTGCCTCAAACCGGCCGAGCCGGAAGTGGATACAGAGCCTGTCTTTGTTCCCAGGAAGCCTCGGCGCGACGCCTCCACTGGACAGGGCAAGGTGCTGGTCGTGGGCGTTGACTCCTTGATGACTCAGTTGGCCAAATGTTGCAAACCCGCGCCGCCAGATGACATCTGCGGATTCATCACGCGTGGCAGGGGGGTCGCAGTTCATCGAAGCGACTGCACCGACTTTCTGCACCTGCAGCGCAAATCGCCTGATCGGGTGATCGAAGTGCAGTGGGCCGGGTTGGACGCTCAACCCGAATCTGGCGTTGGCGCTGTTTTTCCTGTGGATGTGGCCGTTGAGGCCGTTGATCGCTCCGGACTGCTGCGAGACATTTCAGATGTTTTTGCTCGGGAGAAGATGAACGTTGTCGGTGTCCAGACCATTTCCTCCAAAGGGACTGCCTGGATGACCTTCACCATTGAAGTAGCCGACGCGCGGCAGGTTGGTCGAGCCATGTCCGTGGTGGGCGATGTCGATGGGGTTCGATCGGTGAGGCGAAAATAAATTTGCTCTGGCGACTCGCAAAAGCCAAGTTTGGTAAAAATATGATGCTATAATCGCTGTCTTCGGACAAATCGAAAGCAGGCGCGTAGCTCAGTTGGTTAGAGCACCACCTTGACATGGTGGGGGTCGTTGGTTCGAATCCAATCGCGCCTACCAGCTTTCTGTTCTGCAGTAAAAATGGCCCGCACCAGCGGGCTTTTTTGTTCGTGTCGGGTGCAGGAGTTCTGGAAAGGCCGATGGGGCGGGTAGTGCGCCCCGGCGCCTCTCACAGGGAAAACCCATGCTGCACCGCATCGCTGCGCTTTCTACAATGGAGTCCAGAGCCTTTGGGATCCTCCCGAAGTGAAATCGATTTGGACACACATGAGCGTGCAGAAAAAAAAGGCCGGTACGGCCAAGAAGAGTGAAGATGGCATCAGGGTCATCAAAAAATACCCCAACCGCCGCCTTTATGACACGGACACGTCCTCCTACATCACCTTGGCGGAAGTCAAAGGCCTCGTCATGGGTAACGAACCTTTTGTGGTTCGAGATGCCAAGACAAACGACGACCTGACACGCAGCATTCTTCTTCAGATCATTCTGGAAGAAGAAACGGCGGGGGTGCCCATTTTCTCGGAGCAGGTGTTGGCCAACATCATCCGCTTCTATGGTCACTCGATGCAGGACTTCATGGGCTCCTATCTGGAGAAGAACGTCCAGATTTTCATGGACCTGCAGAACAAGATGAGCGAGCAATCGCAGTCCGTGACACCGGAAATGTGGCAGCAGTTCATGAACATGCAGTCGCCCATGATGCAGGGCATGATGGGTACCTATTTGGAGCAATCTCGCCATGCATTTACGCAAATGCAAGAGCAGATGCAAAAGAACAGCGAGCAGGTGCTGGCTGCGTTCGGGTTGAAGCGCTGAGGCCGATAGAGGCCGATTGTTTCAGCCTGGCCTTGCCGGGTCTGAGACAATCGGAACCATGATCGAAAAACCATCAACTACCAGCCCCAAGGTGGGCTTTGTCAGCCTAGGGTGCCCCAAGGCTTTGACGGATTCTGAGCTGATCCTCACGCAGCTCAGCGCAGAGGGCTACTCAACCTCGAAATCCTTCGCCGGCGCTGATCTGGTCATCGTCAACACCTGTGGCTTCATTGACGATGCGGTCAAGGAGAGTCTGGACACCATTGGCGAGGCCCTGGCCGAGAACGGCAAGGTCATCGTCACTGGCTGCTTGGGCGCGCGTTCGGCTGAGGATGGTCAGAACATGGTCACGCAGGTGCATCCCAGTGTGCTCGCCGTGACGGGGCCGCACGCAACGCAAGAGGTCATGGACGCGGTTCACGCGCACCTGCCGAAGCCACATGACCCTTTCGTGGATTTGGTGCCTGCCCAGGGAATCAAGCTCACGCCTAAACACTACGCTTACCTGAAAATCAGCGAAGGATGCAACCACCGCTGCACTTTCTGCATCATCCCGTCCATGCGGGGAGATCTGGTCAGCCGGCCCATCGGCGACGTGCTGGGGGAAGCTCAAAAGCTGTTTGAAGCAGGAGTCAAGGAACTGCTGGTGGTCAGCCAGGACACTTCTGCCTATGGGGTTGACATCCAGTATCGCACCGGCTTCTGGGATGGGCGTCCAGTCAAGACGCGCATGTACGACCTCGTGGAGGCACTGGGCAAACTGGCGGCGAGGTATGGAGCCTGGGTGCGCTTGCACTACGTATACCCCTATCCGCACGTGGACGACATCATTCCGCTGATGGCGCAAGGCTTGTGCCTGCCGTACCTGGATGTTCCGCTGCAGCACAGCCATCCCGACGTGCTCAAGCGCATGAAGAGGCCCGCCAGTGGTGAAAGAAATCTCGAGCGCATCGCAAAGTGGCGCGAGCTTTGTCCTGAGTTGGTGATCCGCAGCACGTTCATTGCTGGTTTTCCTGGCGAAACCGAGGGGGAGTTCGAAGACCTTCTCGATTTCGTGAAGGTAGCGCAGATCGACCGAGCTGGTTGCTTTGCCTATTCGCCCGTTGATGGCGCGAAGGCCAACGAGCTGCCCGGCGCATTGCCTGACGCTGTGCGAGACGAGCGGCAAGCAAGGTTCATGGAGGTAGCGGAGGCGGTCTCCATTGCCAAACTGGAGCGACGTGTTGGCGCCACCATGCAAGTCTTGGTCGATGCGGCGCCGGGCATGGGACGCAAAGGCGGGGTGGGGCGCAGTTTTGCCGACGCGCCTGAGATTGACGGTGTGGTCAAGCTATTGCCGCCCCAGAAGGTCAGCAAGACGATGAAGGTAGGAGAGTTCACCAAAGCCTTGATCGTCGGCACTGAAGGGCATGACCTCATAGGGCAGTCGATTTGAACCAGCGTGCCAGGTTTGAGGTGAAGAGTGGGCGACGTGTCGAGCCAATTCAGGCTGACTCTCGCCCGCTATGCTCAGTGTCTTGCATCAGCTTTGCCCAGTTGCCTGCGGCGGCTGGCAGGCTATTTCGAGCGGGAGACACCAAGGCGTCCTCAATGGCACAGACAAAGAAAAAAGGCCTGCACACCATCGTTTGCAAGCCTTTATCTTTATCATTGGTGCCCAAGAGAGGACTCGAACCTCCACGCCTCTCGGCGCTAGTACCTGAAACTAGTGCGTCTACCAATTCCGCCACCTGGGCATCTCAGGGAAGCCGGAAGTATAACATAGAAAAAATACCAAGTGCAAGTGAATCAAAAATCTGATCTTCTCTCTGAATTCGAAGGGATGGTATCTGGTCACCGTGATGGACACGGATTCGTTGTCCGCGATGACGGACAGCCAGATGTCTATCTGCCTCCAAATGAAATGCGCGCTGTGTTGCACAAGGACCGGGTCAAGGCCCGCGTCGTGCGCATGGATCGTCGGGGTCGTCCGGAAGGGCGCGTTACCGAAATCATCTCCCGTTCAGACTCGCCCATCATCGGTAGGCTGCTGCAGGAGAGTGGCGTCTGGCTTGTGGCGCCTGAAGACAAACGCTATGGACAGGATGTACTGGTGCCCAAGGGTGCCACAGGGTCAGCCAATCCTGGACAGGTGGTAGTGGTGGAGCTGACCGAGCCGCCTGCGCTCTATGGACAACCGGTCGGGCGTGTGAAAGAGGTGCTCGGCGATATCGATGACCCAGGGATGGAAATCGAAATTGCAGTTCGCAAGTACGGTGTTCCTCACGAATTTTCCGATGCTGCCATGGCTCAGGCGCGGGCGTTGCCGACACAAGTGCGCCCAAGCGATCGCCGTGCTCGCGTCGACCTGCGTGACGTCCCGTTGGTCACCATCGACGGAGAAGATGCTCGCGACTTCGATGATGCCGTGTTCTGTCAGCCTGACAAAGTGGGGCGAGGCAAAGGCTGGCGTCTGCTGGTGGCCATTGCTGATGTCAGTCACTACGTGGAGACAGGCTCGCCCATCGACATCGATGCCTATGATCGAGCCACCTCGGTGTATTTCCCGCGTCGCGTCATCCCCATGCTTCCGGAGAAGCTCTCCAATGGCTTGTGTTCGTTGAACCCCGACGTGGATCGTGTTTGCATGGTGTGTGACATGCTGATCGACGCCAAGGGCGAGGTCCACGCGTACCAGTTCTATCCCGCTGTCATGCACAGTCACGCGCGTTTCACCTACACCGAGGTTGCCGCCATCTTGCAGAACACGAGGGGACCGGAGGCTGCGCAGCGCAAACCCCTGGTGCAGCACCTTTTGAACCTGCATGATGTATACCGTGCTCTGCTTTCCGCCCGACAGGCCAGGGGCGCCGTGGACTTCGAGACAGTCGAGACCCAGATTGTGTGCGATGAAGCCGGGCGTATCGAGAAAATCGTGCCGCGGATTCGCAATGATGCTCACAAAGTCATTGAAGAGGCCATGCTGGCAGCGAATGTTTGCTCGGCCGATTTCATTTCCCAGAGCAAGCACGCCGGACTGTTCCGCGTTCACGAAGGGCCCACGCCTGAGAAGCAGGAAATCCTGCGCAACTACTTGCGTACCATGGGTGTGCCGCAGACCATCAGCGAGAACCCGCACCCGTCAGAGTTTCAGCACATCGCAGAGGCGACAAAAGACCGGCCGGAGGCGCAGCAGATTCACACGATGCTCTTGCGCTCCATGCAACAGGCGATATACACGCCCGTCAACAGTGGGCACTTTGGTCTGTCATACGAGGCCTACACCCATTTCACCAGTCCCATTCGCCGCTATCCGGATCTATTGGTTCACAGGGTGATCAAGGCTATTCTGGGCAAAGAGCGCTATGAGCTCCCAGAGTTGCCCACACCGGGCGAAGCCCATGCCAAGCTCAGCAAGCGACTGGCAAGCCGGGCCGCCAGCATGCCGGC
This sequence comes from Hydrogenophaga sp., assembly GCA_050293865.1. Lineage (GTDB taxonomy): Bacteria > Pseudomonadota > Gammaproteobacteria > Burkholderiales > Burkholderiaceae_C > Hydrogenophaga. Next base: position 7,064 of record JBNKNN010000112.1, on the reverse strand, counting down.
CAAACCGACCAAAAAGCTTTCGGCTGACACGCTTGCGTGGCAGGCAGCCGGACTTCATTGCAGCGCCAACGAGCGCCGTGCCGATGAAGCGAGCCGAGACGTGGAGGCGTGGCTCAAGTGCAAGTACATGCGCGAGCACCTGGGTGAAGAGTTCTCCGGCACTGTCACATCGGTCACCAGCTTCGGCTTGTTCGTGACACTCGATGCCATGTATGTGGAAGGGCTGGTCCATATCACCGAGCTTGGCGGCGAATACTTCCGCTTCGATGAGGCCAGGCAAGAGCTGCGCGGTGAACGCACTGGAATCCGGTATGCACTCGGGACCAAGGTGCAAGTTCAGGTCAGCCGGGTCGATCTGGATGGACGCAGAATCGATTTTCGCCTCGTCAATGAAGACGAAGATCTGATTCTGAGGGCCATGCGCGACAAATCCGGGGGGAACGGCTCCGGGTCGGGGGCAGGGCGAAAGCGGCCCGTGCGAGACAATGAGAAGCAGGAGCTGCGCTCGACGGTCAAACAGGCCTCTGAGCGGAAGTCCGTCAAAGCTGCCAAATCGACCAAAGGCAACCGGCCTGCTTTGGGCAAGGCTCGCAAGTCGCGTCGAAAGTGATCTTGGTGAGATGCTCAACGTCCGGTCAGGAGCCGGTCAGGGCCTCTGGCCATCTTGTTTCAACTGATTCGAACTCACCTGTTACCCATGAGAATTGCTCTTTTCCTTCTGGAGACTTTCTTTTTTATCCTGGTGGGCGCGGCCTTGATGCGTTCCTGGATGAACTACTTGCGGGTGCAGATGTCGGTGCAGCCAGGTCGCTTTGTGATGGCCATTACCAACTGGATCGTCAAGCCCGTTCGCAAGGTTCTGCCGAAGCCCCTGCTCGACAGCCGTTGGGACTGGGGCAGCCTGATGTCTGCGATTCTGTTGTCCATCGCGTACTCGGGCATCCTCCTTGCCTTGATTTCTTCGAGTGCCTCAGTGGCGCCTGTGGCCTGGCTGCTGGCCATTCTGATTCAGGCAGGCAAGTTTTTGCTCATGGTGGTGCTGCGTGGCTTGATGATCATCCTGCTGATTTATGCGGTGCTGTCCTGGGTACAGCCGCAGTCGCCTGCAATGGGCGTGTTGCACCGGTTCAGCGAGCCACTCCTGCGACCTATCCGCAAGGTTGTCCCGACCATTGGAGGAGTTGACCTCAGCGTGCTGATTCTGGTGATCTTGCTGCAGGTGATCATGATGGCGCTCAACCTCTGAGCGTTGGCCGGGAAATCAGGTGCTTCAGAGAGGCGGTGCGGGCGTTAGCCGCCGAGTGCGGCCAAGACGCCCGCTGTGAGGCGTGGCCCCGGTTGCGGCCAGTTGTCCGCCAAGTGCCCATGACGCCAAACTGCTTGGCGAACCACCTCGGGAATGGCGCCAGTCTGTCGCTCTTCCGCCAAGGCTGCTCCGATCATGCCTGCCAACACATCTCCAGTGCCCGCAGTGGCCAGCCATGCGTTTCCGCTGCTGTTGATCCATGGTGTGTCGCCAGGCCCGGCAATGATGGTGCCTGAGCCTTTGAGGACCACCAAGGCGGCAAACCGTTCTGCCAGCTCGACCGCCGAGCCCAATCGATTGGCTTGTACTTGCGTGGTTGTCCTTCCAAGAAGGCGAGCAGCCTCCAGTGGGTGAGGCGTCAGGACTGTTGTTTTACCCCGATGACGCCCCCGCTGCGCCAGCAAATGCTGTAACGCTTCATCGCCAGCAACCGCATTGAGTGCATCCGCGTCAAGAACGATTTTGCAGGCTCGGGATAGGAGGGCAGGCAGATGTGATCGAATGCCTTGTCCTCCGCCGCAGCCGCATACGATGGACGATGTGAAGGCTTCCAGCATATGACTGTCAGCGACGATTTGATCGGTATGCCTGAACATCAGCTCAGGGCAGCCGGGATCCCACGACACGGCCTGTGAACCGTCCTTGGCACCCACGATAGAGACGTAGACTCTGCCTGCACCTGCGTGTAAGGCCGCTCGCGCCGCCAGGATGGCTGCGCCTGTCATGCCCTCTCGCATCCGGGAAGGAGATTGGCCGCCGACAATGATCACGTCGCCAAAACTGCCTTTGTGGGATGCATGTGGCCTCTCAGGTCTTGCGGCTGGTCCCCTGCCGCATAGCCAGGCAGAAGGTTCAAGGCCGTCGGGCGCCTGGGTGCCCAAGTCGTCATACCAGATGTGACCTGCAGCGTCGCGTCCCGATGCAGTGAACAAACCTGGCTTCAGACTGAGAAGCGAGAGTGTGTGGCGCTCGGCGCCGGGTGGAGCAGGGGGGACATCGCCCTGCGGCCATGCGCCGCAGTCAGCCTGCAGGCCTGAGGGAACATCGACGCTCAGAACTGGTCGAGCGCTTCTTCGCAAGGCCGCCCACGGCGAAAGCAGGTTGCCCGAGGGGAGTCGGTCGCACCCAATGCCGAGCAGAGCATCGATGGCCAGGTCCCACTCCCCATCGGCTGGCGGAGGACTCAGGTCCAGGCCGCTCGCACGCATCCGTGCCAGCGCCCAGCGTGCATCATCTGGGAGGCGCGTCTCCTGTCCATGGAAGCTCACCGTGATTCGCTTGTTGAGTCCCTTGGCGGTGGTCCAGCGATGCAAGTCGGTCGCTGCCACGAAGCCGTCCCCCCCATTGTTGCCTGGTCCGCAGGCGATCCACACGTGACGCGAATGGGGTGCCAGTGCGAGACTCAATCGGGCCACAGCCAAGCCTGCCCGCTCCATCAGCGCGTGGGGCGCAAGGCCCTCTGCTGATGCCGTCTCCCAATGCCGTGAAGCCGCGACGCCATGCAAGGGTAAGGCGATCGCGGAGGAAGCGGTGTCCAACAGCTTTGCGGCCGACCAGGAAGAGCTTTTGGATGTCACCAACGAACTGGGCCAGAGTTGGTTTTATTCCGCAGGAATGCGCAGTGCTTGGCCCGGGTAGATCTTGTCTGGATGCTTGAGCATGGGCTTGTTGGCTTCAAAGATCTGCATGTACTTGTTCGGTGTACCGTAGAACATCTTGCTGATCTTGGAGAGATTGTCTCCTTTGACCACGATATACATCTTGGATTCCGGTTCGGGCGACTGAACGCTCATCAAGTCGCTGACCTGTGTGACGTTCGCGACGTTGCCGCAGCACAGCACCACCTTCTCTCGCGTGGCTTGGTCGGGTGCGATGCCTGCCACTGTCACGGTGCCTGAGGCGCCGTCATAGGACACATCCAGGCCCTCAACCTCCAGCTTCATCGACTCAATGTAGGCTTCGATGGCTTCACCGGCCTTTTTATTGACTTCCGTCAGGTCTGGCTTGGCTTGCTCGGCTGACGGGGGCGCTTCAGTCGCTGGAGCAGGAGCTGCCGATGCGTTGCCGATGCCAAAAAGCTTCTCGCCGGCTTCCTTGATGAAGGTGAACATACCCATGATTCGCTCTCCTTGTGATGGTCGCGCGGTCCGCTCGTCGTGGTTTCGGGCTTGCGCGCTGTGGTGTTGCAGGCTCCTCCGATGAGGAGTCCGTCGGGTCGAGCGTACTGCATTTCAATGACGCTTCCCTGGGCGGTACAAGGCGTTGCTTGCTGGCCAGGGGCGTGCTATAATCGAACGGTTTCGCCAAATGCTGCTATGGCACAGTCCTTTAATCGGCTCTGTGCCTTAGGTGCTCAAGCGGCGAAGCCAAAATCGCAAACCGGCCCATCCGGGTGTTGCTGCAGCTCCTTTGTTTGAAGCGCTGCCAGTGATCGGGGCTGGATTTAAGACCAAACCTCAGGAATCATCAAAATGTCTATTTCCATGCGTGAAATGCTGGAAGCAGGTGTCCATTTCGGTCACCAGACCCGCTTCTGGAATCCCAAGATGGCCCCATTCATTTACGGCCATCGCAACAAGATCCACATCGTCAACCTCGAGAAGACGTTGCCGATGTTCCAGGAAGCTGCCAAGTACATCCGTCAGATCACTGCCAACGGCGGTACCGTTCTGATGGTGGGGACCAAGCGCCAATCTCGCGACATCGTGGCTCAGGAAGCCCGTCGCGCTGGTGTGCCCTACGTCGACCAGCGCTGGCTGGGCGGCATGTTGACCAACTTCAAGACGGTCAAGACCTCCATCAAGCGCCTGAAGGACATGCAGGCTCAGAAGGAAGCGGGCCTGGATAGCATGAGCAAGAAAGAGCAGCTCATGTTCAGCCGCGAAATGGAAAAGCTCGAGAAAGACATCGGCGGTATTCAGGACATGGCTGCTTTGCCAGACGTGATCTTCGTCGTTGACGTTGGTTTCCACAAGATCGCCATCGCCGAAGCGCAGAAGCTGGGCATTCCCCTGGTCGGCGTGGTCGATACCAACCATTCTCCGATCGGCATCGATTACGTGATTCCCGGCAATGATGACTCCGCTCGCGCCGTGGCCCTGTATGCCCGCGGCATCGCTGACGCCGTTCTGGAAGGCCGCAACAACGCGGTCAACGAAGTGGTCGAGGCTGTCAAGAGCGCCGAAGGCGATGACGAGTTCGTGGAAGTTCAAGACGAAGCGTCTGCCTGATCGCCCATCTGTCTGGAAAGAGGGGCTCACGTAGCCCCTTTTTCACAACCGCTTCACAACGCAATTTCAATCTTCCGCGGAGCCTGTTCCGAGTGCCGCGGACAATGGAGAACTGAACATGGCAATTACCGCAAGCATGGTCGGCGAACTGCGCGCCAAGACCGACGCCCCAATGATGGAGTGCAAGAAAGCACTGACCGAGGCCGATGGCGACATGGTTAAGGCAGAAGAAATTCTTCGCGTCAAGCTCGGTACCAAGGCTGGCAAGGCCGCTTCTCGCGTGACCGCAGAAGGCGTGATCGCCAGTTTCGTTGACGGCACCATGGGTGCCTTGGTCGAAGTGAACTGTGAAACCGACTTCGTGACCAAGAACGAAAGCTTCCTGGCCATGGCAGCCGCCGCCGCCGAGTTGGTGGCCAAAAACAATCCTGCCGACATCGAAGCCCTGTCGGCACTGCCCCACAGTCAGGACACCTTTGGACCGACTCTGGAAGAGGTTCGCAAGGGCCTGATTGGCAAGATCGGCGAGAACATGAGCTTCCGCCGTTTCAAACGATATGCCGATGGTGGTCAGATCGCCTGCTATGTGCACGGTGACCGCATTGGCGTGATGGTCGAATTCCAGGGCAACGCAACAGCCGCCAAGGACGTGGCCATGCATATTGCGGCCATGAAGCCCGTGGCGCTGTCCAGCGCGGACGTGCCTGCCGAGCTGATTGAGCGTGAACGCTCCGTAGCAGCTGCCAAAGCGGCTGAGTCCGGCAAACCGGCTGACATTGTTGCCAAGATGGTGGAAGGCTCCGTGGCCAAGTACCTCAAGGAAGTCTCCCTGGTGGATCAGGTCTTCGTCAAGGCCGCAGACGGCAAGCAGACGGTTGGTCAATACCTCAAGGCCAGCAACACTGAGGTCAAGGGGTTCACCCTGTATGTGGTGGGCGAAGGCATCGAGAAGAAGGTCGACGATTTCGCTGCTGAAGTGGCCGCCCAAGTGGCCGCAGCGCAAGGAAGCTGATGGTAGAGGCAGCTGGACTGCCTTTCATCCCACACTGCGAATAACACAACGGGCCCTAGAGGCCCGTTGTGTTATGTACCTTTCAGCAACTGACGGAAAATAGGCGAGGCGGCATGAAATGGATGCTTGTGCTCGCTACACTACTCAGATTGCCAATTCAATATCAAAACAGAAACATTTCCCAGGAAAGTCTCCATGCCTGCCTATAAACGGATTTTGCTGAAATTGTCGGGCGAGGCCCTCATGGGCGACGACGCCTTTGGCATCAATCGTGACACCATTGTCAGAATCGTCGAGGAAATCGGCGAAGTGACCCGTCTTGGCGTTGAGGTGGCGGTGGTGATTGGCGGCGGCAACATTTTTCGGGGAGTCGCGGGCGGTTCGGTTGGAATGGACCGTGCGACGGCGGACTACATGGGCATGCTGGCGACGGTGATGAACTCCCTGGCACTGGCTGACGCTCTGGAGAACGCAGGTGTCGTGGCGCGTGTGATGTCAGCCATCGGCATTGAGCAGGTGGTGGAGCCTTATGTTCGGCCCAAGGCCTTGCAGTATCTGGAAGAGGGCAAGGTTGTCGTCTTTGCGGCAGGAACGGGAAATCCGTTTTTCACCACCGACACCGCTGCTGCACTGCGTGGCGCAGAGATCGGCGCGGAGGTGGTACTCAAAGCGACCAAGGTGGACGGCGTTTACACCGCGGATCCCAAGAAGGACCCAGACGCGACTCGCTACCAGGCCATTACCTTCGATGAGGCCATGTCCAAGAATCTGGCAGTCATGGACGCCACGGCGTTTGCCCTGTGCCGCGACCAGAAGCTGCCCGTGAAGGTGTTTTCGATTTTCAAGCCTGGAGCGCTGCGCAATGTTGTGCTCGGTGGCGACGAGGGCACCTTGGTGCATGTCTGATCAAGCTTGAAGCAACAATAGTTGAGCATTGCGAGGAGTTACCTGTCATGAGCATTTCTGAAATCCGGACCACTGCTGAACGAAAGATGCAGCAGTCCATCGATACCTTCAAAGGCAACCTCACCAAGATTCGGACTGGTCGCGCCAATCCACAAATCCTCGACACGGTGGAAGTTGACTATTACGGGTCGATGGTGCCCATTTCCCAGGTCGCCAACCTGTCACTTCTGGATGCAAGGACCATCGGTGTCTCTCCTTGGGAAAAGGGAATGGGTGCCAAGATCGAGAAGGCCATCCGCGACTCCGACCTCGGACTTAACCCGGCGGCGCAAGGTGACCTCATTCGTGTCCCCATGCCGCCCATGACTGAGGAGCGACGTCGCGAAATGACGAAGCTGGTTCGCTCGGAAGGCGAGCACGCCAAGGTGGCCGTGCGCAACATCCGACGTGATGCCAACGAAGCGGTCAAGCGCCTGCTCAAGGACAAGGAAGTGACCGAAGACGATGATCGTCGCTCACAGGACGACATTCAGAAGATGACGGACAAGCGCATCGCAGAAATCGATGAACTGGTGCTGTCAAAGGAAAAGGACATCATGGAGGTCTGATC
>JBNKNN010000111.1:0-20388 GCA_050293865.1 Hydrogenophaga sp. | reverse complement strand
GTGTTGAAGTCTTCGTCCCGGTCGACGTTTCTGTTGGCCATGGCCATCATGTCCTTGCCAGCGTCTGCCATCCCGGTGGGCTTGGTGGCCTGGGTGATGTCCATGCCCGCGCGAATCCGCTCGTGTACGGCGCGAATCTCGGCGCCGGTATTGCGCACCGGGTAGCGATCTTCGGGCAAGAAGGCGATGTCCGGAAAGACAGTGTCCAGGATGAAGTTTCCGCGCTGGATGAGCAATCCGGGTGTGATCCAGCTGCGTCCGTTGGCCCAGCCCGCGACTGTGGGCGGGTACATCAGGCGTTGGCCAAGGGCACCGGTGGTGTCGTTGAAATCGGGCACGCCTGGCACCTGCCTCAAGCCGAGCTTGCGGTAAGTGCCGATCAGCAGTTCCACCGGGCTCTTGATGCGGGTGGCGGCGGATTCGGGCGCGTAGAAATCCTTGGAGAGCAGCAGTGTCTCCATGAAAGCCGCGATGTCGTACTGCTTGTCGCGCAGCGTCGCACCGAGGCGCTGCTGCAAGGCGGTGTCCGGCTCGCTGCGAACGAAGAAGCGGTATAGGCGGGTGGCCACATAGTCGGCTGTGGCGGGTTGCTCGAGGATGATGTCAATCACTTCTACGCCGCCGAAAGCGCCGGTGTGGCCCAGGACGGTCTTCTCGCTTCTGTCGTGCTGGTGTTCGTTGAAGCGATATTCCAGCCCCTGGTAGTTCCAGCCGGTGAAAGCCCGCGCGGCCTCCCGGATGTCAGCCTCGGAGTAGTGCCCCACGCCCATGGTGAACATCTCCATGATTTCGCGGGCAAAATTTTCGTTGGGAGCGTCCTTGACGTTGATGCCAGCGTCCAGGTAGGCCAGCATGGCCGGACCTTTGGCGACGTCGATGAGCAGCGCGCGGAAGTTGCCCAGGCCTTGGGCCTGGAACAGTTCCAGTTGCTGCAGCATCTTGCGATAGTCGCGTACCTTGTCTTCACTGGTGGCGAAGTGCCCGTGCCAGAACAGAGCCATCTTTTCTTGCAGGGGCCGAGGGGATGCCATCATGCGGTTGGCCCACCAGTAACTTACACGACCGGTTTCGAGCATGGAAGCTCGCAGCCAGTAAAAGAAGCGGTTGACCACAGGCTGCAAAGGCCGGTTGCCCGACGGTTTTACCTTGACGCCGATGGCCTCCCCTCTGGCTTTGGCCCGCGCCGTGGTGGCCGGGCGGCTCGGTAGGAAGGCATCTATGCCCGGCTCGACAATGCCCGAGTGGTCGAATGGAGGCAGGGTCTGCTCTGGCGAGCCTTCGAAATACACCAGTCGCCGGACGGCTTGTTCAGGGGAGAGCTGAGCGAATGCAGCGATTTCTTCAGGTGTGCCACCAAAGCCGGCTCGTTCGAGCAAGTGGGCCGCACGTCGTGCGTTCCATTCGCTCGCTGGTAGTGGCGAAAGATCTCCCGCCCAGTCAGGTGACGCGTTCGCGAAAGGAGTGGTGGCCAACAGTGCGGCGCTGAGGGCAAAGGTGCGCAAGGCAAGGCGCATGGCATTGTCTCCGGGGCGGTGTACTCTCACCCATTCTCCGCATTTGGAGACCGGTGCCAAGTCTCAGATGACCGCCTGGTGGGTCCGCAGCGCACCCCAGGCAATTTACCCGGACGCTTTGTTGCAGACTGCGACAGTTGGTGTGCTGCCTATGGTCTTTGCTTGAGTGCCAGCTCGATGGCGCGGGTCAGCTCGGGGCTCATGGGCTCCACGCGGCTCGGGTAGCTCTTGACCGCCTTGCCATCGCGTGAGATCAGGTATTTGTGGAAATTCCAGCCGGGGGCCTCACCAGTGGCCTCGGCCAGCTGCGCATACAGGGGATTGCGCCCAGGGCCTTTGACCACGCTCTTGTCAAACATGGGGAATTGGACGCCATAGGTGTTGAAGCACAGCTCGGCAATCTGATTGGCGTTGCCCGGCTCTTGTTTGCCGAAGTCGTTGGATGGAAACCCCAGGATGACAAAACCTTGCTTCTCGTATTGCGCATACAAGGCTTCCAGCCCTTTGTACTGGGGAGTGAAGCCACAGTAGCTGGCTGTGTTGACCACCAATACGACTTTGCCAGCGTATTGGCAGAGATCTTGCGGCGCGTCGTCCTGCAAGCGTGGAAATTGGTGCGCGAGCAAAGACGGACATTCGCCAGCTGCCAGTGCCCTCGAAGAATGGGCGACGAATGCGGCCGCTGCAGACCCAGCGAGAAGGTGGCGACGTGTGAGCTTCATGGTTTGATTGTCGGCATCTGTTGGAACCCCCTCGGGGATCGTGGGCAATGGGGTGAGCGGCCGGTCAACCGGCAAGGAACCGGATACGAACTGTGAGCCCTCCGCCTGGGGTGTCTTCGAGTGAGAGCGCTCCTCCCATTTGCTCAACGATGGACGCCACGATGGCCAGACCAAGGCCGCTTCCGTTGGGGTCTTCTGGCTCCAGGCGTGCGAAGCGCTGCAGGACCCGTGGTCGATCCGCAGGGGATATGCCCGGTCCTTCGTCAATGATGCACAGCTCTGGTGTACCCTTTTCGTCGCGCCGTATCAGCACGTCGACGCGGCTGCCCCTTGGGGCATAGCGCAAGGCGTTGTCAATCAAATTCTCGATGAGAACCTGCAGGCCATGGGCGTCAGCCTGGACAGAGAATTTGGCATCGGTTTGAAGGCCGAGGTCGACACCTTGCTGATCTGCTTGCGCAGAGAACTGGGCCACGCATCGGCCAGCCACGGAAGCCAGCGGTACCGCCGCCATGTCGGGCCTTGCCATGTCGGGCTCCAGCCGCGCCAACTGCAACAGTTGTCGAGCCAAGTGCGAGACCCGGTCGATGCCGAGCTCAAGCTGCACCAGTGCCTCTTGCCGATCCGCTTCGTCCCGGGCGCGTCTGGCCAGTTGTGCGTGCAACTTGATGGCGGCCAATGGCGTATTCAGCTCGTGGGCGGCATCGGCGATGAACTGGCGCTGGCCGGTCAGCGTGCGCTCGACTTTGCGCATCAGGCCGTTGAAAGCCTGGCCCACCGGTGCCACTTCAGACGGGAGGTCGTCAGTTTCGAGGGGCATGAGGTTGCTCGCCTCTCTCGAGGCGATCTCGGCCCGCATGCCGTTCAGCGGAATCAGCGCATTGATCACGGCGGTACGGAGGAACAACGCAAATACCAGCACGATGCCCGCAGGGAGAAAAAAGCTCGGAACAAGTTCAGAGAAATCGTCTTTTCTCGCAACCATGGCCATGGCCACTTGCACATATTCCTGTTGTTCCTCCAGGGTCAGGACTCGCCAGTCCTCTCCGCGCCAGGAAACCACGTGCAAGCCGGGTGGCTGCAATGGCGGACCAATATCACTCAGGGATGAGTAACTGAGCTGGCCGTCGAGAAGCCATATCTGGCTGACAAATTCGCCTCTGTCCGTGCCTGGGACCTTGTCGCGGCGCTGTGCGTCAACTGTTCCATGCCGTGCGACAGACAGAGCAATCTGCTCGAGGCCGTGGTCACGTGTTCGATTGAAACCTCGCCAAGCCACCCAATAGGTCACCGCTGAAGCGATCAGAGCCGTGACCATCAGTGCTGTGATTTGCCACCGCAGCAACCGGGACTGGATAGATTTGGCGTTGGAGGTCATGTGGAATCAGAATCGGATGCCGGCGGCACCAGTTTGTAACCGACACCCCTGACGTTGCGGATCCAATTGCCATCGAGTTTGCGCCGCAGGTTGTGAAGATGCACCTCAACGGCATTGCTGCCAATGTCCTTGTCCCAGCTGTAGAGACGGTTCTCCAGGTCCTCCCTGGAGTGAACGGTGCCGGGCTGCTCCATGAGGATCTGCAACAGGTCAAACTCCCGTTGCGAGAGTTTGAGGGGCTCTCCACGCAAAGTCACGTCACGCGACTGCGGTTTCATGAGCAAATCTCCGGCCTTGAGGTCAGGTTGGGTGCGGCCGCCGCGCCGCCGGACCAATGCGTTCATTCTGGCGATGAGTTCGTCGAGGTCGAAAGGCTTGGTCAGGTAGTCGTCGGCGCCGATATTGAGGGCTTCCACGCGATTGTGCACGCCATCGCGGGCAGAGACGACCATCACGGGGAGATCGATGTCATTCGAACGCATGCGTTGTAGCACCTTGAGCCCGTCGAGTTGGGGCAGGCCGAGATCGAGCAACAGCAGGTCGTAGGTCTGCGTGGCCAACGCCGTTTCAGCAGACACGCCGTTGCTGACCCAGTCAACACGAATGCCTGCCTGTTTCAACGCGCGTTCAACCCCCGTTCCAAGGAGTTGGTCGTCTTCTGCAAGGAGCACCTTCATCATGTGCGCAAGTTTAGGCCGGATTGCCTTGGCCCGCAGTGCTTGCGATGGCTCGGTTCGGTCATACTCAATAATCGAAGCGTGGACATGGCACAGGGAAAGCCTGTGACAAAGGAGCAGAGCATGCACTGGTTGTTGGCCACAGTTGTCATCGTGTTGGTGGCCGTCGCAGGCTTGACTGCGCGACGCCTGGCCGACCAGCGACTGGCGACCCGCACCTGGACACGCCTGGCCCGGCAAAAGCCGGTGCTGGAAGGCGTGTACGACCCCAAGATGGTCGAAGGTCTGCCCGAGCCTGCACGGCGTTACTTCCAGTTTGTGATCCAGCCGGGCGCGCGTTTGGCGTCGGTCGCGCTGCTGACCATGGAGGGAGAGCTGGCGCTGGGAGACCGGCGCAATCCCAAACGATTGCCGATGACCGCAACCCAGGTGCTGGCCTGCCCGCAGGGCCTGGTGTGGCAATTGCGCGCTGGAGAAGGCGCCATGAGGATTGGCGGTTCAGACGGCATGGGTGAGCATGGCTCCTGGACTCGCTTCTGGTTGGGGGGGCTGGTTCCCGTGGCACGTGTCGGCCCCGACCCCGACCATTTGCGCGCAGCATTTGGCCGGGTGGTGATTGAGGCTGCGATCTGGACGCCGGCGGCCTTGCTGCCTCAGTCGGGCGTGCGCTGGGACGCCGTGGACGCCGATACCGCTCGCGCCCACGTGACCCACCGCGGAATGACGCAGGCAGTCGATATCCATGTGGACGAAGATGGCCAGCCTCAGTGGGTGAGGATCCAGCGGTGGACCAATGCCAATCCCCAAAAAGTCTATCAGTTGCAAGCCTTTGGCGGCTTTTTGTCCGACTTTCGCGAGGTGCACGGCTACCGCTTGCCATATGCGGCGGAGGCCGGCAACTTCTTCATGACCGATCAGTATTTCCCGTTCTTTCAGGTGCGGCTGCACGCGCTTCGGCTGATGGCGCCGGTGCTGTCCGTCGGGGATCAGTAGCTCTGCAACTGCTCAGCGATGCTGCGGGTTTTCTCCGTGGCTTCGCTGCCGGTGTGCAGGGTGGACTTTCGTTCAAACAGCATGAGCAGGCATTCCTCTTGCGCCACCGGATTGTGGCGCACACCCTTGGGCACGATGTACATGTCGCCTTCGTTGAGTTCGACTGCCGGAGCGTCTTCCAGTTCGGTACGCAGTTGCCCCTTGAGCACCAGGAACATCTCGTCTTCGTCATCGTGAGCGTGCCAGGCCAGAGTGCCCTGAACCTTGGCCACCTTGACGTAGGCGTCGTCCACCTCACCCACCACACGTGGGGACCAGAGTTGAGAGAGTTGTTCGGCTGATTCGCGGAGTGCAATGACTGAATTCTTCATCTTTGAGGGGAAGTTTGTGTGGAAACGGAAAATGGGTGGTGTGTGCGTCACACCATGAAAAGCCAGGGCAGGATGGCACCGACCCCGTAGAGGATGGCATGGAACCAGAACGCCGATGGGGACGTGTGTCTGGAAACCTTGTGGGCGTTCCAGGCTTCTCCTGGCTCTCCTTGCTTGCCACCCCTGGCCCAGATGCTGCCCGTGCGCAGACCGTCAGCGAGCAATCCCAGGCACACCAAACTGAGAGCGGAGATGAAAGCGATCTGGTAGGCAGGGACTGTCATGATGGTTTCAGGGTAACAAGCGGGCACCTGGTTATGCCAGGAAAAGCTCAAGTCTCTGGCTCGGCGGTCGATAACACTTTATATCCACTGCCCTGACAATGGCGCCGCTGCATGAGGAATCCAGTGTGACCTCTGTCTCGTCTGCTGGGGCTGAGTGGCCTGGGCCCTTGGCGGACCCAGAGTTTCGGACTAAGCTGGAATTCTGGCTTCGGAGGCATCATTTCTGGGCCAGCAAAACCAATCCCAATCTTATGATGGACTGACATGGCAAGTGATCTGGATACGGTGCGCGTCAGACGCGCGCTCTACAACGACATGCCGAAGCCTCCGCAGGGGCTCTCGCCGGCGGAGCACATGGCATGGGTCCAACGCACCATGAAGGATTTCGAGGGTGGCGAGATGGCTTACACCCTCGAGTGCATCATGCGCGATTCGACGCTGGACATTGTGCTTCGTCTGCGCGAAGACGGCTATCTCAAAGATGACCAGGCGTTTGAGGACACTCTCAAGCAGATATCGACGCCCGAAGGACGCAAGCAGTTCCAGGACTGGGTGATCAATGCGCAAAAGAGCGTTGACGCCACCTCACGCCTGCTCAACCGTGCCAAGCGTTCCTGGTCGGAGCCTGCTCCGCTGTTTGTGGCCAAGCGGGATGAAGTGGAGCGTTTTGTGAAGGGAAAGGCCACGGGTCCGGGTGCGCTGATGGACCAATACCTGGCCCGGGAAGATGTGAGTGCCGTTGCAATGCTTGATCCGCAAGACTTGCCGGAGAGCGTGTTCGAGTTCGAATGGGGCTTCATCGTTGAAACGCCCGGCACCTGGGACGTCTATGTGGCCGACATTTGGGACCGAGGCACCGTGGGCTTCTTCGACCGAATGCTATGTGCCTGGCGCATGGAAGCGCAACCAGCCAACGGTTCGGTACCTCACGTACCGTTGGGCCTGTCAGTGGATGCAGGCATTGGTGCGTTCTGCAGCGTCACCTTGCATTGGGACAATAACCCACCAGACCCGGCCACCCGGCGCTGGGTTGGTGAAGTTTTTGTAACCCATTGGCTGCCCGTGATGGCGGCTCGAGCGATTGATCCGGACTACGACTTTCCGGCTGAGGTGCTGGAAGTGGTGTGAAACCCCGTTCGGGCAGCCAGTGTTCAACATCAAAGGGGCGCAGAGCGCCCCTTTGGATTTTGGGGCCATACCGCGTCAACAAACTTTGGCCGCCGCCCAGCTCACTCCTTGAGCACCATGTCGATGCAAAGCACGGCCGCCATGATCAGAATGCGAATTTTGTCGTTGGCAGGTACTGCGTTGTCGATCGAGAGAACGTAGTTGTCGGCGGAAGTGAGCAATTCCTTGCCCAGACCTGCCCACTTTTTTGACACGCGTGCCAGTTCGGCTTCTCCCTTGACGAAACGGAAGTCCCAGCTTGTCCATTTGCCTTTGAGCGTACACAGTGCGCGGCCTTTGGCGTCGAGCACATCGAACTTGCCGCCGATTGAAAAAAGCTTCTGCGCAAATTGCCCCACCAACTGGCCCCTCTCGTCCAGCACCTCCACTTTGGACAGCAGCAAAGAAATGCCGCGGCGTATGGTCAGAACCGTTTGGCCGTCTGGCGTGGTGACTTCCACCTGAAACGGGGTCATGCGCTTGTAGTCGGTGAAGCGGAAAATCTTGGTGAAAATACCCAGGTTCGGCTCGCGGCACTCCAAGAGCGTCTGGCCGGTGGTGTCGAAAATGTCGAAGTTGTTGGCGGCTTTGAACATACCAACGTGCTCTTTGACAAAGAACTGGTTCTGGGTGAGGGTTGAGTGCATAGGGATGCCTGATGAGGGCTTGTTCGTTGTAGTGCTACCGATGCCCTTGCCGGACATCGATTCCCTCGCCGTCGCGATCTTCCTCCCGAAGCGGCGAGCCCGCATGGTAGCGTGTCGTGAAGGCCGTCAGACGCGCTGCGAAACCGCTCTGTAGCGGAGGGCCGACACCAGGCCCTTGGTCTCTGCTGGAAGGGCGTTTGCAAACGATCGACGGCAAAGGACAGCGATACAGGCAACGTCAGCGGCGCAGCCAAGTCAGAAGCTTCGTCGAACAGCTGTGCGAGCCGCCTGGTGAAGGCGCCCAGGTGATTTGCCGGATACTTGTTCTGTTGAGGCCGAATGTTTGTGCATTTCCTTGGAGTTTTCTTTGCTACTGGCGCAAACTTGCTGCATTCTTTGGGGGCGATCACATGAAGATCGCAAATACCACAATCACAAAGCCTGCCAATGCCAGACGCTCAGTGGCGTTGGGCTGGGCTAAGGAGCCAGGATCGTGAGCGAGGCAATGACATTCGACTATGTCGTGATAGGGGCTGGAACCGCTGGTTGTTTGCTCGCCAATCGCCTGAGCGCGGACGAAAGCAAACGCGTGCTTCTGATCGAAGCAGGGCGCAAGGACGACTACCACTGGATCCACATCCCGGTGGGCTACCTGTACTGCATCGGCAACCCACGAACGGACTGGCTCTACCAGACGGAGCCAGACGCCGGTCTCAACGGGCGCAGCTTGCGCTATCCGCGGGGCAAGACGCTGGGGGGGTGTTCGAGCATCAACGGCATGATCTATATGCGGGGACAAAGCCGCGACTACGACCATTGGGCAGATGTGGCCGGTGACGACGCCTGGCGTTGGGACAACTGCCTGGCTGACTTTCGCGCGCATGAAGACCACTACAAGCTCGACGCCGTCCACCAGGGCATGACCGACCCGACGTTTGCTTCAATGCATGGCAACGGCCAGCAAGGCAGCTCGGGCGAGTGGCGGGTGGAGAAGCAGCGCTTGCGTTGGGACGTGCTGGATGCCTTTGCCCAGGCGGCGCAGGAGGCCGGCATTCCGGCCACAGATGACTTCAACCGGGGCACCAACGAGGGCGTGGGTTACTTTGAGGTCAATCAGAAGGCAGGCTGGCGCTGGAATGCATCCAAGGCCTTCTTGCGGCCCGTGATACACCGTCCCAACCTGGAGGTTTGGACCCAGTCGCAGGTGCAGCGGCTCATCCTCACGCATGGGGACGACGGGCGATCACGCTGCACTGGCGTCGAACTGCTGCGAGGCGGGCAGCGCGTAACGGTGAATGTGAAGCGCGAGGCAGTGCTCAGTTCCGGGAGCATCGGTTCGGTACAGATTCTCCAGCTCTCCGGCATAGGGCCGGCGGGGTATTTGCGATCCTTGGGTGTGGATGTGCAGCATGACCTCCCCGGCGTGGGAGAAAACCTGCAAGACCATTTGCAGATCCGCACCGTGTTCAAGGTCAAAGGCGCTCGGACGCTCAACCAGTTGGCGTCTTCCCTGTGGGGCAAGGCCATGATGGGCCTCGAATATGCGGTGCGTCGCAGCGGGCCTTTGTCCATGGCACCAAGCCAGTTGGGCGCTTTTACCCGCAGCGATCCCTCGCAAGCCTGGCCCAACCTCGAATACCATGTGCAACCCCTCTCGCTGGATGCGTTTGGCGAACCACTGCACACCTTTCCTGCCATCACGGCGAGCGTGTGCAACCTCAACCCATCCAGCCGGGGCCATGTGCGCATCAAGACGGCGAGGGCGGAAGACGCCCCTGCCATTGCGCCGCAATACCTGAGCACTGCGGCTGACCGAAAGGTGGCCGCCGACAGCCTGCGCGTGACGCGACGCATCATGGCGCAACCGGCCATGGCGCGCTATGCGCCCGAGGAATACAAACCCGGCATCCAGTTCCAGACGGACGAGGAGCTTGCGCGCCTGGCCGGCGATATTGCCAGCACCATCTTCCACCCTGTGGGCACTACCCGCATGGGCCGGGCCGATGACCCGATGGCCGTGGTGGACAGTCACCTGCGGGTACGTGGGATCGCTGGTCTGCGTGTGGTGGATGCCGGCGTGATGCCCACCATCACCAGCGGCAACACGAACAGCCCGACGCTCATGATTGCCGAGAAGGCCGCGCGCTGGATCACGGCTGGGCAGTGACGTGGCATTGGTGGGGCTTGCAGGTTCTGGTCTGTCTCATCGCAGGCGGCCGATATAGCGCGAGTTCAAGAACTCCTTGGCCTGAACGACTGCAGAGATCGGAACGGGGGCCTCGGGTGCGGGATCGCGAGGGCGCAGTTGCCTGATTTGCGTGTCGAGCCGGTCGGCCAGGGCCATCAGGTCGTCGTGCCCCTCTTCCTCGGCCTTGCTTCGAGCGTAGTCCACCATGGCGCGGGCGTACTCGTCATTACAGGCCAACCATTCGGTATCGATGATGCGTCCTGTCTTTCGACGCAGGGCTACGTGGAGGTGGGCAGCGGCAGCGATCAGATCGTTTTGCGACATGTTTTCCGGTATTGCCAAGTGCTTGAATAAAAGGGAAACGCGGGCATTGATCCCTCGCCAGAGAGGGCGTCCCTGCATGCGTTGCAGTGAGCAATGGAACTGCAATTGGCATGCCAGCCGCACCTCACACGCCATGCATACAACCAAAGATTTCAAGCCAAGATCCGACCGGTGGAGACATGGGGCGTGAAGCGCGAAAGTGCACTGCAAAGATTCATGTCTATGGTTGCCTGGCCCATTCCGGTGCGTGTGCCGCAAGGACGGCGCGGACGACATCGGCTGGGTCAGAAGACGTCTTGCGCCTGTCCCATGAGTCCCTGTCGAGTTGCGCACATGGCCGACGACGATCCGGATTTCGGCCCCATCCTGGGCTTGGACTGTGAATAGCAGGACGAGGGACTCCAAGGGAAACCCCCCATACACGAGCTTCGATGGTGCTGTTACATTCTCTTCACTCGCTGACGGGACCCCAAGGTCTCGCGACCGCGGGGGGCCGAGGAGACACCCGTCCATCAGAACTAGACCAACAACATAATCAATGAGCGCCCGCCAGAGGTGCCGTGACCTGAGACAGCCGACCCATGTGGGTCGGTTTTTTTTTATCAGGCTCGTCAGGCGGAATCGACATGGCACGGCCTGGCGCGGATGGGTGTGGCGTGAAAGTTGGCACACGCAAAAAAGTCATCCGTCGGCGGATGGCCCATGTCCGTTGCACTCGGAGAGACAGGCACTCAGAGGCCCTCAAATCGCGGCAAATGGTGGCGAGAGCAGGTACGCCTGGGACGCCATCCGGTATCTCATCAGGACCCCTGACGTGCCAATAAATCAAAAGTCGTTATTTTTTTGATAGCAACGTATCTAATTTGTACTAGCAATGAGATTTTTGGTGAATAAAGTACAAAACTAATCCGCTCAAAATTATGCCTGCCGCACAGCAGGCAGAAGCACCACGAATCGGGCGCCTCCACCTTCGCGTTCTTCGCAGCGCACCTGGCCACCATGACGCTCTACCAGCCGCTTGACCAGTGAAAGACCCAGCCCGACCCCGCCAACACTCTCGCTGGCGCCAGGTAGCCGGTAGAACGGCTCGAAGATCTTTTCCCGCAAATGAGGCGGGACGCCCGGGCCACGATCCTCTACGCTGATCAACACTTGCTGCTGTCCGTGTACCAGGTCAAGGCTCAGCAAGATGCCGTCGCCCTCTGCGTCGCCGTCATTGGCTCCCTCAGCAGCGCTGGTCCCAGACAGCCCGTAGCGGCGAGCATTCTCCAGCAGATTGCGTACCACTCGCCGCAGCAGTTTGGCGCTGCCGTTCACGATGGCCGGCGACGTGCCACTGAGAATGTCCAGCTCTGCCGACGCTCTGGCGCACTCTTCCGCCACCAGGCCCACCATGTCCACGTCTTCGCGGGCGCCCAGTGCACTCGCGTCGTCCGCGGACTTGGCGTCTAGCCGGCTGGCCAGCAAGATCTCGTCAATCAGCTGATCCAGTTCCTCGATGTTGCGTCGAATCTCCGTGCGCTGACTGAGACTCAGAGGTTGATCCCCACTGAGTTCCAGCCCCATGCGAATCCGAGTCAATGGTGAGCGCAGCTCGTGGGACGCATTGGCCAGCATGGATTTGTGCGATGCGAGCAGGGTTTCGACGCGCTCAGCCGCTACGTTGAAGCGTCGGGCCAGAAATGCCACTTCGTCTTCGCCGTCTTCCGGCATTCGGGTGCTGAGATCGCCGCGCCCCCATTGCTCCACCCCCTTTTGCAAGGTCTCCAGGCGCTTGGTCAGACGGCGGACGATTGGGTAGGCGCCCAAGGCGACGGCCACGGCCACCGACCCCAGAACCCAGGCAAAACCGGAGGGCGACTGCAGCCAGGCCTGAGTGCGGCGCCCCGGGCGAGGGGTTCGGCTGCGCTCGCGCCGCGGCATTTGAATATAGAGAGTCTCGCCGTCCTTGGTCTCGACCTGGAACTCAAGGCCCTGACCGGGTACCCGTATCGCCATCGCAGGTGCCTGACCCAGGATGTCGCCTGCGCTATTGCGGAGGATGATCTCGCGTTCTGCACTTCGGTTGTTCAGCATCTCGCGCTCGTTGTCCAGGGCGACCTGCCACAAACCGGCAATCACTGCTGTTAGCAGGGCCACGGCCGCCACCACAGCGACCCAGATGCGCACATACAGACGTTGACCGAAAAGAGTTCGCAGTGCCATGGTGCTCACTGAATTTCAAGCGCACAAACACTCGAAGACATAGACGTCGGCAAAAGAGAAGGGAGGCTCACTCCTGCTCCTTTGCGAAGACGTAGCCCACGCCACGCACAGTGAGGATGCGTTTGGGATTCTTGCTGTCGGCTTCGATGGCGTTGCGGATGCGGCCAATGTGCACGTCAATGGAGCGGTCGAACGCATCGAGCTCACGACCGCGCACCGCTTCCATGATCTGGTCGCGCGAGAGCACGCGCCCGGCACGCTCGGCCATGGCCACCAGGAGGTCGAACTGGTAGGAGGTCAGGTCGGCCAGCTCCCCGCTGACGGCCACGGTGCGTGCGTCGCGGTCGATCTCCAGGCTGCCAAAGCGCATCAGCGGGGTGGCGCGCTCAGTCGGTGCGGTCGCGCTTTTGCCGCGCCGGCGCATGACGGCACGCACACGGGCCAGCAGCTCGCGTGGCTCGAAAGGTTTGGGCAAGTAGTCGTCGGCGCCCAGCTCCAACCCAATGATGCGGTCCATCGGGTCGCCCTTGGCGGTAAGCATCAGCACCGGGGTCTGGGCCAGTTCGTCCGACATGGCGCGGATGCGGCGGCACACCTCCAGCCCGTCAATGCCTGGCATCATCAAGTCCAGAATCACCATCGCCGGATGAAGCAGCGGCAACTGCTCCAGGCCCGATTCGCCGTTGGCAGCATGCGCCACGGCAAATCCGGACTGCCCCAGGTATTCAGACACCATCTGGGCCAGGCGGTCGTCATCATCGATCATCAGCAATTGTGTTTGGCTCATGCGCTTGTGCTTTTCTGCTGGATGTTTCGCGTGGGCGGAAACGGATTTTTCGAGGAGGCTATGTTGATCCGGTCTCGTCAACCGACATCGACATTCATGTAAAGAAAAGTATCGGACGCGCCGATCCGGTCATTGGAACGTCACTTCCCCGGGCGACCCGGCTTATCGACTGGGGCGATGTTCAGGTGCCGGCCGGCCAGCACCACCAGTATCAGAACCGGCACGCCCAGGCAGGCTGTCAGGACGAAGAAGCCAGGATAGCCCAAGGTGTCCACCATGCCGCCAGAGTACCCGCCCAGTGTCTTGGGCAGCAATGTCATGAGCGAGCTGAAGATGGCGTACTGCACGGCAGTGAACGACACATTGGTCAGGCTGGAGAGAAAGGCCACGAATGCTGCGCTGGCAAAGCCAGCGGCCAGATTGTCCGCCGCGACGATGCCGTACATCAGCGGTACGTTGTGACCAGCCATGGCCAGGCCGATGAAGGCCACGTTGGTCAGGGACGAGAGCAGTGCTCCCCAGAAGAGTGATCGCATCACGCCCAGCCGGGTGGCCAGGATGCCGCCGAGAAAGCCACCCGCAATGCCGACGACCACGCCAAAGCTTTTCACGGCAAAGGCAATTTCGGATTTGCTAAAGCCCAGGTCCTGATAGAACACGTTGGAAATCACGCCCAACACAATGTCCGAAATGCGGTAGAGGCCAATCAGTGCCAGCAGAAGCCACGCTGTGCGAACACCATAGCGACTGAAGAAATCCAGGATGGGGACAATCCAGGTCTGGCGGGCTTGTTCAGTATCGGCGACGCCCAGTTGCAGCAGTATCTTGCCCGTGAAAAAAGCCGCCATCAAGGCGACACCAATACGGGAAGTGCCGACGCCCAGGGCAAGCAGTGGCCCCAGGTCTTCGCTGTTGACCAGTTTGGGCCAGTGATAGAAGGTGGCCACAAACGCGATGACGCCGCCAATGAAGACCAGCAGCAGGCGCAGATGTTCGATCGACGGTTGCTCCATGCGCTCTTTGGATGGTTCCCGCATGAGCAATGTGGTGAGCATCCCGACCGACATGGCCGCAGCCATGACAAGGTAGGCAGACTGCCACGCACTGTGGTTGTAGGCATCCTTTGACGAACCCCACATTTCGGCCAGGTACAAGGCACCGGCGCCTGCCAGAATCATGCCGACGCGGTAGCCCGCGATGTAGGCGGAAGACAGAATGCCTTGCTGCTCCGGCGGCGCAATTTCGATGCGGTAGGCATCGATGACGATGTCCTGGGTGGCGGCGGTGAAGCCGAGCAGGACGGCAAAAGCCGCCATCAGGGTGAGGCTCGATTGGCCCTGAGCGGGGTCGGTCGTGGCCATGCCAATGATGGCGCAGACAATCCCTGCCTGAGCGAGGAGGAGGTAGGAACGGCGGCGCCCCAGCCAGCGGGTCAGTCCCGGCAGGGGAAGGCGGTCCACCAGGGGCGCCCAGATGAACTTGAACGAGTAGCCCAAAGCCGCCCAGCTGAAGAAAGTCACAGCTTTTCGCTCAACGCCGGCTTCCACCAACCAAAGCGACAGGGATGAAAAGATCAGCAGCAGCGGCAAGCCGGCAGAAAAGCCCAATGCCAGCATCACCAGCACGCGTCGGTCCCAAATGGCCTGGAGCGCGGCGGACCAAGAGGCTCGGGGAGAAGGGGCAGGGGGAGAGGACGTCGTGGGTGTGGTCATTGAGTGGGCTGGCCACACATTGTGTGCAGCATCCCTATTATTGACGCATGTGCTTTCTGTGCGATCTCAAAACGCAACCGGTATCGGGCCGCCTGGTCTCGTCTCCGTCTCGGCGCGTCTTTCTGGGTGCGGGAGCTTCCCTGGCCACCTTGGTGGCTGCGCCGGCACTCGCGCAAGTGCAAGTGGGCGAGCCGTCGAGTCTGCGAAAGCTGGTGCCGGCGGAGTTGCTCGAAGAGGCCGCCGCCAAACAATACGACGCCACGCTGATGGCGGCGCAGGTGGATCGCGCGCTTTTGCCAGCGACAGACCCCCAGGTGCTGCGTTTGAGAACCATTGCCGAGCGCTTGATCCCGTTCACGCCGCCCTGGAATGAGCGTGCCAGCCAATGGCAATGGCAGGTGAGTGCGATTCAAAGCGAAGACATCAATGCCTTTTGCATGCCGGGCGGAAAGATCGTGTTCTTCACCGGCATCATGGAAAAGCTCGACCTGACCGATGATGAGGTTGGCATGATCATGGGGCATGAAATGGCCCATGCCTTGCGCGAACACGGCCGCGAGCAACTTGCCAAAGGCATGGCCACCAGCCTGTCGTTGCGCATCGGCGCCGAGCTGATCGGCCTGGGCGACTGGGGCGGTGTCGCTGCTGACATCGGTTCCGATCTGCTGACGCTCAAGTTCAGTCGTGACAACGAAACCGAAGCCGATCTGGTCGGACTGGAGCTGGCTGCCCGCGCAGGCTACCGGCCGGATGCGGGCGTCAGCCTGTGGCAGAAGATGGAGAAAGCCAATAAAAGTGGTTCACTGGCTTTTCTGTCGACACATCCGAGCGGTTCGAACCGCATCCGCACGCTGGAGCGCAACGCGCCCAAGGTGCAGGGGCTCTACGAAAAAGCCGCCGCAGCCCAACGCTAGGTCTGTGTCAGGCGCCCTCGCCCACAAACGGGTTGAAACGGCGCTCTTCGCCAAATGTGCCCTCCGGGCCATGGCCTGGAATGAACACCGTTTCATCACCCATGGGCCACAGACGCTCTCGAATGCTGTCCAGCAACTGCTGGTGATTGCCTTGCGGGAAATCGGTGCGGCCAATGCTGCCGGCAAACAGCACGTCGCCCACGAATGCGCGCTTGATGTCAGGCGAATGGAACACCACATGGCCCGGCGTGTGGCCGGGGCAGTGGCGAACATTGAGCGTGCAGTTGCCGATCTGGACGGTGTCGCCGTCCTTGAGCCATTGCGTTGGGGTAAAGGGCTCGGACTGCGGAAACCCAAAGCGCTGGCTCTGCTCGGCCAGGCCGTCAATCCAGAACTGATCGCCCGGGTGCGGGCCGATGATGGGCAATGAGAGGCGTCGCGCCAGCTCGGCCGTACCGCCAGCGTGGTCGATGTGGGCATGCGTGAGCCAGATGGCCTTGATGGTCACGCCCAGTTCTCGGGCCACTTCTTCTATTCGGTCCAGCTCGCCACCGGGATCGATGACGGCGGCGTCCATGGTTTCATCGCACCAGACGATGGAGCAGTTCTGGGCGAAGGGCGTGACGGGAACGGTACGGTATTCAAGCATGGGGGGTGTTCGTCTTTTGGCGTCGATGCGGCGAGCGGCGGTGTCAGCCCACCAGCTTTCTCTCGCGCAATTGTGCAATCTCGTCTTCACTGCGGCCCAAGGCTCGCAGGATCTCATCCGTATTTTCGCCCAGATGGGGTGCGGGGCGCCGAACGCTGCCGGGTGTCCCTGAAAGCTTGGGGACGATGCCCGGTACTTCCACATCGTAGCCGTCGCGCGTGTGCTGCGTCAGGATCATGTCGCGGGCCCGGTAGTGAGGGTCTTCTGCGATGTCTTTGGCCGTGTAAATGCGGCCCACCGGTACCTCGGCTGCTGACAGCACTTGCAGCACCTCGTCCACAGTGCGCTCGGATGTCCAATGGCCAATGGCGCCGTCCACCTCCGCAATGTTCGCTACGCGGCCCGTATTGGTAGCCAGGTCGTCGCGCTCGGCCAAGTCGGGGCGGCCAATGGCGATCATCAACCGTTTGAAGATGCTGTCGCCGTTGCCCGCCACCAAAACTTGACCGTCGGTGCAGCGGTAGGCATTGGAAGGCGCGATGCCGGGCAGGGCGCTGCCGGCCGGTTGCCGAACCTCGCCAAATGCGCTGTATTCGGGCAGCAAGCTTTCCATCACGTTGAACACAGCCTCGTGCAAGGCGATGTCGATCACTTGGCCCTTGCCACTTGCGTGACGGTGCTGCAAGGCGGCGAGCACGCCAATCACGCCGTGCAAAGAGGCCAGCGTGTCGCCAATGGAGATGCCGCAACGCACCGACACCCGGCCAGGCTCGCCGGTGAGGTGGCGCAAACCGCCCATGGCCTCTCCCACCACGCCAAAGCCGGGCCTGTCGCGGTATGGGCCAGTCTGGCCATAGCCGGAGACACGCAGCATGATCAGCCCGGGGTTGGAGGCCGCCAGGCTGTCGTAGTCCATGCCCCAGCTCTCCAGCGTTCCCGGACGAAAGTTCTCCACCAGGATGTCAGCCTGATCGATCAATTCGCGCGCGATGGCCTGGCCTTCTGCCTGGCGCAAGTCGAGCGCAATGGACTGTTTGTTGCGCGACTGCACCTGCCACCACACCGAGGTGCCATCCTTGATGAGCCGCCACTGGCGCAGAGGATCACCTTTGCCCGGCGGTTCAATCTTGACGATCTCGGCGCCGAAGTCGCCCAATGTTTTGGCTGCAAAGGGGCCAGCGATAAGCTGGCCCATTTCGACGACCTTGAGGCCGGCAAGCGGTCCAGGCGTTTCGTCGCGTGCAGCAGGTTCTTCGGAGGTTGCTGCCTTCATCGTATGGGTCTCCTGCTTCAGGCGTTCTGCCAGGTTTCGCGCGGGCCGAATCGGGGCAGCTCAAATGGATCAAGCCCATGGTAGTCGATGCTGATGCGCGCCATAGGCGGCGCGGTTTCATCGCCCAAGCTTGTGAGATCGCCACTGCTTGAGGAGTCGCTGGTCGTGGTCTGCTTCGGCCTCGAGCGTGTCCTGTGGCAACTGTTTGAGGCAATCTTCGATGGACATCGACTCGGAGTGATCGGGTACGCCAGTGTCGGGCTTGCTCGGCAGGGATGCGATGCCGGCGGCTCCGCCGTCCCATACAAACGGGTTGCGAAACGCGGGAGGATCAGGTTCGCAGTCGTTGCGGTATATCGGCCGGTCGTCCGATGCGAACGGCTGGAATGAGATGGTCTTCTCAAATATCAGCGGCTTGCCGGTGGGAGTGGGCGGAAGCGGCGGCATGTTGGCGATGGCCTGCCGTGCCAACTGCTCTGCCTTGTCCGAGGTTGACCACAAAGTGGTCAGGCTTGCCAAGTCCCCGTTGGGGGCGATTTCGATCCGGAAGCGGACGACTCCCTGGTCAATTCCCTCATAGGCGGTGCCCATCATGCTCCGCACCTGCTGGCCCCATGTATAGCGATATCGTTTGCTGTTTTTGAGCGTGTAGGCGGCAGCTGCGGCCCATTCGCCAGCCGTGGGCGCTGGCGGCGCGTCCATGTGGGCTACGGTGGCGGTGCGCTCATCTTTGACCGACGCGTCCCGCCGCTGAACGATCTGTGCGCCGGGGCCTGGTGTTGTAAGTGGCTTCACAGATTTCTTCTGCGGGGCCAATTCTGATTCGGGCTCGGCTGGCGTTGCCGGGGAGGGCATCAGCGTCACTTGCACGATCGCTTGTTCCCCTGGGTCAGGATGCCTCGCAGAAACAGTCCATTGGCTGCTCGCCGTGATCAAGACCGCAGCATGCATGGCCACCGACAAGATGGCAGAGATGAGGAGTGGGCCTGAAGGGGTCTGCATGGGACGCGTTTCGCGCGACTGCAGGCATTCTATGGTTTATCAGTCAATGCGAATACGGTTATTTGTTGTTCGCACTCAGCCACTCAGCCGCTGGCCCGCTTCGGGTCCGGGCCAAAAGGGGCGCATGGCGGAGGGAACGCAGACCCTAGAGCTTGAGCTCGTACTCGATCGTCAGCGGCGCATGATCGCTGAACTTCTCGTCCTTGTAGATGGCTTCGGATCGTGCCAGCTCGGCCATGCCGGCCGTGGCCAAGTGGTAGTCCAGCCGCCAACCCACGTTCTTGGCGTAGGCCTGCCCGCGGTTGCTCCACCATGTGTAGCACTCATCGGTGGTCTCGGGTTTGAGGCGTCGATACACGTCATGCAAACCACCTTGGGTCAGCAGCATGGTCATCCACTCGCGCTCCTCGGGCAGAAAGCCGCTGTTCTTCTGGTTGGACTTCCAGTTCTTCAGGTCAATGTTCTGGTGCGCAATGTTGATGTCGCCACAGAGCACGAACTCGCGCTGCTTCTTGAGCTTCTGCAGGTGCGGGTAGACCAGATCGAGAAAGCGGTACTTGGCCGCTTGGCGTTCCTCGCCAGACGATCCGCTGGGGAAGTAGGAGCTGATGATGGAGAGCTTGCGCTGGGGGGTGTCAAAGCGCAACTCGACGTAGCGGCCCTCGGCATCGAACTCGCCACGGTCGAAGCCGATGTGTACATCGCTGGGCTCATGGCGGGAGTAGACGCCTACCCCCGAGTAGCCCTTTTTTGTCTGGGCAAACTGAAAGTATCCCTTGAGGCCGGCCAGCTCTTCAAACTTTCCTTCCACGTCGGACGCCTGGGCTTTGACCTCCTGCACGCAAATACAATCAGGTTGATGTTGCTCCAGCCAAGGGATGAGTCCCTTGTTGGTGGCTGAACGGATGCCGTTGAGATTGAGGCTGGTGAGTTTGAACAAGGATTTCCCCATGGTTTCGCAAGCAGCGCAGAGTCAGGATCGCGCATTGGCGCAGGATTTCGTCCAGTTTTGTGTGGACGCAGGTGTCCTGCGGTTTGGTGAGTTCAAGACCAAGGCGGGTCGGATGTCGCCTTACTTTTTCAATGCCGGCCTGTTCGATGACGGGGCCAAGCTCGGACGTCTTGCCCAATTCTATGCACAAGCCCTGCTGGACAGTGCCGTCGAGTTCGACATGATCTTTGGGCCAGCCTACAAAGGCATTCCGCTGGCTGCTGCGGTGAGCATCGAGTTGGCGCGCATGGGTCACAACAAACCTTTTGCCTACAACCGCAAGGAAGCCAAGGACCATGGCGAAGGCGGAACAATGGTTGGTGCCAGGCTCGAGGGCCGGGTCCTCATTGTTGACGACGTGATGAGTGCGGGCACGGCCGCTCGTGAATCCATTGCCCTGATTAGGGCAGCCGGGGCCACGCCCCACGCCATGGCCATTGCACTGGATCGGCAGGAGAAGGCCACTGAAGTGGCAACCGATGGTGGCATTCGTGATTTGAGCCACAGTGCTGTGCAGTATGTTCGCGATGAGCTTGGCTTGCAGGTCTGCACCATTGCGACCTTGGCCGATTTGTTGCAGTATCTGGAGT
>JBNKNN010000110.1:0-4063 GCA_050293865.1 Hydrogenophaga sp. | reverse complement strand
CCGATGCTTCGGGCACCTTGGCTGCATTCCTGCGCATGCCCAATGCGTTTCTGCATTCGATCGACATCGCGATTGACAAGGCATATACCGCAGCCAGCTTTGGCTTTCCGACTGCCGATTGGCCCAAGGTACTGGCAAGCGATGAAGGCTTGCGCACTGGCATGCCTCATCGGCCGCGCCTGGTGGTGTTCGGAGGCGGCTTGCCCATTCGCGTGGAAAAGGCGTTGATCGGCGGCATCGGCGTTTCCGGCGGCTCGGCAGAACAGGACGCCGAGTGCGCACAAGCGGGCATTGACGCCATGCTGAAGCTGGGCTGATCGCATCGGAGCTTCCAGGTGTCCACCGTTTTCGTCTCTATCGTTTACCCCGAAAAACTTTCATGAAACAGTTTCTGAACTTCATCAATGGCGAGTTTGTTGCCACCGACAAAACGTTTGAAAACCGCGCTCCTGCCGACAACCAGTTGATCGGGCTTGTACACGAGGCCGGCCAGGCCGAAGTGGATGCGGCAGTCATCGCCGCTCGCGCTGCGCTCAAAGGCGAATGGGGCCAGATGAGCGTGGTCAAACGGGTGGAGATGCTCTACGCCGTGGCTGACGAGATCAACAACCGGTTCGACGATTTCCTCGCCGCCGAGATTGCCGATACCGGCAAGCCCAAGTCGCTGGCATCACACATCGACATCCCTCGTGGCGCAGCCAACTTCAAGGTCTTCGCCGACATCATCAAGAACGTTCCCACCGAGAGCTTTCAGATGACCACGCCCGACGGCGGCACCGCGCTGTCCTATGCAGTGCGCTCACCCGTCGGTGTCGTTGGCGTGATCTGCCCCTGGAACCTTCCGCTGCTGCTGATGACGTGGAAGGTGGGCCCTGCCCTGGCATGTGGCAACACCGTGATCGTCAAGCCGTCGGAAGAGACCCCTGCCACCGCCACATTGTTGGGCGAAGTGATGGACAAAGTAGGTGTGCCCAAGGGCGTATACAACGTGGTGCATGGCTTCGGCCCTGGCTCTGCAGGAGAGTTCCTCACCCGCAACCCTGGCGTCAACGCCATCACCTTCACGGGTGAGACACGCACCGGTGAGGCCATCATGGCCGCCGCTGCCAAGGGCGTGCGCCCTGTGTCCTTCGAGCTGGGCGGCAAGAACGCAGGTATCGTGTTTGCCGACGCCGATTTCGACAAGGCCGTGGCCGGCATCACCCGCTCCGCGTTCGAGAACTGTGGCCAGGTCTGCCTGGGCACCGAACGCGTGTATGTGCAGCGGCCCATATTTGACAAGTTCGTCTCAGCCCTCAAGGCCAAAGCTGAAGCGCTCAAGGTGGGCCCGAGCGAAATGGAAGGCGTGAATCTCGGCCCGCTGATTTCGGCCGAACACAAGCAGAAGGTAATGGGCTACTACGAGAAAGCCAAGGCCGAAGGCGCCACCGTGGTCACTGGCGGTGGTTCACCGGACATGCCCGACGCGTACAAGAACGGCCACTTCGTGCAACCCACCATCTGGACCGGCTTGCCCGAGTCGAGCCCCATCGTTAGAGAAGAGATCTTTGGCCCCTGCTGTCACATCGCTCCGTTCGATACGACCGAAGAAGCGATCGAGCTGGCCAACAACACGGATTACGGCCTGGCGACCACCGTCTGGACGCAGAACCTGGAAACAGCACACCGCATGGCAGCGTCCATCGAAGTGGGACTGTGCTGGATCAACAGTTGGTTCCTGCGTGATCTGCGTACGGCCTTTGGTGGCTCCAAGTCCAGCGGCATTGGCCGTGAAGGCGGCGTGCATTCGCTGGAGTTCTACACCGAGTTGCGCAACGTGATGGTGAAACTTTGACGCCCCCCGCGACGCGCCCTAGGCGCGTCACCCCCCACTGGGGGGCGCTGCGTACGGACCGGGGGACCCGGATCCGTCGCAGCCTCGTAGGGCGTGTTTGCACACCAGCACCTCTTTGACTCATGGTTTTTTTTCATATGGCGACTGCTTCCAATCCTGAGATCGCTCGTTCGGTTCGAACGGGGGCGTTCAACACGAACGTGCATGACGTCGGCTCTTCGAAGCCGGGTCAGCCGCCGGTGTTGTTCATCCATGGCTCGGGGCCGGGGGTGAGTGCGTGGGCGAACTGGCGCTTGGTGTTGCCGGTGATCTCGCAGGAGCGGCGGGTGGTTGCGCCGGACATGGTGGGATTCGGCTATTCGGACAGGCCCGAAGGCATTGCCTACAACATGGACACCTGGGCGCAGCAAGCCTTGGACCTGATGGATGCAATGGGCATCGAGAAGGCTGATGTGGTGGGCAACTCATTTGGTGGCGCCCTGTCGCTGGCATTGGCGATTCGTGCGCCGGACCGCGTGCGTCGTCTGGTCCTGATGGGTTCCGTGGGTGTGCCATTTCCCATCACTCCTGCACTGGACGCCGTGTGGGGTTATGAACCTTCACTGCAAGAGATGCGCAAGATGCTCGGCATCTTCGCCCACAGCCGTGCGCTCGTCACCGACGAGCTGGCCAAGTTGCGCTACGAAGCCAGCATCCGCCCTGGCTTTCAGGAGTCGTTCGCGGCCATGTTTCCGGCTCCGCGTCAGCGCTGGGTGGACGCCATGGCCAGCGATGAAGCGGCCATTCGCGCCTTGCCCCACGAGACGCTGATCATCCACGGTCGCGAAGACCAGGTCATTCCGCTGCAGAACTCGCTCACGCTGTCGCAGTGGATTCCCAACAGCCAGCTGCACGTCTTCGGTCATTGCGGCCACTGGACGCAGATCGAACACACGGCCCGCTTCAACGCTTTGGTGAGCCAGTTTCTGACTGAAGCCGATCAACTCTGATCATTGATTTTTGACTTTGAAGAAGAAGAGATTTATGGACAAGCAACAGATTGAGCAATACGGTGATGAGCTCTATCAGGCGCTGCTGGACCGCAAGGCTGTGGCACCGCTAACCGATCGCGAGTCGGCCATCACGATCGAGGATGCGTACCAGATTCAGTTGCGCATGATCCAGCGCCGCATCGATGCGGGCGAGCACGTGGTGGGCAAGAAGATCGGCGTGACCAGCAAGGTTGTCATGGACATGCTGGGCGTGAACCAGCCCGACTTTGGGCACTTGCTCTCTGGCATGGTGTTCAACGAAGGCCAACCCATCTCAGTGAGCGAGATGATCGCTCCCAAGGCAGAGGCCGAAGTGGCCTTCATCCTGGCCAAGGACCTGGAGGGCCCTGGCGTGACAGCTGCCGATGTGCTGCGCGCCACCGATTGCGTGATGCCCTGCTTCGAAATCGTCGACTCCCGCATCCAGGACTGGAAGATCAAGATCCAGGACACCGTGGCCGACAACGCTTCCTGCGGCGTGCTCACCCTCGGCGGCGTGCGCAAGAGCCCACGCGACCTCGACCTGTCCCTGGCCGGCATGGTGCTGGAGAAGAACGGCGAGATCATCAGCACTTCCACAGGAGCCTCTGTGCAGGGCTCACCCGTGAATGCCGTGGCATGGCTGGCCAACACGCTGGGCCGTCTGGGCATTGGCCTCAAGGCAGGGGACGTCATTCTCTCCGGCTCGCAGTCGCCGCTGGTGCCGGTGGTGGCCGGTGACAGCCTTTACTGCAGCGTTGGCGGACTGGGCAGCACGTCAGTCCGGTTCATATGACCACGCCGCCGCGCAGGACTGGACAACCCCCGCCGCGCTTCGCGCGTCCCCCTCAAGGGGGCGGCTCGCATGAACAACCCTTCGTCTTCGTTTCACCTGAGCAAGACAAACAGGAATAGCAAATGAATCTCGACAAGAACACCATTGAAAAACTGGCCGAGCACCTCGAAAGCGCCGAGCTGCAGGCTTTTGATGTCACCAAGATCACCGACGACCACCCCGACATGGACTGGGAGGACGCCTATGCCATTCAGGATGTCATCCGCCGGCGCAAGGAAGGCCGTGGCAACAAGACGGTGGGCCTCAAGTGCGGACTGACCTCTTACGCCAAGATGAAGCAGATGGGTGTGGAAGTGCCGTGCTTTGGCTTCTTGAGCGACTACATGTCCTGTGCGGAAGGCAGTGAGATCAAAACCAACGAGC
>JBNKNN010000109.1:0-4516 GCA_050293865.1 Hydrogenophaga sp. | reverse complement strand
AGTCCTCTCGGATGGGGGGTTTTGCGATGTTCCGGCCCGTTCGGGCATGCTGCATGAAGCTGTGGCCGAAGATTATGCCGACCTGAGCGGTGCGACGGTATTTGTGGCGGGACCGCCGCCCATGGTGGATGCCGTCAAGAGCCTCGCCAAGGCCAGGGGTGCGGCAGACGAACGCGTTCGCGCAGACGCGTTCTACGCAGCGGAAAACCAGAAGCGCAGCATCTGGGCGCGACTGACTGGCTGGTAGCCAAGTTTCAATGGTTGTCCAGGGGGCAAGGGGGAGCCGCCCATGGTGGCGGTCCGAGCCTATTCTTCCGCTGGCGAGCAGCGTTCCAGTTCAGCGCCTTCAAATGCCGTGAGCACTGCGTCGAACTCGGCCTTTTGCTGGGTGGTGACCGAGCCCAAGGTCAGGGTCACATAGTCCTTCTCAGGTCGCTCCTGTGCCACACGCGCTGTGCGGACGCCCTTCTTGGCAACGATGTCGAGCCCCCGCTCTGCAGCTTCTTCCGTCGAAAAGGTCCCCAGGGCCAGGCCTGGCGCCAACGGAGAATTGCGCACTTCACGGTATTCCACTTTGAGCTCGCGCAACTCTTTCTTCTTGCGTGCCATGGTGTCTTCACCCAGCTTGCCCATGTAGACAATCCAGCGACCTCCGCCCTTGGCCGGTTTGAGGTCATAGAGCCCTTGCAGGTCCACGCGGGTCTCCAGCACCTGACCGAGCGCACGACCTTGCTCAACCGAGAGGCCATCGGCGATCCAGCAAACAGCGACATCTGCCGCCTGAAGCTCGTTGGTCTCCGGGGCGATAGGGGCTTCGGTGATCACGGGGGCATCGGACGCGGTCGAGCTCTGGGATGCACCGCTTCGAGGCTCAGGGCTGGTTCCAGAAGCAGATGTTTCGGCGTTGCTTGACGAAGGGGCCTCGTTCACGCTGCCAGGCATGCCGTTGAGCAAACGGATGGCCTCAGGATTGACTTGCTGATGGACACGTTCTGGCTCGCGCTCGATGCGTGGTGCAAAGCCCAGACCCTCCAGGTATCCCTGGGTCCAGGCGAAATACAAGGCGTTGGCTGCGATCAGCAGGCCCACCGTCCATCTCAACATGGTCTCACACTCACTTCGGAACTGTTGACGGTGCGCAATCCCGCTCCCGTTTGTACTTGCAGTGCGCCGCTGGCGTCCACGCCACGCGCGACTCCCTGCGTGCCGTCTGACAGTACCACGCTGCGTCCAGCCAGCGCATCTCGCTGCGCAAATCGTTGCGCGAAGGCTGCAAAGCCATGTTGGACGAACGCCGCCAGCTGTTCAACCAAGGGCACGCAAATGGCCTCCAGTGCCTCCCCCGCGGTGACGCCCATTTGAAGCTCTGCCAATCCGGCCGGCGGCGCAGGTGGCAGCGCATTGGAACTGGTGGCGGGCACCGCCACGGCATCCTTGGGGCGGGCAATGTTGACGCCAATGCCTATTACTGCGACGCGAGCTTGTTCCGTCGGCCGGCCGTGAGCAGGAACGGCTGTTTCCACGAGGATACCGCCCAGCTTTCGCCCCATGTACCACAGGTCATTGGGCCATTTGAGTTTGACCTCGGGTCCCAGGGCCTCGGCGGCACTGACGCCGACGACGAGGGAGAGCCCGGACCAGTTCTCGGGAACCATTGGCACGGCCAGGGAAAACGTCAGCGACTGCCCTGGTTCACTGTGCCAGGATTTGCCCAGGCGGCCACGACCAGCGGTTTGTGCCTCGGCCACCAGCAACTCCGGGCGACTCAGGCCGCCGCGTACCCGGCGCATCAGTTCAGAGCTGGTCGAATCAATGCTGGGCAAAACCTCCACCGAAAAGTCTGGCCAACGGGCATGCACGGCTTGCCAGATGTTTTCGGCGTGGTGAGTGAGGCTGGAAGGAGATCTCAGAGTCATGTCTCTGGACGCCTCAGGCTTTCTCTTTCTTACGTTTGGCTTTGGCCTTTGTCTTCTTCTCCCCCTTGCTTTCGGCCTTGTCTTGCTTGCTTTCGCTTGCAGAGTGTTTCTTACTGGACTTCTTATTCTTTTTCTTTTTCGTGTTCTTTTTGCCCAAGTCGCCAGGGCCGCCGTCGACCTCGTCTGGCGGGGTCAGGAGTGTGCCACGGCAGTTCGCAGAGCCACACCAGCATGGATACTCCGCCAGCAATTCCGGGGTTTGTGGGGCGTCGATGACCAATCCGTAGTCGTAAAACAACTCTTCACCGGCTCTGATGTCCCGCAGCGCTTCAATGTAGACCCGTTTGCCCTCGACCTCTGTTTCGCAGTTCGGGTTGCAGCTGTGGTTGATCCATCGGGCAGAATTGCCGCCATACTTCGCATCGATGACATGCTTGTCGTCAATGTGGAAATAAAACGTGTGGTTGGGATCCTTGGGGTCGTGCGGATGGCGACGAAGGGCTTCCTTCCACGTGATGACCTCTCCTTTGTATTCGATCAGGCGTTCGCCTGCCGCAATGTCCTCTACGGCGTAGACGCCCTTGCCATGCACGCCCGAGCGGCGTGTCTGGATGCGGCGTCCCAAGCCGGATTTTGGGGAGTTGCGGCGGGTGCTTGTCGTCACGATCGGAAATTTTGGTAAGGTTGTTACATGCAGGTGTGCGCGTGTGTGCGGGCGCCTGCGCGCCTGCGCGTGCGTGCACGCGTGTTAACCGATTGTAGAGATGAATACCCAAGGTTCAGCCAAAACACTGGTCATTGCCGAGAAGCCGTCCGTTGCACAAGACATCGTTCGTGCCTTGACACCTGTCGCAGGCAAGTTCGAAAAGCAGGATGACCATTTCGAGAACGAGCGCTACGTCGTCACGTCTGCCGTGGGCCATCTGGTGGAAATTGCTGCGCCTGAGCAGTTCGATGTGAAAAGGGGCAAGTGGAGCTTCGCCCACCTTCCGGTGCTGCCACCCTACTTCGATCTCAAGCCCATCGAGAAAACCAAGTCGCGCCTGAAGGCGGTGGTCAAGCTGGCCAAACGCAAGGATGTCGGCGCATTGGTAAATGCTTGCGACGCGGGGCGTGAGGGGGAGTTGATTTTTCGCCTGATCCAGCAATACGCCGGTGGCGTCAAAGGTGGTCAGTACCAGCCGCTGGACAAACCCTCCAAACGTCTGTGGTTGCAGTCCATGACGCCCCAGGCCATCCGCGATGGCTTCGAGCATCTGCGTTCGGATGAAGACATGATGGGTCTGGCCAATGCGGCCCGCAGCCGTTCGGAAGCGGACTGGATGGTCGGCATCAATGGCACACGCGCCATGACCGCCTTCAACTCACGTGATGGTGGTTTCTTTCTGACGACAGTGGGCAGGGTTCAGACGCCGACGCTGTCCATCGTGGTCGAGCGCGAGGAGAAGATTCGCGCCCACAAGGCTCGGGACTATTGGGAAGTGCACGCGAGCTTCCTGGCCAACGCCGGCGAATATCCAGCCAAATGGTTCAACCCTGACTTCAGAAAGCCAACGGGTGACGACGCAGACCCGGATGTGCGCGCTGACCGCCTCTGGGACCATCGTGAAGCCTTGGCAATCGTTGAAGCCGTCAAAGGCAAGACCGCCAGTGTCAAGGAAGAATCCAAGCCCAGCACACAAGCCTGTGGTCTGCTGTACGACTTGACCAGCCTGCAGCGAGAGGCCAATGGTCGCTTTGGCTTCTCGGCCAAGACGACGCTGCAACTGGCCCAGAGCCTCTACGAGCGCCACAAGGCGCTGACCTACCCCCGTACCGATTCTCGAGCGCTGCCCGAGGACTACCTGGACACGGTCAAGGACACTTTCCAGATGCTGGCGGGCAGCGGCATGCAGCACCTGGCGCCACACGCCAAGACCGCGTTGGACAACAATTACATCAAGCCGTCCAAGCGCATTTTCAACAACGAGAAGATCAGCGATCACTTCGCCATCATCCCGACGCTCCAGGCGCCGGGCAACCTGTCCGAAGCCGAGCAAAAGCTCTATGACATGGTGGTGCGCCGTTTCATCGCGGTGTTCTTCCCCAGCGCCGAGTTCCAGGTCACCACGCGTATTAGCTCCGTGATGAACTTTCATTTCAAGAGCGAAGGCAAAGTGCTGGTGCGCCCGGGCTGGATGGCGGTGTATGGCAAGGAGGCGGTGGACGAAACCGATGGCAAGGACGGTAAAGACGGTGACAAAGGCGGTAAGGTACTGGTGCCGGTCGAGCCGGGCGAGACGGTTCGCACAGAAAGTATCGAGGCCAAAGGGCTGAAGACCCGTCCGCCTGCCCGCTACTCGGAAGCCACGCTGCTGGGCGCCATGGAAGGTGCCGGCAAGTTCGTGGACGACGATGAACTGCGTGAAGCCATGCAGGAGAAAGGGCTGGGCACCCCAGCCACCCGCGCCGCCATTATTGAAGGCCTGCTGACGGAAAAATACCTGTTGCGTGAAGGCAGGGAGCTCATTCCGACGGCCAAGGCATTCCAGCTCATGACCTTGCTGCGCGGCTTGCAGGTGGAGGAATTGTCCAAGCCGGAGCTCACGGGCGAGTGGGAA
>JBNKNN010000108.1:0-11643 GCA_050293865.1 Hydrogenophaga sp. | reverse complement strand
AGTTGCGTCACGGTACCCAGCACCGGCTCTAGCATGCGCACATCGCTCATTGAGTACCCGCCCGGCGCGTTGGCAAGGCCTACCATGGCCACCAGTCGCTTACCGGCAAACACCGGCACACCGATGAAAGCGCTGAGCTGTGGGTGGTCGGAGGGCAACTGCGCGCTTCCTGCTCGCCAATCATTCGCTGGATCATTCGAGATCACGGGCGCGCCCGTGACCCACACCCGGCCGATCAAGGTGTCGGGGTCGTGCAGCACCATGCTCGGCCTCTCCTCGCTTTCACTGCGAGGCTTCACCTGAGTCAAAGCGTGGGTCTTGAGGTACGGACTGCCGTCCGCGTCATGCAGTATCTCCCCAATGAAGCCGAAAGAACTGCGTGTCAGCAACTGCAACGCATCCAGCAATCGATTGAACGCCAGGCTTCGGTCATCCGAGCCGATGAAGGTGGCCTGCGCCTGCCGAACCGCCTCCAGCATGCGGTGCTGCCTGTCCAATGCCTGAGCCGACAGCCGCGACTCGGTCACATCCAGTGCAAAGCCATGCCATTCGATCAGGTTCTCCCCAATGCGCACATGCGTGGCTTCAATGCTGAGCCAGCGCAAACCCTGGCGGGGCAGCATCATGCTCACGACTTGCCGGAAATTTGTCTTGGTCTTGACCGCATTGGCAAGCCCGGCCGAAATCACTTTCTGGTCATCAGGATGCACATGCTTGAACAGGGTGAAGGCGTCACGGTACAAATCTTCCGGTTCGACCTCAATCATCTCGCGGGCCGAATTGCTCAAGTAGGTAAAACGGCTCGAGCCGTGACGCTCCACCCGAACCTGAAACATCATTCCCGGAACTCGAGCCGCAAGGTTGTGCATGAAACGCAACTGCTCGCCCAGCGCGGACATGGCAGCCCGCTCGGCGGAAATGTCCTGCACCACACCAATGACCATCACGCTGTCATCCAATCCAGCGGTCACCTTTCGCATTCGGGTGCGCAGCCAGCGGATTTCGCCATCGGCCCGATTCCACCTGTACTCGACTTCTCGCCCGTCAAGCGCCCGGCGGGCTTCCAGCCAGTGAGGGTAGTCCTCGCTGTGTATGCCCGAACGTGCCAGGCTGATTGTCATTCCTCCCTCAGGAGGGTCTATCCCCGCCATGGCATACAGCCCGTGCGACCAAAGCACTTGCGTCGAATCCAGGTCGGTCGTCCAATAGCCCACCCGTGCCATTGATTCCGTCTCGCGGTAGAGCTCTAGCTGCTGTATGAGCTCCCGGGCCGTATGGCTGAGCTTGACGCGGGTTGAATGCTCTTTGTCCTCTTGCAGAATCTGGGTTACCAGCAAGGGAACATCGCCATTCTCGTAGCGCGCCACATGGACTCGAACCCAATGTAGCTCGCCGTCGTACAAGCGCATCTGGGTGAGGTCGGTGTGCGCGTCTCCACCCTTCAAGAATGAGTCCCGGTATTCGTCGGACGGCCAGACACCAAGCTCCACGCCTGTCTTGCCCAATATTTCCTCTGATGAGACCCCCAGCAGCCGAGCGCCAGCGTGATTGACTGCCAACAGGCGGCCGGACGCCAACTCACTCACAGCCGTCGCTATCGGACTGGCCATGAACAAATCGAGAAAAGGCAAATCTGTGAAGTCCATCGGCTCCATTGGACGTCCGTACTCTCCATTCGAAGGTCAGCCGATCCGACCCACGGGCAGAAATATCGGGGTGACAGCGAGCCGAGCTTCAGGCCTGCCACCAGTCAAAGAGAGCAACGCACAGCGAAACGCTGTGCGCACAAGTCCCTCCCTTTCTCCATTGTGCGACACAGCACGCGACAAAGCATCAGGGTTCGAACTGATAAAGTACCCGATCCAGCAATTTCCATAGCGTACCCAGGCATATCGTGAGTTCCGACACGGTCAAACACACCCCCATGATGCAGCAGTACTTGGCCATCAAGGCCGAGCACCCGCACACACTCGTGTTCTATCGCATGGGCGATTTTTACGAGCTCTTCTTTGAAGACGCAGAGAAGGCGGCACGACTGCTGGACATCACGCTCACCCAACGGGGGCAATCCGGTGGCAAACCTGTGGTCATGGCGGGCGTGCCATTCCACTCGGTGGACGGCTATCTCGCACGACTCATCAGACTGGGCGAGTCGGTGGCGATCTGCGAACAGGTGGGCGACGTGGCAACCGCGAAAGGCCCTGTGGAACGCAAAGTGGTTCGCGTCGTGACCCCGGGGACACTCACAGACAGCGAGTTGCTATCCGACAAGTCCGAGGCCATGCTGCTGAGCGTGCACCCCGGCGTCCGCACTGGCTGCGGGCTGGCCTGGATGGCCGTGACACAGGGTACTGTTTACCTGGCGCAGTGTGAAACCGAGGCGCTCGCCGACTGGATCGCGCGCATAGGCCCCAGCGAGGTGGTGTACAGCGCAGACGTCAGTGACACGTTCGAACAGCGCTTGCTCACGCTGGCCGCACAACCCCTGCCCAGTGGGCAGCGCACGGTGGCGGTGCTCCGGCCCGCCTGGGCTTTCGACAGTGGCCTGGGTGAGCGCAAGCTGCTGGAGCAATTGCAGGCGGCCAGCCTGGCCGCGTGGGACGCGCAAAACCTGCACGACGCACATGCCGCAGCGGCGGCATTGCTCAACTATGCCGAGCACACGCAGGGCGGGCAACTTCCCCACGTGCGCAGCCTGCAAGTGGCCCGAGATGACGAGCTGATTGACCTTCCCATCAACACTCGTCGCAACCTCGAACTCACGCATACGTTGCGCGGCGAGTCCAACCCGACCCTGTTCTCGCTGCTGGACACTTGCCGCACAGGCATGGGTAGCCGCTGCCTCAAGCGTTGGCTACTCGAACCGCCCAGAGATCGCAGCGAGGCCACGGCCCGCCTGAGCGCCATCGACCAGTTGGCTGAGACACAGCTTTGGTCAATCCTGCGCGACACGCTCAAAGGCGCCAACGATGTGGAGCGCGTCACCGCCCGCATCGCCCTCAGGCAGGTCAAGCCGCGTGAGCTGGTCGGTCTGCTGCAGTCACTTGAGCGGGCCGACGCCCTCTCCCAACGCGTGGCATCCATCTGCGATGACGAAGAGGGCCTGCTATCGCGCCTCGGCCATGATCTGGCGCCTCCCCCCGAGGCCGCCCAGTTACTCGCAAGGACCATCGCGCCGGAGCCCTCCGTGCTCGTGCGCGACGGCGGCGTGATCGCCGACGGGCATGACGCCGAGTTGGACGAACTGCGCAACATCCAGAACAACTGCGACAGCTTCCTCATTGATCTCGAAGCCAGAGAACGCGAGCGCACCGGCATTGCCAACCTCAAGGTGCAATACAACAAGGTCCACGGCTTCTACATCGAAGTCACGGCGGGCCAGCTCGACCGTGTACCGGAGGACTATCGCCGCCGCCAGACGCTCAAGAACGCCGAGCGATTCATCACGCCCGAGCTCAAGGCCTTCGAAGACAAGGCGCTTTCTGCGCAAGAGCGTGCCCTTGCCCGTGAGAAATTTCTCTACGAGCAACTGCTCGACCAGTTGCAAGCCTTCATTGCGGCACTCACCCGCTTGGCCCGCGCCATGGCTTCGGTGGACGCGCTGAGCGCTTTGACCGAGCGCGCGCTCACGCTGGGCTGGACCACCCCCAGCTTCGTCAACGAGCCCTGTATCGAGATCCGGGGCGGTCGGCACCCGGTGGTGGAGGCACGCCTGAACGAAACCACGGGTGGCAGCTTCATTGCCAACGACACCGTGCTCGGCCCCAAACAGCGCATGCAGGTCATCACCGGACCCAACATGGGCGGCAAGAGCACCTACATGCGCCAGGTGG
The DNA here is from genome assembly GCA_050293865.1 of Hydrogenophaga sp. GTDB lineage: Bacteria > Pseudomonadota > Gammaproteobacteria > Burkholderiales > Burkholderiaceae_C > Hydrogenophaga. The sequence goes on along the minus strand of JBNKNN010000108.1, from coordinate 7,810 downwards.
CCGTGATCGTGCTGCTGGCCAGCATGGGCAGCCGCGTTCCGGCCGACACCTGCCGCATCGGCCCCATCGATGCCATTCACACCCGTATCGGTGCTGCCGACGACCTGGCCAACGCTCAGTCAACCTTCATGGTCGAGATGACAGAGGCGGCTCAGATTCTGCATGCGGCCACGCCCAACAGCTTGGTACTGATGGACGAAATCGGGCGCGGCACCTCCACCTTCGATGGCCTGGCGTTGGCCAGCGGCATTGCCACGCACCTGCACGACAAGGTCAAGTGCTTTACCTTGTTTGCCACTCACTATTTTGAACTGACCGAACTGCCGGCGCGCCATCATCAGGCAGTCAACGTTCACGTCAGTGCGGTGGAAGGCAACGGCAAGTCCGGCATCGTCTTCCTCCATCAAATTGAACAAGGCCCTGCCAGCCGCAGTTACGGCATCCAGGTCGCCCGACTCGCCGGTATCCCCACCGCAGTGGTGCAGCAGGCCCGGCATACCCTGGCATCACTGGAAGAACAGAGTGAAAGCAGCCGGGAACAGGTGGATCTGTTCGCGCCGCCGCCCGTGGCCGAAGACCCCGAGCCCTCTCCTCTGGCCGCCGCCATCGAACGCATCGACCCTGACGCCCTCTCCCCCCGGGAGGCACTGGAACAGCTATATTCGCTGAAGAAACTCTCGCAACAATACCCATCATGACCTACTGCGTCGCCGCCCGCCTCAAAGCGGGCATGGTTTTCCTCTCTGATTCCCGTACCAATGCCGGTCTCGACCAGATCAGCACATTTCGCAAGATGATGGTGTACGAGAAGCCGGGCGATCGCTTCATGTGCTTGCTCTCCGCTGGCAACCTGAGCATTTCGCAATCCATCCGCGAGATCCTGCAAACCGAACACCTGCACGATCCGGACACTGAAGAAGCCCTCACCATCTGGAACGCCTCCAGCATGTTCGAGGCGGCCCGGGTGCTTGGCTCGGCTGTGCGTCATGTCCACCGACGCGACGGAGAGGCGCTGAAGAAATCCGGTGTCGATTTCAACGTCTCCATGATCTTCGGCGGTCAGATTGCCGGAGAGGGCATGCGACTGTTCCAGGTGTACTCCGCCGGCAACTTCATCGAAGCCACGGCAGAAACGGCTTTCTTCCAGATAGGCGAGTCCAAATACGGCAAGCCGGTGCTCGACCGCGTCATCAACATGGACACGCCGCTGGACGAAGCCGCCAAATGCCTGCTGGTGTCCATGGACTCCACGCTCAAATCCAACCTGTCCGTAGGCCTGCCGCTGGACATGGCGGTGTATGAGGCCAACCGTCTCGAATGCGATCGCATTGCCTGCATCGACGAGCAAAACCCGTATTTCCAGATGCTGCGTTCGACCTGGGGACAGAAGCTCCATGAAGCCTTCGACAGCATAGACGACCCGAGTTGGGGGCGGTTCCCTACCGATACGCCGATCCTGCACCGGGGAGAGCACACATCCGGGTTGCGCAAGATCTCTGATCCGCGTCAGCGTTTCACCGACTGAGTCTGTTTCCCTCGCCACTTCTCCTCACTTGCTCCCGCGTATTCACTGCGCTGGCGCCATCTGCTGCATGTCCCTGATCGTTTTCTCTCACGCCAACAGCTTTCCGCTGAGCACTTACACAGTCATGTTCAAATCCTTGAGGGCCAGGGGCTATGCTGTGCGCGGCCTGGAGAAGATTGGCCACGACCCAAGCTACCCGGTCACCAACAACTGGCCTCACCTGATCCAGCAACTGGCGGACTACACCAACACGGAAGCTGCCGAACACGATGGTTCGCTGTGGCTGGTCGGGCACTCCCTGGGAGGGTTCCTCAGTTGCATGTGCGCCGCTGTGCATCCCACGCTTGGAGGCAAGAAGATTGCCGGTGTGGTGATGCTGGACTCGCCACTCATCAGCGGCTGGAAGGCGAACGTCCTTGGTCTGGCCAAACAAACGCCACTCGCCGGCTCATTCTCTCCCGGACGCGTGAGCCGCAAGCGCCGCAACAGCTGGTCCAGTCGCGACGACGTCCTCAAACACTTCCAGAACAAGCGCGCGTTTGCCCGCTGGGAACCGCAGGTGCTGCAGGACTACGTGGACCATGGCACACACGACCATGTGCTGCCTGACGGCAGCACGCAGCGGGTGCTCTCGTTCGACCGTGACGTTGAAACAGACATCTACAACACCCTGCCCCACAACATCGACAGCCTGTTGCGTCGTCATCCGCTGCAGTGCCCCCTGTCGTTCATCGGGGGAGAAAACTCCACGGAACTGAGACAAGTGGGCTTGCGCATGACGCGCAAAATCGTAGGGACCGACGAGGCTCCTCGTCTTGTCATCACGCCTGGAAGCCACCTGTTTCCCATGGAAAAGCCCCAAGAAACGGCTGGCCTGATCGACGCCGCGATTCAATCAATGCGATAAATCACGGTTGGTGGCGCCGCGGGGACAAGGTTTGAGCATTGCCCCTAACCCGGGCACTCGGTCTGAGATATAAGAAACAAAGCACATTCGTTTCGGCCTTCTCACCTCCCCTTATGTCTCTCCCGTCCCGACGCTCTGCACCTCTTTGGTTGCGAGCGTTGAACTCGCTGCAAAACTGGCAGCCATCTGCACATCCGGCTTGGCTGCGCTATGGAGCGGCGATCGTACTCACCTTTCTGGCGGCATGGCTGCGCATGATGCTGGCTCCCGCTGAAGAGGGTGGCCGATTCCTGACATTCACTCTGGCGGGCGCCGTCGCCGCCTACTTGGGCGGGCTGGGGCCGGGCCTTGTCAGTACGGTGCTCGGCACTGTGCTGGTCAACTTCTTCATGATCAGGCCGTACGGGCAACTCGCGTTTGGCGACACCGAGAATGCTCTTATCCTCAATTTTTGGCATTTGACGACGCAAGTCATCGTGGTGGGTTCCATCTGGTTGCTGCAACAAAAGCAGCGAAAGCTGGAAGTGGCGGGCATCGCCTTGCGGGCCAGCCGAACACGTTTGCAGCAAACCTTCGAGCATGCGGCCGCAGGAATTGCGCACATTGCGCTGGACGGCCACCTCATCCGCGTCAATCAACACTACTGCGACTTGCTGGGATACACGCAAGCCGAACTGGCAGACAAACGGTTTCAGGACCTCACCCACCCTGACGACGTCGATATGGACGAAGCCCTGCGCCAGGAACTGGTTGATGGAACCAGAGGCAGCTTCGAACGCCAGAAGCGCTATTTGCACAAGTCCGGAGAAGTGATCTGGGCGCAACTGACCACAGCGCTCATCCGCGACGAGCAAGGCAACCCGGACTACCTGATTTCAGTGGTGCAAGACATCACGTCCTACAAGAAAACCGAAGACGCGCTGCAGGTCAGCCGACGCCTCATCCGCCAGGCGCACGCCCTGATTCACATGACGACCTGGGAAGGCGACGTCAAGACCAGGCGGTACAAGGCGCACCAGAACTCACAGATCTGGCTAGGACTGGAGAATGAGGAGTTCTCGACAGAGGATGTCTGGACGATGGCCCATCCGGACGATCAGAAGCGGCTGGTCAAAACCTGGCGGGAAGCATTGGCGGACAACCACCCCTACGACATCACATACCGCGCCATCATCAAAGGTCAAACGCGCTGGCTGACGGTCCGCGCCGAGTTCGAACGCGATGCACAAGGCCAGGCCACCCACGCCTACGGCGTTTCACGTGATGTGACCGAACAGATCCTGGCCGAGCAGGAAATCCGAAACCTCAATGAGACCCTGGAGCGGCGAATACGCGAGCGCACAAGGGAGCTCAGGCTGGCCTACGCACAACTGGAGAGCTACTCATATGCGGTGGCCCACGATCTGCGCTCGCCGCTTCGCGTCATCAACGGTTTTGCACAGGCGATACTGGAAGACTCTCCGGAGCTGGACAAATCGGGCCGCGCGCATCTCAAGCGCATCATGAACGCGAGCGCCAAAATGGGCTTGCTCATCGATGGACTGCTCAAGCTCTCACAATACTCGCGCGGCGACGTGCATCGCAGCGAACTGGACATCAGCGCCACCGCATCACGCATTCTTGAAGAGCTGTCGGCCAGCACCGCTCAACGCAAGGTGAATTGGACGGTTGCCCCTGGCATGTCCACGCAGGCCGACCCAGGCCTGCTCGACGCGCTGCTGCAGAACCTGCTGGGCAACGCATGGAAATACACCGCTCACACCGCGGGTGCCGAAATTCACGTCTACCAGCGAGAGATCGATGGCAAGACCTACACCTGTGTTCAGGACAACGGTCCGGGCTTTGACATGTCGCGGGCCGAGAAGCTGTTCCAGCCCTTCCAGCGCTTGCACCAGGACAACAGCTTCGAGGGGCTGGGCATTGGATTGGCCACCGTCAGACGCATTGTTGACCGGCATGGTGGCGACATTTGGGCCGAGTCTTCACCCGGCACGGGCGCCACGTTCTGCTTCACGCTATCCCCGGTGGAAACCAGCCATGAGTAGGTCAATCCATCCCTCTATGACGCCATAGGCGTCCGGACGCGCTGAGGGCTATGTGCTCTGAGCGGGTCGTTCAGGAGCCTAAGGCCAGCAGCCGAAGGCTATGGCTATGGCTCTGACTTCGGCTCTGGCTTTGTCTCTGCTTGCGACCCGCCTGCATGTTCCACGCCGCCATGGTCCGCTGCCGCTGAGGCCGCTGCGGAGGCCGCCACCTCCGGCTCAGGACCTTCCGAGGGAACATCATCGGCCAGACTGCGAGGGTCCATGTGTAGCACCGCTTGCGAGCCCGCGCCCATGACCACAAAGTCGCCCTTGGCCTCTTCCGGCACTGGCGCCACTGTGGTGATGCGCTTGAGCGCGTAGGCTGCCATGGCGGCAAGCACCACCGCAAAGTAGAACATCAGGGTCGATGGGCCAAACTTGTCCATCACCAGACCGGCCACCGTGGGGCCCAGGGCCGCACCGGTGCCATGCACCAGCAACAGACCGCCAGTGAACTCGACCAACCGGGTGGAGTCCACCACGTCGTTGGTGTGTGCCACACCGAGGCCGTAGATGGCAAAGATCATGCCGCCAAACACCACAGCCAGCGGGAACAGAGACGCCACCGAAACCCGGGCAAGTGCCTGCACGGCCAGACAAACCACCACGCCCATGGCACAGACGAAAAACAAGACCCATCGGCGATCATGCCTGTCGGAATAGTGCCCCACGGGCCACTGAAACAAGGCGCCCCCCAGAATGGCGGCCGCCAGAAACGTCGCAACGGATTGGTCTTGCAAACCCACGCCCTGGGCAAACAAGGCCCCCATACCGTAGAAAGCGCCGGACACCAGCCCCGAAGCCATGGCTGCGGCTACACCCACAGGGGAAGCCTTGTAGAGGGTGCGCATGCTCAGGCGCGGCGCATCCACCGCTTGAGGTTGATCCACTGGCGTCATGGTGATGGGCAGCAGCGCAAACGAGAACATGACGGAGACCAGGGCAAACGGAACGAACCCACCACTGTTGTCCACCAGGATCAGCCACTGTCCCAGCGCCAGTGCAACGAAGTTCACCGCCATGTAGACGGAGAACAGACGTCCGCGGTGCTCATTGGGCGCCAGCGTGTTGAGCCAGCTCTCCACCACGATGTACAGGCCCACCAGGCAAGTACCAGTGATCAGGCGCAGTGCGCCCCAGAACCACGGGTCCATCCACAAGGCATGGAGGATGGGCATGGTGGAGGCCGTGGAGGCCATGGCGGCAAAGGCGCGGATGTGTCCTACCTTGCGAATGATCTTGGGGCACAGGTAGGTGCCCGCCACAAAGCCGGCAAAGTAGGCCGAAGTGATCAGACCCAGTGCCACGCTGGAGAAGTCCGCTTCGCCAGCCCGCAAGCCCAGCACCGAAAACAACAGGCCCACGCCCACAATCAGCAGCGCCACGCCGCTGAGCAAGCTGGAAAGCCGCCACAACAAGAAACCCATACCGCTCACGCTATCGCAATTGCGCCGTCTCGCCAAGGGCGGCGTTTCCCAGAATGACGGTCATCGTCTTCATGTTGATCGTCATGTTCATCTTCATTGACGTCACGATCGACGTCAGGCCACCCAGTCGACCCAGCCCATTTTGGCCGTCAGGAGAATCAGCAGCCCGAAGCCAATGCGGTACCAGGCAAACGGCACCAGGTTGTGGCGTTCAACGAAACGGATCAGCCAACGCACACAGACCCATGCCGACAACCAGGACACCAGCAAACCCACCGTATACATCGGCACGTCGGCAGCACTCAGGAGGTGATGATTCTTGTAGATGTCGTAAGTGGCAGCGCCAAACAACATCGGAATGGCCAGAAAGAAGCTGAATTCGGTGGCCGTCTTGCGCTCGAAGCCCACCAGCATCGCTCCCACGATGGTGGCACCAGAACGACTCACCCCGGGCACGAGTGCCGTGCACTGGATAAGGCCCACTTTGAGTGCATCAATCCAGCTCACGCTGTCCACGTCCGTCACACGCGATTGCACACCCCGGGACTGCAGACGCTCAGCCCACAGGATCACCAGGCCGCCGACGATGAACCCCATTGCCACCACCAGCGGCTGAAACAGGACCTCCTTGATCGTCTTGATGAACAGCACGCCAGCCACTGCCGCTGGCAAAAAGCCTACCACGACGTTCACAGCAAAGCGCTGCGCCGTGCGGTCATTCGGCAAGCCCAGCACCGTTTTCCAAAGACGCTCGATATAGAGCGAGACCACCGCCATGATGGCTCCGGTCTGGATCACCACCTCGAACAGCTTGGTGCGCTCTCCCGGCATGTCCATGAGCGAAGCCGCCAGGATCAGGTGACCGGTAGAGGAAATGGGCAGGAACTCGGTCAGGCCCTCGACCACACCCATCACGGCGGCCTTGATCAGCAAAAGAATGTCCATGGTGGAGGCGAAAAGAAACGGAGGAAAAAAGAAAATTCAGAAGTCAAACGGCGACAAGCGAGATCGGAAGGAAGCGCCAGCACGAAGGTTCCGGATCGGCTTGAAGCCTTGGCAACCGAAGGCTGAACTGCAGCCACTGACCCAGTGCTCGTAGGCTATTCCTGCCCCGGTGGCTGCAGCTTGAGTCGCAAACCCCGTGCCAGCACTTGAACCTCGCCCGGCACCAGGCCAAGCCCCTGGGCCATGAGCATCTCATGCTCGCTGAAGCGGTGCACCGCTGCATCATGCAACGCGTTGGTGGCGATCAGCGAACCCAGGTTTCGCATGGACTCCTTGTGCACGGGATCCAGCATGCCCGGCAGTTCGAAATGTTCCAGCCGTGGCAGCACCAGCCGCACCGCGCGGGTGGGAGGATCGAAGCGAAGCCCATAACTGATCTCCAGCGCTTTCAGGTTCATTGCCTGGTCACCATACAGCGGCGAAGACAGGCGACCGTCCAGCATGGTCGAGAGCCGGTTCTGATCGGGCAGCATGCGCACCTTGGGGTTCGACAGCAGCACCGTGAAGAACTGCAAGAACTCAAGACGCTTCGGAAACTGCTTGGCCAGCAATTCGGCCACCATTTCCACCGGCACGTCGAACGAAGTGGGCGCGGACTGAGCCAGGGCCTCCCGGCCCAACCCATTCAAGCCCGTCCATGCGGCAGCCGCCAGCGGCATGCACAGCCAGCGGCGGCGCGTCCATCGAGTATTGGAGTTCATGTCCGCATTGTAGAGATTGAACCCCGGGTATGCCGTCCACCGCGACAGGGAGGTGTGTCCATGCGTGACGGGCAAGCACATGAACGTCGCGCCAAGCTTTTGCCGTTCGCATCTGATTCATGCGTTTCACCCCCCAATCCCGCATTTCGCCGCGAATCCGG
>JBNKNN010000107.1:0-1749 GCA_050293865.1 Hydrogenophaga sp. | reverse complement strand
TCCAGGCTGTACTCGGTCACGCCGGGGCGCTCGGCAGCATCGGGTCGTCGACCCAGCGCCTGATCGGCGTGTTTGAGCTGGCGCTCGATCAAGGCATCGAGCACAGGCCCGCATTGCTTCGCGCCATGCGACTTGCGCCGCCCCCTGGTGACCTTGGCGGGCACACTGGCCAGTTGCGCAAAGCGCACCGCCGTGCGAATCTGAGCTGGCGTCAACCCTTTTCGCGACGTCAGCTTGGCGACCAGTTCATCCGACACGTTCACATCTTCCAGTGCTTTGCGAACGAGTTGCTCACGCGCGCCCGGCGGTGGGCTCTTGAGCTCCAGATGGTAGGCAAAACGCCGACGAAACGCCGGGTCAATCTGTTCGATCCGATTGGTCACCCAGATGGTGGGCACTGCATTGGATTCCAGAATCTGGTTCACCCAAGCTTTGCCGCTGACGCTACCGCTGTGCGGCATGCTGACCTGCTCAGCGCGCGCCATGAGCTGCGCGGCCTCGCTGGAAATCGGAGGGAAGACATCCTCCACCTCGTCAAACAGCAAAGCCGAATGCGCGGTGCCTTTGAGAAACACCTGGGCGATCTGCAGTGAACGATACCGATCCCTGCCAGACAGCGCATTTCCGTCCCGATCGGCATATTCCACTTCAAACAATTCCAGGCCTGCCGCATGAGCCACCACCCGCGCCAACTCGGTCTTGCCAGTGCCAGGCGGGCCGTACAGCAAGACATTGACACCGTGCTCTTTGCGTGCAACTGCCTCGCGCAGCAAGCCACACAGCAGTTGCACATCGTCGCCCACGAATTCGAAATCGTCCTCCACCAGCTTGGACCGCGCCGCCGGACGGGTGAACACCGCCATCAGCTCGCTCTCGTTGCGGTATTCGCGCATGAGCACTGGCGGCAGCTTCTCGCTGACCTTCATCAGGTCGGCCAGATCGGTGATGTTGTGCTCGGAGATCAGGTTCTCCACCATGCCGATGCGTTCAAGGCGCGAGCCTGCGCGCAAGGCTTCGCCCACCTCGCTGGCTTTCACACCAGCCACTTCGGCAATGGCCGCATAGGCCTCGGGCGCATTGTTGACCTTGAACTCCACCAGTATGGAGCGCAGGTCGCGTTGGTAGCGTGCGAGCGTGCCATACAGCAGCAGTGCACGCTCTGCACGATTGAGCTGCAGAAGCCCCGCCAGGGCGTCAATGTTCTTTTCCACCAGCGTGGACTGCTTCTTCAGTGCCTGAGACAACCATTCTCCGGTGACCGCCAGCACCGACAAGAGATCACGAGGCGATTCCTTGGCGTACTCGTCCAAGTAGAAAAACAGCGTGCCCTCTTCATACGGTCCGCGCCAAACGCCATAGCGTTCCATGAAGGCCGACACGCTCAGACGTTCATGGCCCAGCCACAAATCATTGTCTTTCAGCCGACGGGAGAGAAACTCACGCAGGCGCGAGAGCACAGTATGTGGCCAGACGAGGTGGCGCCCGGCCAAGGCCAAGAGCGTGTTGAGGTCACGCCGGATATTGAAGCGCGGCCCCTGGTGAGCGGCAAGGGTCAGCACGAAGTGCGAGCACATGAGGTCCAGCACCGGAGCCTGCCTCAGGCCCGGCGGAATGAAAACCTTGGCGTCTTTGACATCGCGCGCGTCGATGACCAGGCGAGCCGAAGCGCGCATGCTGGTGTTATCGGACGATGACAGACGTTTGCTCATACAGGAACCTCCTGCGGCGATCCTGAAAATGTTGGAAAAC
>JBNKNN010000106.1:0-30889 GCA_050293865.1 Hydrogenophaga sp. | reverse complement strand
GTGTTTCACGGGTTGAACGAAGAGCAGCGCATTCGCCCGACGGGTGCCACTGTGCGCTTCGAGAAATGGCAGTTTGACAAGCGCACTGGGGTGAGCAAGTACATGAGCAGCCATGTGGCGACCATGAGCTACGAGTACAAGAACAATTTGCGCATGAACGAGAACCTGCGTCTGCGCAACCCTTTGGGTTTCCAGGTGACGGCCTACAAGGTGGACGACGAATTCAATGCGCCGACCTTCAAGCGTGAAGAGATGACGGGCGGTGTGCCATTGATTGACGAGAGCGAAGGACAGCTCAACCGCGGTGAGGGCTCGGAGATTTCCAGTACCACCAACGAGGGCAGTGGGGAGCCGGCCCTGCCGGGCGCTGCCCCCACCCCGAACAGCCGTTGAGCATGGGAGGACTGGATCCGATGACCACCATGATGAAAAACCCGCAACACGCAATCAACATCAGCCAGGAAGTGACGATGACGACGCTAGTCAAGCAGCAGCAAGGCGAGAATCGAAAAGGATTGACCAAATTGGCGCGCCAGGCCGTGGGTGCCATGCTGGTGGCCCTTGGCATGGCAGTCGCCTTGCCCGCGGCGCAGGCCCAGGTACAGGAAGTGCGTGAAGTGGTCTATCGCCGTGATGATGTGGTCCGGGTGAATACCGGCCTGGGCATCGCGACGCAAATCGAGATCAGCCCGCAAGAGCAGGTCAAGGATTTCGGCACGGGTTTCAGCGACGGCTGGGAGCTGGTGCGCCGTGACAACGTGTTTTACATCCGGCCCAAGAACGTGGATGTGGACACCAACATGTACATCCGCACCAACATGCGTTCGTACCTGATTGACCTGCGTGTGTCGGCCACCAAATGGCGCACCCTGGATGAGGCCAAGAAGGCTGGCGTTTACTACAAGGTGCGGTTTATCTACCCGAGTGAATCGCCAGAGCAGGGTAGCCAGGCTCACCAGTTGAACCAGGTGTTGTCTCCATCGGCCGCTGCGTTGGACTCGCAAGGCGACTACCACCTGAAGTACGACTATGCCAGTACCTTGAAAGAGAATTCGGTGATCGTTCCGCTGCGGGTATACGACAACGGGCAGTTCACCTACATCCATTTTCCCAAGCTGTCGAATTTCCCCGCGGTGTTTGGCCGCAACAAGGAAGACGGGGAGGAATACATCGTGAACCAGCACAGTGAAGGCGACGTGATGATTGTGCAAGGTGTGTACCCCTATGTCGTCTTGCGCCTCGGCGATGACGTGGTGGCCCTTCGGAGGAACAAGTGATGATGAACAACGGAAACAACCCGATGCAGATGCCTGACCAGAACGGAGGCATGGGCGCGCAGATGAACGACACGATGCCGCGCCTCTCTGGCGGCGCGAATCGTGGTGTCAACAAGATGGCTCTGGGCTACATCGCGGCGGTCGCCGTTGGTGTGGTGGCCATGACCATGTGGGTGGCCAACGTGGCGTTTTCTGCAGACGACAAGGACAAGAACCGCGTGGTGTTCGAGGACGTGGAGGTGCCGAACAAGCCAGTTCTGCGCCTGCCTGAAGAACCCATGCTGGCTGAGCCTGTGAACACTGCTGCCATCGTGCCGCCACCAGTGCGTTCTGGCCCGCCCGTGCCGGAGAAGCCGGACGATTTGCTGGCTCGCCGAATGGCCAGTCAGAACAATCTGATCCCGTCAACGGAGGGCCGCAACACCGAAAATCGTTTCTTTGAAGACGAGTTTTCTTCGGTCAAGCGTGGTGCGGTTCAGGTGATGGCCAACGCCGACATGATGCTCACGCGGGGCACCTTCATCCGCTGTGCGTTGCAAACGCGTGTGGTCTCGACCTTGCCTGGCATGACATCCTGCGTGGTGACCGAGCCGATCTACTCCACCAATGGCCGACGACTCCTGATCGACAAGGGATCGAAAGTGACGGGCGAGTACAAGTACGTGGATGAAAACTACGACCGTATCGGCATAGTCTGGACACGCATTCTGACCACCACAGGCCTGGACGTGCGCATCGACAGTGCTGGCACGGATACCTTGGGTGGCGCTGGTGTGCCGGGCGAGTACGACGGCCACTGGGGCGAGCGCATCGGTTCGGCCATGATGGTGAGTCTGTTGGCTGACACCATTGATATCGCTTCGCAAAAGATCGCAGAAAAGAACGACATCAAAGGCCAGCAGACCACGGTGGTCAGCGGCGGCTATGTGGCTCAAACCTATGACCCATGGCAGTCGCGCACGGCCGATACGGCCCAGGCTGCGGCCACGCAAATGCTGGCGCGCTCTGCCAACCGCAAGGCGACCGTGACCGTCATGAACGGAACCGTGATCAATATCTTCACGGCCCGCGATGTGGACTTTTCAACCGTGATGCAGTGATCGGTTGTGTTGCAACCGGTGGTGGGTGTGATCGAACGCGCGTTGCCAGAACGTCAGGGAAGCAGAGAGCCAATAGCGATATGAGCGACAAACGCGTCAGTTTGCCCGGTGGGCGCTTGAGGGAGTCAGGGTTTTGATGGAGGAAGTCGCAGAACCGATTGCCAACATCTCGACGGAGTTCCTGGAGTATCAGTACCACGTGCTGGGAATCACGGAGTACCTCAACAACCCCGAGGTGACGGAGATCTGTATCAACCGGCCGGGTGAGGTGTTCCTGGAGACCGTGCGAGGCTGGCAACGACTGGATGTTCCCCAGTTGACCTTTGACCGTGCACGCCAGTTTTGCACGACGGTGGTGAACGAGAGCAAGACCGGCCAGCGCATCACGTCGGTCGATCCTGTTGTGTCCTTGACTTTTCCTACTGGCCAGCGTGCGCAGTTTGTGCTCCCGCCGGCGGTGCCCGCGGACACAGCGTCGATCACCATCCGTTTGCCCTCGCGATGGACCAAGACGCTCAACCAGTATCAGGAAGACGGGTTCTTCAACGAGATTCTGGACGACACGGACGAACTGACCGACATGGACAAGGAGTTGCTGGAGCTGAAGAAGGCTCGCGATTTCCATGGGTTCTTCAGCAAGGCGGTTCACTACAAGAAGAACATTGTGGTGAGCGGTGCCACGGGCAGCGGCAAGACGACATTCATGAAGTCGTTGGTGACCCACATACCTCAGGACGAGCGCCTCATCACGATTGAAGATGCTCGCGAATTGTTTATCGATCAGCCGAACTCTGTGCACCTGATTTACTCCAGGGGCGGTCAGGGTTCGGCCAATGTCACGGCCAAGGGGTGCATGGAAGCTTGCCTGCGGATGAAGCCTGACAGGATCATCTTGGCAGAGATTCGGGGCGATGAATCTTTCTACTACATCCGAAATTGCGCTTCAGGTCACCCCGGGTCGATCACCAGTTGCCATGCCGGTAGCTGCGACCAGACTTGGGACCAGATGGCGCTGATGGTGAAGGCTTCTCCCGAAGGTTCTGGTTTGGCGTTTTCCGAGATCAAGCGATTGTTGTTGCTCACGATTGACGTGGTGGTGCACATCAAGGCGCACGGAGGTCGGCGCTACATCACCGGCATCGACTTTGATCCGGTGCGCAGGATGCGGTTGAGCGCGAATTGACGGAAAGCTGCCGCGCCAGGGTGTGGCAAAAATCCAGTGGCGATATGGCGATATGGCGCTTTCAGCTTTTGACCTGGCGACGTATCGACACGCTGAAGTATTGAACTATTGCGAACAGCACAGTCCCTTGACGGGATGGGTGAGAGGAATGAACACGATGACGAACATCGGACAATTGATCAGTCAGGCCATCGGTACCCCGACGAGAGCCGCTTCCCAGTTGGTCCTGTGGTTGGTGGCGAGCCTGACTGCTGCAGGCGCTCTGGCTGCTGGGCCGGCTCTGACGCCGACACCCTTGCGCGGCGTATGGTTCGAGGACAACGACATGGGCGAGCACTTGTGCCTGACCTACAAGCTGCGCCACAAGGGTGAGCACGTTCCTGGCGCCATTGTGATCTCCGATCGGCAGATCATGAAACTCAGAGAGCGCCGCGAGGATGAGATTCTGTTCGTGACCAAGGTGCAGGCGGCAACGCCAGCAGCCTGGCAGATGCAAGCTTTGAGCGATGTGTTTCCCTATGAACAACCCAAGGAACTCAAGAGCTTCGGACTATCGAGCCGCAAAGGGCGTCTGTACTGGTCAACCCCTGTGATGGTTGACGGCAAGGACGACATGGTCACGGAAGTGTTCTCCCGGTGCATTTGAAGAGCGTGGATTTCCCTTCTGCAATCGCCCAGCAAGACACAGCGAAATGAGTGAGCCATCGGCCATGGATGCCCACCCCAACCAGCCCGCGCCCGAGATACCGTCAGAGCCACCGGTGGTCCAGCGGATGCCATTGCCGGTTTTGCCTGGGGTTGTGGGCCTTTTTCAGGCCTACGCAGAAAGCCGGCTGGAAGAGCCCTTGAGAGCGCAAGAGATGGAAGCCTCGATGGTGGAACAGGTGCAGTCCTACGCCGTGACTGTGGCCGCTCGTCACAAGATGGGCCCCGGCGTGGCCTGGATGGGCGTGAGCCAGGATGGTCAGCGCGTCGGGATGCGCGACACCGTCGGTGTGATGTGGGACTTTGTTATCTCGGAGGCCTTCACTGCGTCTGCCCAGGACCATTTGAATGAAGCCATTTCACTGGCGCAAGGTAAGGCACAAGGCTCGCCAGCCATGACTCAGGCCTATCCAGCACCGGCCATGCAACCATCGGCAGGGGGTGTTGGCGCAGGAGATGCGATACCTGGCTGAAAGCTTTGAGATCGACGTCGAGACAGACGCAGAAACGACCGCAGACACGTCGACATAGAAACAGACACCTACACTGAAACAGACATCGAGAGATGTGTGAAAGGACATGACTTCAATGCAACACAACGCCAAGGCTTCCTCACCAACGGGAGCAACATTCGCCAGTCGAGTTTTTGATCGACTCCAGAAGCCAGCCAAGGCGAGCGCCGTGGCCGCTGCCCTGGGCATTCTGGGTGGCTGCGTCTCCCTTCCTGGTATGCAGGCAACGGTGGCCCCGGCCCAGGTGGAGCAGGGCTTGCAGGCACAGCAGGTGAACGTGTCGGCCGATGCAGTGACGTACCACTTCGACTTCGTGTTCGACGACGCAGCCAAGAGCAACGATTCCGAGAACTTCGGTGCGGGCTATATCGTGGTGACTCAGGAAGGCAAGGAAGTTCAGGCTATCGCCCACGACTTTGCATTGCCGCGCAGCGAACTGGACAGCCAGGGCTGGCTTCAGTTTGCCGATCTGAACAACGATGGCTGGCAAGACTTTCTCGTGCCGCATCGCCTGGTGGGCGATGTGCTTGTGATGAGCCTGTACGAGTACAACAATGAGATTGGTCGCTTCGTGCCGGTCGAAAAGTTCAACGGTCTTGGCGAGATCAATCGTGCTGGCGCCGGTTGCGTACAGGTGACGCTGGCCAATACGGGTGATGCCAATCCGCGCGAGAACTACTGCTATTCCGCACAGGCCAAACAGTGGGTGCCGCAGGTGTCTTCTCTTCCGGTCGATGCGGTCGCGTCGGCTGACGCCGGTTGTGCTGGCGCCACGCCTGATTTCAAGGGCTGCCGCAAGGCACGCCGAGCGCTGGACAAGGATTTGCAGAATGAGTTGCAGAACTACAGCAAGGCTCGCCAGGGCATGCTGAGCGACCAGAAGAACAAGGCCTATGCCGCCCGCTTTGTGCGCAACAGCAAAGTGGCTCATCAGGCCTGGCTGCGCTACCGTGACGCGCGCTGCAACGCTTACGTGCGAGAGCAAGGCTTCGACAGCAAATTGTTCAATTCGGCCATTGAATCCTGCCGCTACGATCTGTCCCTGCACCAGTTGCACCAGTACCGCGCCCGCAACGCGCGCATGGGCGCTGGTGCTGAAGTGGCAGCCGTGCCGGAAGCCGCGCCTGTTGCTGAACCTGAAACGGCCGTATCAACGGCTCCGGCGACCACGCCTGACACTGCGGTGACCACTTCCGACATTGGATCGGAAGCGCCAGGCGCTTCCGCAACTGATACGCCCGCCGAGGCGGCAGCGACTACTGCGAAAGAGTGAAGCAGTTGTCAACTGCGCATGCACCCAGCCCGATCGACAGCCTTTGAGCCAATGGAGTAGAGACCACCGTGAGCACGAAACTCAAGTGGATA
Source organism: Hydrogenophaga sp. (assembly GCA_050293865.1). Taxonomy (GTDB): domain Bacteria; phylum Pseudomonadota; class Gammaproteobacteria; order Burkholderiales; family Burkholderiaceae_C; genus Hydrogenophaga. Next base: position 24,747 of record JBNKNN010000106.1, on the reverse strand, counting down.
TTGGTGCTGAGCACTCTGTTGGTGGCTTTGCTCATCGGTTCATGGCTCAGTGGATTGATCATGCTGTGGCGGCTGGATCTGCCCACTGAAAGCCTTGGGCTGACCACCTATGCGCGCTACTGGCTGGCGCACGGGCAGAGCGCCGCGTTTGGCAGCACCATTCGCGGCAGCGGCATGATCGGATATGGCATTCCGTTTCTGATGTTTGTGGCGGTGGCTTTGCTTGTCCTGTTTAAGCGCAAGCAGAACATTTACGGCGATGCGCGTTTTGCGACGCTGGCCGATCTGAAGAAGAAAAAGATGCTGGATCCGGACGACACCGCGCTGGTGGTTGGCCGCAAGAACGGCAAGTACATCTACTTCAACGGCCAGCAGTTTGCCTTGCTGGCGGCGCCCACCCGCTCGGGCAAGGGCGTGGGTATCGTCATTCCAAACCTGCTGAGTTATCAGGGCTCGGTGGTGGTGCTCGACATCAAGCAGGAGAACTTTGACCTGACCAGTGGCTTCCGAGCAAAGTACGGGCAGGATGTGTTCCTGTTCAATCCGTTTGCCGAGGATTTGCGTACCCACCGGTGGAACCCGCTGAGTTATGTATCGGATGACCCTCATTTCCGGGTGAGCGATGTACAGAGCATTGCAGCCATGTTGTATCCGGTGCATGAGAGCACCAAAGATCCGTTCTGGTCGAACCAAGCGCAAAACGCATTTGTGGCCTTTGCGCTGTATGCGTTCGAACAGGCGGAGTATCTGGCCAAGAACTTTGGCCCCGAAGCGGCGGAAACCCCCACGGTTGGGGGGCTGTTCCGGCTGGCCTCCGGCCGCCCGGGTCAGGACTTCCGCGAATATCTGAACGACCTGGCGAGTTGGCCGCATTTGAGCCAGAGCGCACGCTCGGCGTTTGCGACGCTGCAAGGACAGGCCAAGGAGACGTTTGCATCCATCATGGGTACGTTCAAGGAACCGCTGAACCCTTGGCTGAACCCGGTGGTGGATGCCGCCACCAGTGGCAATGACTTCGATTTGCGCGACGTGCGCAAGAAGAAGATGACGATTTACGTGGCCATCCAGCCCAACAAACTGGCCGAAAGCCGCCTGATTCTCAATCTGTTCTTCAGTCAGCTCATCAATCAGAACGTGAAAGAGCTGCCTCAGGCCAACCCCGAACTCAAACATCAGTGCTTGTTGCTCATGGACGAGTTCACGAGCATCGGGCGGGTGGACATCATTGCCAGTGCCGTGAGCTTCATGGCGGGCTACAACATGCGCTTGCTGCCCATTATTCAAAGCTTGTCGCAGTTGGAGTCCACCTACGGCCCCGAAGTGGCACGCACGCTGATCACCAACCATGCTCTGCAGATCCTGTATGCGCCGCGCGAACAGCGGGACGCCAACGAGTACAGCGAGATGCTGGGCTATGTAGGTGTGAAGAAGGACAGCCTGAGCCGCAACCGCGGGCGCGAGAGCAGCGTGACCAAGAGTACGGCCGAAGAACGCCGCGCACTGATGCTGCCACAGGAATTGAAGGCCATGGGGGACAACAAGGAAATCCTGATGGTCGAAGGCATGGCCCACCCGGTCATGGCCGACAAGATTCGCTACTACGAAGACAAAGACTTCAAGATTCGGCTGGAGCCCAAGCTGAACGTGCCCAAGCTGACGTTGGCGGGAGGAGCTGCGGCAGCTCCCACCGGTTTTCCTCGGCGCGACACTTCCTCTGCCGCAACAGCAGGTGGCGTGAACACGGGCAGGTCGGGCATGATGGCCGGTGCAGCGGGCAACGCTGCCACAGCACGGCCCATTGCCCCCGCCAAACCCGCGACGCCAACCGCGGCGGCGGCACCCGCGGCGGCAGCTTCACCCCCAAAGGAGTACACGGGGCTCGCAGGCATCCAGGAAGAATTCAGCGATGTTCTGGGTAAACTGGATCGTCGCTGATGGTCACTGGCAGCGCAAGCGACCAATGAGTGAACCCGACCACAACCGACCGAGGCTTTAAAGAGATATCGATGACCTACCTGGTAGACCAAGCAAAGACGCCGTCCAATTTTGTGGTGGAAGACGTGCCGCCCGGTGTGAAGGACAACTGGGACTTTGAGAAGGCGCCGCTTTACGCCCCACTTCGTTTGAACCAGTGGCCGATGGGACCATGGACGATCGACAAGCAACGGCGGGTGGCGTTGACCAGTGGAGAGACCGATGCGCGCGCTGCCGCCGAAGCCGGCGTCAAGAAAACCTACTGGACGACGTTTCTGATGGAGGGACAGTCGGTGGGAGTCGTCTATCAAACGGGCGTCGAACTGCTGGAAGGGGCCGACGAAAGAACGGGTACTCAAAACAGGATTGAACTACTGACCAATGTGTACTTGTATCTACCGGTAGCTTTGTACCCACGTAAGGAGGAGGTCATTTCGATGATTGAAGAGGCCTACTATGTCGGTGATGATGGTCCCAACCTTCCCTGGGTCAAGGGTGTTCGACTGGAACTGGCCGAGGCGCGCCTAGATACCGAGTACTGGAGAGCAAAGCATGGCGCGTGAATTGAATGATCAGCAAACCGGTGTGATTGACTGGCTCAATCAGGTTAGGCGCGACGGAGGTATTGATCGCTATCCCGGTGGGTTTGACGCATTCAAGTCGGACCTGTTCGGTCGACTGGATGGCCTATCCACACGCGTCCCTGGCCAAGCGACCGATGCCGTGACGCTGTTGTACAGCGGCAATGCAGGCGATGTTCGAGGAAACTGGCAACTGGCCGAAAGCATTGGTACGGATTCTCATGGCCGGGTTGTCACCATTGGCAATACAGATATTGGATCGCTACAAAACTCTGGGAGGTTTTCCGAAGCTTTGGAAGGAGCTGTGGGCAGGGACGGCACAGCACTGTTGGCTGAACTGGACACGGGCGTTCGCCCCGACGGCAGCAAAGTCGAGAGCATCTGGGACCGGGCCAGCCGGCGGCTGGCCGAGGGTGCGACGGGTGATGTGCGCACGCTGACTTCACTGGCGGAAGACAGCAAGGTGTTCGCCAGTGTCGAGCTACCGGCGCTGCTGAGGAATCCGTACGTCACGCACATCAATGGTGTCCCGTTGGAGGCCTATCAACGTATTTACGCGGCTGCACCCGGTGACGTCTCGACCAAGCTTAGCGAAGTGAACAAAGCTGTGCAGGCTTCTTCACACAGCTTGATGTCGGAGATGCGCTGGGCGGATGCGGGGGATCACATCAGAGGTGCCGAACGCTACCGGGTGGACCCAGGGCAGCTGTTTGATGGCACACCCTACAGCGACACGCCCCGTGTGGCGGCCAATGATGCTGCGTTTGACATGGCCAAGGGGCCGCACCCGTACGAGACGCCCGAACAACTGGCGCGGATCGAGCAGGGTCGGGGTCGGCTGGGAGCCGAACTGGACGACTTGATCTCGCGCCAGGCCGCTCGGGCAGCGGTGGATAGTGCAGGCGACGCACTGGACGCTGCGCCAAGCCGCTTGCGGTTTCCAAGCCCCGCTGTGCTCAAAGGTCTCGGTTATGTGGGCACGGTCTATGGCCTGTACCAAGGGTATGGCGAATTCAGGGAAGCGATTGATTCCGCCACGTCGACCCGGGACCTTCACGTAAAGGCCTATGAGTCCGGAGCAGACCTGACAGTACGCAGTGGCGTGACGGGTACGGCTGCTGTGGCTGGTGGTGCCGTGGGTGGGCTGGGCGGTTCGGCAGTGGCTCCTGGGCCTGGGACAGTGGCTGGCGCTGTCCTGGGGGGAGGTGCCGCAGCCTATGGTGCTGAAAAGGCCTATGAAGACTCGCGCCTTCAGCAATGGACCCGTGCAGTAGGGCGAGAGCTGGGAGAACTCAGCTATGACCACATCTCTCGTGAAGGCCGCCTGCTGGGACGGCTTGAGTCGCTGAAGGAAGATCTCGCAGATACAACCGACGCAGCCAAGCGGGCAGAGATTCAGGCCGAACTGACGACTGTTGGCGCAGAGTTCAAAGCCGAGGTCGACAAGAACAATGCGTATTACGAAGGCCGGGGCCTGATTGAATCGCAATGGCAGGACATGTCCACGCGCTTCCCTGACCTGGACAAGGATGACGTGGTGGACGCCTACGAGACTCGGCTTGAAGCCGGTCTGAAGCCTGCGGATGCGGTGCGAGCGGGCTACAGCGACACCGTGCATGATGAGGTCCAGCCCAGGGCGCTGCCTTATGTGCCAGAAGCCCGGTACGGCGAGTATTCTGACGCGGCGCTCCAGCAGGCGTGGCGGCGATTCAGCGGCGAGGTGGCCGAGGGTTCCCGGGAAATCGACTTGCTGGAGTTGAAGGGACCAGAGCCTTCAAGGATTCCATTCGTCGGCGGCATGATCAGTGAGCACCATCACGAAGCCACTCTGGAACGCTTGAAAACAGAGCGTTGGCGCGACAGCGGGCATGTCTCTGCGGTGGAAGCTGAGCTGAAGCGCAGGGGGTTGACTCCGCCTCAGGCCGAGCGTGGTGTGGAGCCCCATGCCAGTCTGGATGTCAGCCGGCCCGAGACTCGTCAGGTGTTGGCCGATTCTCGTGATGCAGTGGCGGCGACATCCTGTAGAGCAGGCCTCGAGTGGGACCGAGGTTTGAGCGCTACCAGCTATGCCGTGGCTGCTGAAGCCAGGGCCAACGAGATGACGTGTCTGAATGCCTTCAAGGTCGACGGAGGCGAAATTCGCTTTGCTCAGACGGACGGCCCTGTGGCCAAGGTGGCCTCGGTACCTGCGGCTCAGGCTGCCAACCAGTCCATGGCTGACTCGGCCGAAGTGTTGGCTCAGGCAGATGCGCGGGCCGCAGGCCGCGAGGCACAAGCCGCCGCCGAAGAACAGCAGAGAACGGCGGTCTGGCAGGCAGAGTTGGAGAACGGGCGGGCAGTGAGCTGACGGGGATTGACGGGGGGCGGCGCCTACAATAGCCGGATGACCCGACAATTCTTCGGTACCGACGGCATTCGCGGTACGGTGGGCCAGGCGCCCATCACCCCTGATTTTGTACTCAAACTGGCCCATGCAGTGGGCCGGGTGCTGCGTCGCACGGAGGAGCGCCCCAGGGTGCTGATTGGCAAGGACACGCGCATTTCAGGCTATATGCTGGAGTCTGCGCTGGAATCGGGCTTCAACTCCGCCGGTGTGGACGTGGTGCTGCTAGGGCCGGTGCCGACACCGGCTGTGGCTTACCTGACGCGCGCGCAGCGGGCGAGTCTGGGTGTGGTGATCAGTGCCAGTCATAACCCGTTCATGGACAACGGGATCAAGTTTTTCAGTGCCCAGGGCACCAAGCTGCCCGATGACTGGGAGCTGGCGGTGGAAGAAGCCCTGACGCAAGATCCGGTGTGGGCTGACTCTGCTCATTTGGGCAAAACCCGCCGGCTGGACGATGCCGCTGGCCGCTACATCGAGTTTTGCAAGAGCACTTGCCCTTCGCCTTTCACTCTCAAAGGCATGAAGCTGGTAGTGGACAGTGCGAATGGAGCGGCCTATCACATCGCGCCAGATGTTTTCCACGAGTTGGGGGCGGAGGTGATCCGCATCGGATGTGCTCCGGATGGCCTGAACATCAACGAAGGTGTGGGTGCCACCCACCCTGAGGCCTTGGTGGCGGCGGTCAAGGCGCACAAGGCGGACTATGGCGTGGCGCTGGACGGTGACGCCGACCGGCTCCAGATGGTGGATGCGGATGGTCGCCTCTTCAATGGGGACGAGCTGCTTTACCTGATTGCCAAAGACCGCCTCAGCCATGGCCATGTCGTTCCGGGCGTTGTCGGTACTTTGATGACCAACATGGCGATCGAGGTTGCCTTTGGCCATTTGGCCGTGCGTTTCGTGCGCGCCAAAGTGGGCGACCGATATGTGCTTGAAGCTCTGGAGCACCATGGCTGGACGCTGGGCGGCGAAGGATCGGGGCATTTGCTGGTGCTCGACCGCCATACGACGGGAGATGGCCTGGTGTCGGCCCTGCAGGTGTTGCAGGCCTGCGTGGGAAGTGGCAAGACCATGGCGCAGTTGCTCGCGGGTGTGGACCTGTTTCCGCAGGCCTTGATCAATGTTCGTCTCAAGCCTGGCCAGGACTGGCAGACGAGTGTGGCATTGCAGGCAGCGCGTCGCGAGGCCGAGCTTGAGTTGGGTGACGATGGTCGGGTGTTGATCCGTGCCAGTGGCACGGAACCAGTGGTGCGGGTGATGGTGGAGGCCCGAGACGCGGCGGTGGCTCACCGTTGCGCCCAAGCCATGGCCGATTCGCTGACTGGAGAACGGGCATGACGGTTGCTGGACCCAAGCCGAACGCTTCCGTCTCGGTTCGGCAGGTGAACTATGCCGATGCTGGCGACGCTGTGGCCTTGCTGGCATTGCTCGATACCTACGCGCGCGACCCGGCTGGTGGCGGCGAAGGACTGACTGACGAGGTCAAGACGAATCTGGCCGGCGCGTTGGCAGCCCGACCCGACGCTTTCAGCGTGCTGGCCTTCGCGGGGGAAGAGCCTGTCGGTCTGATCAATTGCTTCGAGGGCTTTTCGACGTTCGCCTGCGCGCCTCTGGTGAACGTGCACGATGTGGTGGTGGTCGAAGGCTGGCGTGGCCAGCGAGTGGCCGAGCGGATGCTTGAGGCTGTGGAGCAGATTGCGCGAGATCGTGGGGCGTGCAAGTTGACGCTGGAGGTGTTGTCCTTGAACACGCCGGCCAAGCGCTTGTACGAGCGCGTGGGTTTTGCCGGCTATTCGCTGAACTCGATCAAGGGTTCAGCCGAGTTCATGCAAAAGTGGTTGAGGTAGCATTTTGATGCTGACTGCCCGGGCTGCCTGTTGAGGTTCACATTGGCGAGTCGTCTGGGGGCGTGTGCCGTGGCGTTGGCTGTTTTGCTCGCGTTGCAGGCGTGCATGGGTTATCCAGGGCTGAACGGTCCCGTAACTGAGAAGATGCTGATAGCGCCGCCGCAAGCCACCGTCGATGATGTGTTTGCCTGTGTTGAACGTTCAGCAAATGCATTGCACGAGAAAGATAGGCGTTGGGATCCAACTGTCACCAAGAGGGATACTACGGGCGGGATCTTCGAGACGGGGAACTTTGGCGATGACAACGTTGTAGGGTTCCGGTTGCGCGCTTCGTATTCGCCTGCGAGCGAACGATTGACGCTAGCGGTGAAGGGGTCGGGGATCTATCACGTTGACTTGGGGGCACAGGAGGCTGCAGACAAATTGGCCTCTCTGGTCAAGTCTTGCATGTCTCGCACATTGGACGCTTCACATTGAGTGATTTCGCGAACGACGGCGGCAGAAACGAAGACGGGAACGGACGCGTCAGTTGGGCAGTGGGTGCGAAGAAGGGTTTATGGATGGTGGCATCCGCGAGCGGGAGGTCTGGCAGACGCGAACAGGACCGAGCCGCACCACGTAGGCGATGAGGCCACCGCCAACTCCGTGGCCAAAGACGCCGAAGCTGCCTACGCTCAGTACAGCAGGTGAGGTCGGCGGGTTTCTTCCCAGGCCTTTTCGTCCGGTAGCGTGATGGCGTCCAGCTCCCCAGGGGCTGCCTGGATGTCGTCCACCCATTCCCTGAGCAGAGGGCTACCGTTGATGAGGTCGATGGCGAGGCGGTCGTGTTCGTACTCGTAGGGGAAGTCGCGCCAGAGGGGGTAATCGGGTGACTGCATGCGAATGGCGCGGAAGGCCAGTGTTTGCAGGCGCCAGGGCTTGAAGGCTTTGTGGTCGTAGTGTGTGGGGTCTTCCACGTGAATCTGAATGCCAGTGCACAACTTCCCGACGTGCTTGTGGAAGGTGGGTTCGAACCAGCATTCGCGCAGCACACAGCCATTGAGCCACTGCGGGGCCAGTCCACGCATGTCGGCCAACAGTTGCTGGATGTTGATATCGGGTGCTCCGAACAGTTCCAGCGGCCTCGTGGTCCCGCGGCCTTCAGAAAGGGTGGTGCCTTCAAGCATGACGGTGCCGGCGTAGGCCCGCGCCATGGAGACGTTGGGTGCGTTGGGGCTGGGGTTGACCCAACTGCGTTCGTTCAGGGGCCAACCGAAACCCGGTGCCGCGCCGGGGGCCCAGCCTTGCATGGTGATGACGCGGTAGTCGACGTCGAGCCCGAGGTGGGCAATGAACCAGTGGCCGAGTTCACCCATGGTCATGCCGTGGCGCATGGGCATGGGGCCTGCACCGACGAAACTTTCCCAGCCTTCACGCAGCGTGAGGCCTTCCACTGGGCGGCCAGCGGGGTTGGGGCGGTCGAGCACCCAGACCGATTTCCCCAGGCGGGCTGCGGCTTCAAGCACGTAGCGCAGCGTGGTGATGAAGGTGTAGATACGACAGCCGAGGTCTTGCAGGTCGACCAGCAGAATGTCGAAGCTGTCCATCATGGCGTCGGTGGGGCGACGCACTTGACCGTACAGGCTGTAGATGGGAATTCCCAGCCGAGGGTCGGTGTAGTCGGGGGACTCCACCATGTTGTCTTGCTTGTCGCCGCGCAGGCCGTGTTGCGGGCCGAATGCGGCTGTGAGGTCCACGTCGGGCAGCGCAGCGAGAACGTCGAGGCTGTGCGTCAGCGTCCGGGTGACGGAAGCGGGGTGTGCGAGCAAGGCCACGCGGCGACCGTGCAAAGAGGCACGAAGCGAGGCGTCTTCAAGCAGGCGTTCGATGCCGAGTTTCATGTCGGTGACGAAGGTTCAGGGGCGAGGTGCCGAGGACGGAGTCGTCAGTGCACGTGCCAAAGGATGGTGGAAGTCTGGTTGGTCGGCGGGGTGTGCCAGCGCCCAGTAGCTCAATTGTCCATCATGCGTCTGGAGTACGGCGCTGAGGTTCCAATGCAGTGACAGGCCAGTGGGAATTGATGCGACAGGCGCCAGTGCGGTTAGCACCAATGCATTGGCGTCCCGAATGGTGATGCGAGTACTCGACTCAGAAGCAATAGACGGGGCAAGCAGAGGCAGGTTCGAACGCGAGGCCGAGCGTTCCCGGTAGCGCGCGAAGTCATAGATGGCCCAATCACCGGACGGTGCGAAATTGAATTCCCGGTAGGCTTCGCTATCGGACGTGCCCACAAAGGCCTCCATGCATGTACTCTGCCAGAGCCCTTCGGTGAACGATGCCTCGGATTTGGGCCCAGGCCAGAGCAGGCGGCTCACGGCACCGACCAACAGGTATTCAAACCGGAGGAAAGAGCCGTTCGGTGTGTTGCATGGAAAGAGGGAGACGCTGAGGCTACCTGCCCAGGGGTCGGAGGTGGCAGGATGCGGATGAAGTGCGACTGGCCCCTCCGGCCAAGTGACGTCAGGTTGTGGACGCGTCATGGCCGGTAGCAGCTACCGGATGGGTCAACCTCGATTCGGATCAGTTCGTTGGCACCCCAGCCAAGCTTGTTGCCGCCAGTGAAGGTCAGGCAACCTTCTCCGGGGTACAGCCCAACGATGCGGCTTGCATCGTTGCCATAGTAGAAAGGAATCCAGGCCTTGCCAGTTTGCTGGGTATAGACCTTTTGTGGCGCGCCGATGACACCTTGCACGTACTGGAATTCGTGCCCGATTTTGACTTTGGAAAAGGCGGAGCCTGGTGCCGGTTGGCCGACCATTTCGCCTTGGTAGCTGCCATCCGTGGAGTAGGGATATGTCTTCTCCCTGTTGATGGGGAGCTGTGTCGTGTCGGGAGCGGCCGAAGGCGCGGCTGGGTAGGAAGGCGCGTCGGACAGGCTCGGCAACGATGACGAGCTGACTGAGGATGGCGCTGATGGCGTGTACACGGGTGCTGGCTGGGCCGAGGCAGGCGCCGGCGTTGTCATGTTGGCGCTGCGGTCCCTGTTTTCGACGGGTGCGGGCGATGGTGCTCGGCCGCTGTCGCGCTGAGTGGATCGATCGACCACGGGTGCAGGCGAGTCGAGTGACACAGAAGTGCAGGCTGCAAGCGTCAGTACGCTGAGCAGAACAAAGCTGGAATTCGTGATGTGGCGTGGGCTCATGTCATCCATTATGGCGCGAGCCCGGGGACCCTCGGCATAGCCTGGAAATCAAAAACGCCGTCCATCCCGTTTTGACCTCGAACGCGCATGGCGGAGTTTATGCAGAGCTTCCCTGATGGTTGAGTGGCTTCAAGTTGTGACAGGGAACCAGTGTCGGGTGCGATTGACGAAGGCTACGAGCGACAACATCACCGGAACTTCCACCAGCACGCCAACCACTGTGGCCAGTGCCGCGCCCGAATGCAGCCCGAAAAGTGAGATGGCCACAGCTACCGCCAGCTCGAAGAAGTTGGACGTGCCAATCAGGCAGGCTGGTGCAGCGACCTGGTGCGGCAGGCGCATCCAGCGTGCGGCGATGTAGCCGATAGCAAAAATGCCATACGTCTGGATGAGCAAGGGCACTGCAATGAGCGCGATGTCCTGTGGCTGGGCTACGATGGTTTCAGCCTGGAAACCGAATAGCAGCACGACGGTGGCAATGAGCCCGACAACTGACCAGGGCTTGAGTTTGGCGACGAACGCATTGACGCCAGCGTCGCCCCGGCCGGTTTTGAGCTTCTGGCGTGTGGCAATGCCGGCGGCCAATGGAAGCACTACATAGAGCAAGGTGGACAGCAGCAGCGTTTCCCAGGGTACGGTGAGATCAGTCACGCCGAGCAGGAAGGCCGCAATCGGGGCAAAGGCAAAGACCATGATGATGTCGTTGACCGACACCTGTACCAACGTATAGTTCGGATCGCCCTTGGTGAGTTGGCTCCACACGAAGACCATGGCAGTGCAGGGAGCCACGCCCAACAGAATCATGCCGGCAATGTACTCGTTGGCTGTTTCAGGATTGACCCAAGCGGCGAAGACGTGCTGGAAGAACAGCACGCCGAGACCCGCCATGGTGAAAGGCTTGATGAGCCAGTTGATTGCCAGGGTGAGCAGCAAGCCTTGCGGGCGTTTGCCGACGTCACGAACAGCGGCAAAGTCGATCTGGATCATCATGGGGTAGATCATGATCCAGATGAGCAACGCCACCACCAGGTTGACGTGCGCCAGCTCGAGGGAAGCGATAGTGGCGAAGGTGCCGGGCATGAAAAGGCCAAGCCCGACGCCAGCCAGGATGCCCAGGCCGACCCAGACGGTGAGGTAGCGCTCAAACAGTCCCATGGCTTAGCACTCCTGTCCGGCCGGCACTTCGCAGACGAGACTGCGCGCCGATTGCGCCAGCACCTCGGCCTGCAGAGCGGACTCTGGTAGCTGGACAAGCAGTTGCAGCCTCTGGCCGATCATGGACAGCGTTCGCTTGAACGCTTCAAGTCGCTCCTCCTGCGTGCCTTCAGCGAGCGAGGGATCGGCGTAGCCCCAGTGGGCGGTGGCTGGGTGCCCTGGCCATACCGGGCAGACTTCATTAGCGGCGTTGTCGCAGACGGTGATGATCAAGTCCATCCGGGGAGCGTCGTTGCCGGCAAAGGTGTCCCAGCTTTTGCTGGACAGATATGACGTGTCGATGCCGGCTTGTTTCAGTGCCTCAATGGCCAAGGGGTTGGGTTGTTGGTTATCCCTTGGGCTGCTGCCAGCTGAGTAGGCTTTGAAGCGGCCGTTGGCTTGGCGCTGGGAAATGTGGTTCAACGCGGCTTCAGAGAGAATGCTTCGCGCGGAGTTGTGCGTGCACAGGAACAGCACATTCAGAGGGGAGTGGCTCATGGCAGGAAGACCGTTCGATGGAATCAGCAGCAGGACGACTTGGTGTCGGCGGTGGCAGGGGCGGCCGGTTTGGCGCAGCAACCGGATGCCGCGGCAGATGGCGCTGGATCGGGAGTGCAACAGGCGTCCTGCGCGGTGGTTTGGGCAACAGAAGCCCGGTCATTGAAGGTCGGGATCTGGTCAAGGGTATGGAAGTGTTCCCAAGGCAGGCCTTGTGGGTCCTGGATCCAGTGTTTTTCGCTGCGGGCGTAGCAACAACTGGTCTGGCCTTCATCGAGCATCGCGAGATCGGCGTTCTTCGCGCGTTCTTTGAGTTCGCTCAGCGCGGCTGGGTCCTCCACCTGGAAGCCTAGGTGATCCAGCCCTTCAGTCCCGGCACGGGTGGAGATGGCGAAGTTGACCGCCGGGTCGTTCAGCATCCACTTGGCATAGTCCAGCTCCTGGCGAACTGGCTCGGCGCCGAAAAGCGCACTGTAGAAGCGGACATTGGCGTCCAGGTCTTTGACGTTCAGGTGTACGTGGAGGCGATTCATGGTGACTCCTGGTGAAGCGTTAAGGCGTGTGGGAGTTGGAGAAAGGTTGGGAGCGAGGGTAGGGTAGATCTTTGCTTGATCAGTCAGGGGGCTGCAATTTCGGGGTCAGCACTTGCGATTGCCGCTGCGATTCGGCATACAGGCCTGACCGGCGCAACAGTGTTCAGTGAGGTAGTCGAGCAGTCCGTTCATGGTGTCGAACCTTGCCCTGTACAACATGTTCCTGCCTTGCTGCTCAGCCTCGATCAACCCCGCGTGTGCAAGTTCTTTGAGGTGAAAGGACAGAGCGCTGGGGCTGAGCTCAAGTTCTGCTGCGATGTCTCCAGCGGTCATTCCTTGCGGACCTGCGACCACCAGCATGCGGAAGGCTCGCAGGCGTTGGCGTTGTGCCAGGGCGGCGAGGCTGTTGATGGCTCGATCTTCTTGCGCCGCTGCGCTGTCCGTTCGAGAAATGGTCGTTGTGTCGTTCATATTTCAATATTTCTTGAATAATTGAAATATAACAAAGCGCGACCGTCGATGCAACATCTCGCGAAAGGCGATCGTCGGAGGGGGCTGCGGGCGTCATGCAACTTTCACTCAAATGCCACGAAGATGACACCGTCGCAGTGAAAACTGCAGTCTCATGAAGACACAAGACACTCCTCTTTCGCACCTGATCCGTCAGGCCATTCAGGACAGCCCGAGCATTCGCGAGCTACCCACCCCGACTTTTGATTTGTCGCCTCAAGCGCAAGCGGTCAGCGTGATCAAGCGCATTACGTCCCTGGCGGCAGGCAGCAAGAAGATCGCCGCCACGGAGAAGCCAACGGTGGGCGAAGCGACCAAGCAGTCAGCAGCACCAGCGGTCGCCATCCGTGGCAAGGAAGGGGAGTCTGGCATCGAGGTGCGCTGGGCGAAGCACCTGGATGAGGTTCGCGAGGCGCAACGGCTGCGCCACGAAGTGTTCGCTGGTGAAATGGGGGCAATCCTTTCTCGGGAACTTCCAGGCCACGATGTCGACCTGTTCGACGACTACTGCGAACACCTTCTGGTGCGGGACACTCAAAGTCGCCGCGTGATTGGTACCTATCGCGTACTGACTCCCGTGCAGGCCCGGCGTGTGGGCAGCACATATGCCGATACCGAGTTTGATCTGACCCGCCTTCGGTTCTTGCGTGATCGAATGGTGGAGCTCGGTCGCAGTTGCGTGCACAAAGATCATCGCCACGGCGGCGTGGTGATGGCGTTGTGGGGTGCGCTGGCAGAGTTCATGCATCGCAATGAGCTGGATATCATGATCGGTTGCGCCAGTGTGCCCATGCACCACGACGGACCGCACGGGCGTATCGATGGAGGCCACGCTGCTGCCAGCATTTGGCGACAGGTTCGTGAAAAGCACATGGCGTCTTTGGAGTATCACGTCCTGCCCCGTTTGCCCCTGCCGGTGCAGCACCTGGATGATTCTCTTGACGTGGAGCCGCCCGCTTTGGTCAAAGGCTACTTGCGCTTGGGCGCAAAGGTTTTGGGTGCACCCGCCTGGGACCCCGACTTCAACACGGCGGACTTGCCGATGATGATGCGCTTGGCGGATCTGCCAGCCCGCTATCGGAAACACTTTCTGGGGCAGTGATCGTGCTCACGCCTGCGCAATTGATGCAAACCTGGCGCATGGGTGCGGGAGGCGATACCGAATCGCCGCCGTATCCCGGCACTCCGAGCGGGACTTCCGCCGAAGAACGGCCTGATCAGCGGTGGCGCTATCGGGCCGTTTTCATATCCGACCTGCATTTGGGAACGCCCGGCTGCCAGGCAGCTGCCTTGCTCGATTTCATCAAGGGGAATACTGCGCAAACGGTTTACCTGGTCGGCGACATCGTGGACGGATGGCAGCTTCGCCGCAGATGGTTCTGGCCACAGGCGCACAACGACGTATTGCAAAAGCTCCTGCGTCTGGCCCGAAAGGGAACGCGGGTTGTCTTCGTCCCTGGCAATCACGATGAGTTCGCCCGGCAGTTCGATGGCCATCATTTTGGCGGCATAGAAGTGCTCAATGAAGCGACGCATGTCACATCGAGAGGCAAGCGCTTGTGGGTTGTGCATGGCGACCAGTTTGATGGCGTGGTGCAATGCGCGCCGTGGTTGGCCCACCTGGGCGATCATCTCTATGGCCTTGCGTTGAGGCTCAACCGACATTTCAATTCGGCGCGGGCTCGAATGGGATTGCCATATTGGTCTCTCTCGCAATACCTCAAACACAAGGTCAAGAAGGCGGTGAACTATGTGTCGGACTTCGAAGCCGCTGTGGCACGCGAGGCTCGCCAGCGTGGCTTCGACGGAGTGGTTTGCGGCCACATTCATCGCGCAGAGATCCGTGACGTAGAAGGAGTGCTCTACGTCAACGATGGTGACTGGGTCGAGAGCCTGACGGCCGCTGTGGAGACCCACGCTGGCGAGATGCGTCTGTTGCATTGGGCCCACCTCGCTCACCAGGAGTCAGGCGACGAAGCTCCGGAGGAAGCGACTGCTACCACCAACGCCTCTGCCCCAGCAGTGGCAAGAGAGGTTTGAGAGATGCATATCGTTTTGGTCACGGATGCCTGGTTGCCGCAGGTCAATGGCGTAGTCACTACCCTTGTGGAGCTGGTTCGCCAGGTCCGTTCGCTCGGACATGAGGTGTCGGTGATCGAGCCCAGCGGATTTCGCACCCGCCCGTGTCCGGGCTACGAAGGAATCGAGCTGGCAGTTTTTCCGGGAAGAGAGATGTACCGGCGCTTGCGAAACATCAAGCCAGACGCGATTCACATTGCCACCGAAGGCCCTTTGGGCTGGGCGGCGCGGCGCGAGTGCCAGCGACGAGGGATACCCTTCACGACCGCTTTTCATACACGCTTTCCCGAAGTGGTTGAGGCAGCCGTCGGTGTCCCTTCTCGATGGGGGTATGCATTGCTTCGCCGCTTCCATTCCGCCAGTTCTGCGTTGATGGTGCCTACGCGAGGCATGGGCCGGTTTTTTCGTGAGAGGCGCTTTGAGCGTCTGGTTGATTGGACCCATGGTGTGGACACAGAGCTGTTCGGGTTTCACGATACGCCAACGGTATATGAGCGCCTGGGCCGATTGGCGCGCCCCGTCAGCCTGTATGTCGGACGTGTCTCGTACGAAAAAAATGTTCAGGCGTTTCTGGACATGGACATCCCTGGCAGCAAGGTGGTGTGCGGTGAAGGGCCTCTGCGTAGACGCTTGCAAGACAGCTATCCAGGCGCCCATTGGCTCGGCGTCCTGCCCAGGCAGGAGTTGGCCAAGGTCTATGCCAGCGCAGATGTGTTGGTGTTTCCCAGTCCCAATGAGACCTTTGGTCTGGTGATGGTGGAAGCAATGTCCACAGGGACGCCCGTGGCAGCGCTGCCTGTCGAGGGGCCGTCAGAGGTCATTGCTGACAGTGGCGCAGGGGCGCTGAATGCGGACCTTGTTCAAGCTTGGAGCGATGCCCTGAAGTGTTCCCGCCATAGCGCCAGGCGCCGGGCTGAACAATTCAGTTGGAGAGCTGCCAGTCATCTGTTTCTCGCCTCCCTCGTGCCAGCAGGGCCCCAGCATCGAACAGCAGTTTTCAGTACTCGGATGTCTGGAAGAGCGTAGCGCTCAAAGGAGACACTTGAATACAATAGAAGGAATGACCCAGAACAGTTCCCATCGAATCCCATTTCTTGATCGAGATCACAGCATCCTCGCCTTCAACGAGCGGGTGATGGATTGGGCGCGAAGGGAAGACGTACCGTTGTTGGAGCGGCTGCGTTACCTGGCCATTGTGTCGTCCAATCTGGACGAGTTTTTCGAGGTCAGAATGGCGCCGCAGCTGGCAGCTCGAAAGGCCAACGAAACACATGGCGTTTACACCGCCCAGACCTATCAGTCGTTGAGCGAGCAGGTGCACCGCATGGTGGCGGAGCAGTACACCATTTACAACGAACATGTGCTCCCGGCACTGGAGAAAAAAGGCATCAAACTCATCAGCCACGGCGAGCGAAATGTTCGTCAGCGCAAGTGGGTCAAGGAGACTTTTCAGCGAGAGATACAGCCGTTGCTGATGCCGGTGGGTCTTGATCCCGCGCACCCTTTCCCCCAGGTGGCCAACAAAAGCCTGAATTTCATCGTTCGGCTCACCGGCAAGGACGCCTTTGGCCGAGAGAATGAAGTTGCCATCGTCAAGATTCCACGCATACTTCCGCGCTTCTTCAAGTTGCCTGTGGTCCGCGGCTCCAAGCAGAATCACTTTGTCTCGATCTCCAGCCTGATTCGATCCCATCTGCCGGATTTGTTCCCCGGGAGGCAGGTAACGGAGTTCTCTCAGTTCCGGGTGACGCGCCATTCGGATCTGGCTGTGGATGAGGAAGAAGTGAAGAACCTGCGCACGGCCTTGCGCAAAGGCTTGCAGAGCCGTCACTATGGTGAAGCACTGCGGCTGGAGGTCTCGGCCGGTTGCTCGGAGTACCTTTCGGATTTTCTGCTTCGACAGTTCGCGCTGCCGCCTGAGGCTTTGTATCGCGTGGCCGGACCGGTCAATCTGGTGCGACTCAACCAGTTGATTGATAAGGCCGAGGCCAGCGCTTTGCGCTTCGAACCCTACGAAGCCGGTTGGCCGGTGGACCTGGTGCCTGGCCAGTCGTTTTTTGAGCGCTTGCGGCAAGGTGACGTGCTTTTGCACCACCCGTACGAGAGTTTTGACGCGGTGTTGGCCTTTCTGCGCGAAGCTGTCGAAGACCCGGATGTGCTCGCCATCAAGCAGACGATTTACCGCACGGGCGCGAAATCTCAAATGATGGAGTTGTTGCGTGAAGCAGTGCGGCGGGGCAAGGAAGTGACAGCGGTGGTCGAACTCAAAGCCCGCTTCGACGAAGAGGCCAATATTAGCTATGCAGACCGTCTGGAGTCAGTGGGCGCGCAGGTGGTGTACGGCGTGGTGGGTCTGAAGACACACGCAAAGATGATGTTGATCACTCGGCGCGAGAGAGGTCAGCTCAAGCGATATGCACACATGTCCACAGGCAACTACAACGCTGGTACTGCGCGGCTGTACACCGACATCGGCTACCTGACCGCTGACGACGCACTCACTGCGGATGTGGACAACGTGTTCCTTCACCTGGCGAGCCAGAACCGGTTGACCAAGATGGGGCGGTCGGTGATTGCTCCTTTCCATCTCCACAAGCTCATGCTGGACAAGGTCGAGAAGGCGGGAGCCGCCGCGGCCGAGGGCAAGCCGGCGCGGATCATTCTGAAAATGAATTCGTTGACGGATGTGCCACTGGCGAGGGCACTGGCACTGGCCTCCCAGCAGGGTGTCGAGATTGATGCTATCGTGCGCGGCGCTTGCATCTTGCCCGCTGGCGTTCCGGGCGTGACAGATCACGTTCGAGTTCGCTCCGTTATCGGGCGCTTGCTGGAGCATTCGAGGGTTTTCTTTTTTGACATCGATGGCCAAAGGGAGTTGTGGCTCTCCAGCGCCGACTGGATGAATCGAAACATGCTGCGCCGAGTGGAGTTGGCTTGGCCCGTGACGGATCCTGCGCTCATGCAACGCTTGATTGACGAATGCCTGACGCTCTACATGCAGGACGATCGGGACTCCTGGTTGCTGCAACCGGACGGCCGCTATTTGCGGGCCTCGGAGCGGGCAACCGGCCGAGGCAAAGGACGGGCACGCAGCAGCAAACCTGGCGTGTCCGCCCAGGCGACGTTGATGGCGCGATACGGAAGCTCAAGCAGTTGAGCTCGCCAAGTCCGTCGGGAGCCCATATGGATCTGATCCTCTGGAGACACGCGCAAGCTCACGAGCACGCATTGGGCGAGGCAGGAGCACAGGGCGACGATGACGACATGGAGCGCCGCCTGACCCCAAAGGGAGAAAAGCAGGCGGTTCGAATGGCTCGGTGGCTAGATGGCTTGTTGCCACAAGGCACGCGCATCATCGTTAGCCCTGCCAAGCGTGCAGAGCAAACCGCCGAGGCACTCGGGCGCAAATATCGCGTCGATGACCGCATCCGACCGGGAGCGCCTGCAGATGCGTTGCTTGACGCGAGTCGGTGGCCTGAGGCCAAGACGCCCGTTTTGCTGGTCGGGCATCAGCCCGCGCTCGGAGAAGTGGTTGCGCGGCTGCTGGACATGTCTCCTGGCGAGTGTTCGATACGAAAGGGCGGCGTGTGGTGGTTGAGCTACCGAGAACGCGACGGGGATGCTGCTGTGGTGGTCCGTTGTGTCATGACGCCGGACATTCTTTGAAAGCCCCCCGTCGGCATCATTCGATCAGATGTCCTTGAGTGCCTGAATGATGGCATCGCGTGTGTGTTCCACAAGCGTTGTGAGCACCAGCAGGTCGGCGTGAAGAAACTTGCCGGCCGCCGCCTGCATCTCCAGTTCGGCGCAGCGTTGCCCCAGCCGTCTGGCGCCCACGTTCTCAGCGGCGCCAATCAACGCGTGTATGGCTTTGGACATCGAAGCTGGGGAGGCATTGGGCGTTGCCAGCGTGTCTCGAATGCGCCGCAGGTGGGCCTCTTGCACGCGAAGAAAATCGCTCAGCACCTCTTTTCGCAACGAACCCTCTTCGTCATCGAAGGCGGCGAAGTCATCGAGCCTGCTCATGTCGATCCAAGGCAAATTCACCGGAGAAAGGCCTTCCTCTCCAACGCTTGGGGACGAATGTTGCCACTGACCTTTCAGGGCAGCGGCCAGAGCGCCGAGCGACAACGGTTTGCTCAGGTAGGCGGACATCCCGGCCTCCAGGCAGCTGTGCTGGTCTTCTCCCAACGATGAGGCGGACATCCCGATGATGGTCGGGGCCTTCTCTCCCAACGAGGCAACCAGGCGCTTGGTGGCTTCCAGTCCATCCAGCGTGGGCATATGGCGGTCGATGAGCACATGGGTGAATGGTTGGCCAGAATCACTCGCTTGGGACACTTCTAACAGGCGGATTGCATCGTTTGCGCTGGCGACTGCAGAATGGTCATGGCCCAGTCGCTCCAGCATGGCGGAGGCGACGCGACGATTGATATCGTCGTCATCGACGATGAGGACCCTTGCGTCACAGCCCGATTCCCATGCCGCCGGCTGCGGCGGGATGGCCGCTTGTTCAGGATGAGGCTCAACGGCTGGGAGCGCTATATCAAACCAGAATCGGCTCCCTTCACCGCGATTGCTCTGCACCTTCAACTCGCCGCCCATCATGGCCACCAGATGGTGGCAGATCGCCAGGCCAAGGCCTGTTCCTCCGAACACGCGCGTGGTGGATGAATCGCCCTGAGCGAAGGGTTGGAACAGGCGCGCCATGCTCTCGTTGCTGATACCGATGCCTGTGTCGGACACTTCGAAATGGATACGAGGCTGTCCCGCTTTTTCATCGGACTCTGCCTGTGCCAGCCGAACCAGCAGAGAGACCTCGCCACTGTTCGTGAACTTGACGGCGTTGGTCAGCAAGTTGAGTAGCACTTGTTTCAGCCGTGTGGAATCGCCCAATACAAAGTGGGGGAGGGGTGGCTGCACCTGCACGGTCAATGGCAACTGCTTCTGGATGGCAGGGAGCTCGACCATCTGCCGCACATCATTGATGCACCGCTCGAGCTCGAAGGGGTGCAGGTCCAATTCGAGCCTGCCCGCTTCAATCTTGGAGAAATCGAGAATGTCGTTGACCACGGCCAGCAACTGCACTCCAGATGCTCGTACGACTTCGAGCATTTCGACTTGCTTGCTGTCGAGCCTTGACTGCGCTAGCAACTCCGTCATGCCCAAAACGCCGTTGAGAGGGTTGCGTATCTCGTGGCTCATCACGGCGAGAAAGCCAGCCTTGGCTTGTGCAGCCGCCAAGGCTTCTGCCCGTGACGCTGAGAGTTCGGCAGTCCGCGCCTGAACGCGGGTTTCCAGCGTCTTGGCCGCTCTGCGCAGGGCTTCGTTCTTGTCTTGTACCTCCTGCGATGCCTGCTGCAGGCGTTCAGCGCTGGCGTGCATCACCCCGGAGAGGTGGTGGATTTCTTCGAATGGTGTGCGCTCCAACACCTCCGGTACTTCTCCTGTACCGACCGCGAGGGCTGCCTGGTTCAGCTTTTGGAATTGTCGGGAGAGGCCTTTGGCGAGCAGGAAGGCGACCAGTCCACTGGCCGCGAGCAACGACGCCAGCACTACAAACGACCACCGTCGAGCGCTGAGCACCTGCGCAGTGAAGTCCAGCTCAGGGGCCACCACAACCAGGGTCCAGTTGAGTCCGTACTCCGTGCCAAAAGGTCGGCTCAAAGCGAGCAAACGGTTGTCGCTCAGGCCCAAAGCCGTGAGCCAGTTTCCTTTGGTACCGCCAAGCAATTGCATACCGGCAGATGCAACTCTGTCGGCCGATTCCAGCCGCGACCACGAAGTTCTGACCAATTCGTTCTGACTTTGTTGTGGGGAGAGGCGGACACGCTTGCCCTCCATGTCGACTGTGAGCGCTTCATCGACAGATGAAGCAACGACCAAGCCCTGGCTATCTACCAGATAGCTGACTGCGTTCTCACTGATGGGGGTGTTGCGCACCAGTTGATTGAGCAGATCCAGATTCAAGTCGGCAGCCACCACACCCAGAAGGCGCCCAGTCTTCGTGTCGAAAACAGGTTGCGCCAGTGTCAGGTCGAATTGCGCTTTGACAGCGGAGCGGTAGACGTCGGTAAACGTACGTTGTCCTCGGGACAGGGCCAGTTGGTACCAGGGGCGCTCACGGGGGTCGTAGACGGTGGTCTCGGTTCGCAGCGGGCGAGAGCGATCACCTGGATGAAGGGCCTGAAAGTGTTGGCGATTGCCCTGATCGGGGCGAATGACTCTGACGACGTGACTGGAGCCTTCCCTTTCAACGCCGACAAACGTCCCGTCTGGCTTGCCAAAGTAGACATAGGGTACGTGCGGCGTTTGTTCGGTCAGAGAGAAGGCCAGCTGCTCAAACCCTGCATCGTCGCTGATCCAGTGCGAACCCCGTGGAGAGGCCTCATGCGCTGCGACCTCCGAGTCCGCCAGCGCATTCAGGATGGTGTGT
The DNA here is from genome assembly GCA_050293865.1 of Hydrogenophaga sp. Lineage (GTDB taxonomy): Bacteria > Pseudomonadota > Gammaproteobacteria > Burkholderiales > Burkholderiaceae_C > Hydrogenophaga. The sequence continues at coordinate 3,528 of JBNKNN010000106.1, read as the reverse complement.
GCCTGGCGCAAATGGTTGAGCGCCCCCTGATCCATTCTGCGCACGGCCTGGCGCATGGTGTTTTCAGCCAGTGTCTGGATCGCCTCGGCACTGCTGTCGGAAAGAGTCCACGTTACCGCGACGGCCGGTAGCAAAGCCATGACGATCAACATGGCCACCAGGGAAGGACCGAGCGGAAGCCGATTGCGATTGGTGGAAGTCGACGCAGTAGAGTTCAAGGACGTGATGGCAGAGTCGAAGTAGATCGGTGACAGACTTGTCGGTTGTGTTCGCCGCAGATCAGGTCCTGGTGGTATGGGCGTCTGAGGGCGATGTGACCCAGCACACATCCAACCGTTCTTTTTGCTCGGCAGGCGTAACCCATTCGCGTTTGATGACGCGTGCTGCGCCCTTGGTTTGCCGCAATGTCTCGGCCGTCATGGTGATGGTACCTCGGTGGCGCAAAGCCAGATGTTGCAGCCACTTGGCTCGGTTGACCGTCTGTCCAACGGGGACAGTGATGACGGCACCACCCGCCAGTCCTTGCAGGCGAGAGAGGCCGACCGTTCCAGCGTGCAGCCCGATAGACAACTGGGGTGCGGGCAGGTCAAAGTCGGACCATTTGCGGCTGACGAAATCTTTCAGGCCAGGCAAGGAGCGGTGCAACGCGTATGCGGCCTTGAGCGCCCGATGCTCGCTTTTGATGGAGATGGTTTGCTGCACCACTTCTTCGTCCGCCGAGGGAGAGTACTCGGCAAGCACATCATCTGTATCGCCATCAGATGCAAAAACTGCAATGGCACCTTCGTTGAAAAAATGGACATGGACTGCGCCGAACAAGGACGCCGCGTCACCACAGGCTTCGTGGAGGCGTTTGAGCCAGACTGCCAGGTCTCCTGCTGGCAGTTGTTCGACATATCGCTCGTGATCAACGAGCCCGATGGAGGCGACGCATGCACGGGTAAGGGTCTTGGTTCCTTCTCCACGCTGCGTACTGTTCCATTGATCGCTCAAGGTGTGAGCCAGTTGCAGCTCGTAGTTGTCGCCCAGAACCTGGGCTTGCTCCTGGAGCGCTCGCTCCACAATCACGCGGTTTTTGAGCTCCTGAGCGGTGTCGCGGACACTCTGCCGGTTGAGCTGGGCTCGAACAGCCTCGACAATTTCCGGCCCTCTAAAGGGCTTGGTGATGTAGTCGTCGGCGCCCAGCTGCATACCAGTTCGGATGTCTTGCCGGTCTGTCAGAGAAGTGAGCAAGATGACCGGACAAAGTGTGTGGCGAAGGTCTCCCCGAATGCGTGCCAGCAGTTCCATGCCGCTGGCTCCTGGAAGGTGAACATCAGATATCACCAGGTCGGGAACTCGACGGACGAAGAGCTCCCATGCCTGCTCCGCAGACTCTGCAGTCTCCACTTCGTAGCCTTGATGGCGCAGGACGACAGACAGCAACTTGAGCGTGCCAGGGTCGTCATCCACGATCAGAAGGTGGGGCATGGGCAATCGGAAGAGCTTCGAAAGGTGGTTACCGCATGATACGGTGATGCACCTTTTGTTCTACCCATTTGCGCGCGAGTCATGCCCAAACGTGGGGGTATCTTGAGAAAGCGTGACCGATTTCCGCTCGTTGTGGCCTATCAGCGTATGTCTGCCTGATAGTCCCAATCCGTTTTTCGCCAGGCTTGTGCCTCTTCACTCAGCAACCATGCTGATTGCGGGTAGCGCTTTGCCCAACCGGGTAGGGTACTTAGCTTGAAGCAGCCAGCATCAAACCTGAGAGTCACCGAGTCGAATTCTGGCATCTGGCGCGCATGGCACAGGATCACCGCCAGCCGAAGGCAGGCCAGTTGCTTTGCGAACAGCTCTTCGCGCAGGACTACGCTGACCTTTTTCAGCTTGCCGCGTTGTCCCAGTACCAGTTGGCTCATGCGGTGCAGTTCTGGCAAGGAGAAACCAGGTGCATCCACATTGTCCAGAATGTAGGCCCCATGGTAGTAAGAGCGCTCATGGGAGATGTGGGTGCCGATTTCATGCAGTCGTGTTGCCCATTCCAGCTTTCGGGAGTAGCGGCCGTCATCAGCATCGTCCTGCGCAATCTGGACGAACAATGCTTTTGCGACCTTGGAAACCCTATCGGCTTGCGCCGTATCGATGGAAAAGCGTTGCGCCAGCCACTGCACCGTGCGTTCACGCACATCGCCTGTTCCAGAGCCCCGCTCGATCAGGTCGTACAGAGCCCCTTGGCGCAATGCGCCTTGTGCGGGCAGCATTTGCTCGATTCCAAACAAATCAAAGATCGCTTGGAGGACGCTCAGTCCTCCCGCGATCACAGCTTTGCGGTCTGGTTTGATGCCCTCTAGTTTCAAACGGTCCACGTTGCCTGCCTTGAGGAGCTTCTCGGCAAGCCACTCCAGTCCGGATCGAGTGATGACCCCTGCGGCCCATCCGTTCGCGGCCAGAGCTTCGGCCACGGCGCCCACCGTGCCTGAGGAGCCGTAGGCCACGTCCCATTCTGTGGGAGGAAAGCGGTCGAGTGCTTCATCCAGCACCGCCTTGGCTGCAACTTCGGCGGTGCGGAAGGCGGCAGAGGTGAATTGGCCTTTTGAAAAGTAGCGGTTGGACCAGGCCACGCTGCCGAGGCGGTAGCTTTCCATGGCTTTTGCTTCGTAGCCCTGTCCCAGCATCATTTCCGTCGATCTGCCCCCAATGTCAACGACCAGTCGACGTTCATCGGACTGGGGCAGGAGGTGGGAGACGCCCTGATAGATGAGTCGGGCTTCTTCCTGGCCGGATATCACCTCTATGGGAAACCCCAGAATGGCCTGCGCCTCTGTGAGGAAGTCCTCGCGGTTACGGGCTTCACGCAGCGTCTGGGTGGCCACAGCACGCACGTGCGTCCGTTTGAAGCCATGGAGGCGCTCGGCAAATCTGGCCAGGCAGTCCCAGCCTCGTTGCATGGCTTCCTGGCTCAACATCTTGTTGTCGTCGAGCCCGCTGCCTTGTCGTACCGTTTCTTTGAGGTACTCCACTCGCTCGATATGACCTACCTGCAGGCGGCCAATCTCGAGGCGAAAGCTGTTGGATCCGAGGTCGATGGCGGCAAGAAGGGTGCCGTTTTGCATAGGGTGAGCTGTGCCTTGGGCGGCGCCGCCGCCCCGTGTCGATGGAAGGGATTACCCGGATTGTGACCGATTTGGGGCTTCAGGCGCCGGTTCGTCTCGAAAGAGTGCGGTTGTTTGAACCCTTCGATGTCGCATGACGAAAAAATGACAGTTTTTTTGTGTCACACGGTTGTCACATACGTTTTTTAAAGTCTTCGCTGTGGTTACTTATTCACCGAACTTCAAGAGGACATCCATGATCACGAAACGCCAAATGCTCAAGTCTGTTGCTGCAGCTGCACTGAGCACTCTGGCCATGGGCGCCGCCCTGGCCGCTGACATCACCGGCGCCGGCGCCACTTTCCCGTATCCTGTGTACGCCAAGTGGGCCGAGGCCTACAAGGCCGAGACCGGTACGGGCCTGAACTACCAGTCCATCGGTTCCTCCGGCGGT
>JBNKNN010000105.1:0-2849 GCA_050293865.1 Hydrogenophaga sp. | reverse complement strand
GTCGAGCGCCCCTGTATCCCATAACGAACCTGAGCCTGCTTGTAGCTCAGCTCGCCTTTTTCAACTTGCTCGACTACCGCCAGCTTAAAAGCCAGCGTGTAATCACGCTGCGTTCGCTTCGTTCCTGATTCCATTTGACATTCCCTTTCTTGATCAAAAAGGTGTCAACCTCTGGCAGGACGGGTCACCCCAAAGAAAAAGGCCCCGGATATTCGGGGCCTTTTCGGTCACCGCCCGCACAGCGGGCGTCAAGCGCATCACTCGATACGGAACTTCTGAACAGCGCTGACGAGTTGGCTTGCCTGCTCGCGCATGGCATTGGCCGCTGCTGCTGCCTCTTCCACCAGTGCAGCGTTTTGCTGGGTGGAGTTGTCGATTTCGTTGATGGACTGCCCAACGCCATCGATTCCCGAGCGCTGGTCGTTCGCTGACCGGCTGATCTCGCCAATGAGCACATTCACCTGGTTGACCGATTGCACCAGCTCGGTCATGGTTGCGCCCGCAGCAGCCACTTGCTCACCTCCTTCACGCACCTTGTCGGAAGAATCTGCAATCAGGGATTTGATTTCCTTGGCGGCAGACGCCGAGCGTTGCGCCAGGCTTCGCACCTCACCGGCCACCACGGCAAACCCGCGCCCTTGCTCACCCGCCCTCGCTGCTTCCACTGCCGCATTGAGTGCGAGTATGTTGGTCTGGAAAGATATGCCGTCGATGACGCTGGTGATTTCCTCGATGCGACGCGACGACTGCTCGATCATGCTCATCGTCGCGACCACACGGCCGACCGCCTCGCCCCCACGTTCAGCCACCTGACTGGCACTCGATGCCAGACGAGTGGCTTCGCCGGCGTTGTCAGACGTGAGGCGCACGGCTTCGGTGAGCTGAACCATGGTGTTGGATGTCTGCTGCAAGTGTCCCGCCTGGCGTTCGGTGCGTTCAGACAAGTCATTGTTGCCCTGGGCAATCTCGGCCGAGGCCTCCCCCAGCTGATCTGTGCTGTTGCGTACGTTGCGGACCACGTTGCCAAGACTCTCAACCATGCGGTCCATGGCATTCATGAGTTGGCCGAATTCATCACGCGCATCCGTTTTGCAGCGAACGGTCAAGTCGCCTTCTGCCACCTTCTCTGCCGTGGCAACCGCCCTGTCCATCGAGTGCCGGATATGGCGCACCACGAGATTCACCAGCAACGCAGCCAAGGCCAGGCATGCTGCGACGATGCCGGTGCCCAGCACAAAACGGTTCCATTGCTCCTCCTGCTGGGCGGCGATCGTCTCGCGCAACTTGCGTTGCTGGAGGTTGCTGAGTTTATCGATCGCCTCGTGATACTTCGTCACGGGGGGCAAGAAGCCTCCCTCAAACAGGCGTACCGCCTCGGCGTTGTCTCCATTGGCACGCGCTTTGCCGATGCCATCGAGCGCGCTGAGGACGTCTTTTCCATAGGCATCGATGTCAGCAAGAATGGCTTTCTCGTCGTCTGACGTCGCCCATTCGTGAATCGAGGCCAAGTAAGCATTGATGCGCTCCACTCGCGGCCCGATCTCCGGGCCGAACATCATGCCAATGGCCGGATCAGTGCTTCGGTTCAGCGCCATGATTCGGACCGTCGTCCCGGTGGCCAACAACTGCCATTCGGCCACTTCGCGGGCGTGGTCGTACTCAGTCCCCGCGAGGTCTTTCAGCATGGCGCCTGCCCGGTCTTGCTGAACGTAGCCCAGGGCGAGCGCTGCGATGGCCAGGGCACCCACCAGGGCAAAGGCGGCATACAGACGCTTGACCAACGAATTTCTGAACCCCGAAAGCATAGTGTGTGTCTCCAAAGAAGAGCTGCTCAGACGCAGCAGCAGACCCTCTCTTCTTCGGCCTCACCAGGCGGAACTTGAGCTGTGTGCGCTCAGTCGCGAGTCTTCAAATCACTGGGGGCGCGGCTCAGGGCATTGTTGGACAACACCAGTTTTCCCAGCATTCGCATGAACTCGGCTTGTTGCCTTGGTGTGAGCGGAGAAAGAATGCGCTCCTGGGCCCGACGCATCTGTGGCATCGCGGCAACCAGCGCCTTTTTGCCCTCCGCCGTCAGCCACAGCGCGCGTGCGCGCCGATCGGCTTGGGACGTTCGACGCCTCAACCAAGCTTTTGCCGCCATGCGGTCGACAACACCTCCCGTGGTCGACGCATCCAATGCGATGGCTTTCGCGAGCGTTTGCTGATCGATTCCTGGCTGGTTCGAAACAACCTGCAGAACCCCAAATTGCACCGGCGTCAAGCCGCTTTCCGAGGTTTCTGCCAGAAAGATGCCCACCGATATCTGATGGAGGCGGCGGATCATATGCCCTGGGATGTCGTTGATGTCGATCCCATCGGTTGCGGCTGTGGCACCGGTCACATGGGTTGCATCGGTCAATGGAGCAAGCTTGGACATTGAGGAAATCAGGGAAGACAGGCTTGACCTATGTTAGCAGCGGCTATATGCTGAGTACACTTATTAATTGACAGAGGATGACAGAAAACATCCCTCATTCCACAAGCGTCTTACCCCTGCTCATGGCTCGCCAAGGTGAAGACCGAGCCAGTTGCAGCAGTGTCAAAGATGCCTGTGCGTGCACGCAACTTGAGACACACATGAGCCTTGACCTTGGCCGACTGGAAGACCTTCCACAAGACTACCGAGACCATCTTGCCCGGCTGAACCTGGTCCCGCTATGGCCCAGCTTGCGCGCTGTGCTGCCACCGGGTGTTCCGGCACGGGCCACCCAGGCTGTTCACTGGTCTTACCACACCCTCAAGCCATTGCTGCTGCAAGCCGGCAAACTTACCCCCATCGAAAAAGCCGAGCGGCGCGTGCTGGTGTT
>JBNKNN010000104.1:0-5122 GCA_050293865.1 Hydrogenophaga sp. | reverse complement strand
TGACTTCGAACCCGCCCCCCGACGCTCTGCTCACACTGCCTACAACCAACGCATCGGCTGAGCGCTCGCGCCATGGCACCATGTCAGGGCGGGAGAGCTCATCGAATGCTCCCGGTGCTGGAGGCACAAACCGAAACTCGCCGGTGCGCTCCAGATCAGCCTTGACGATTTCAGCCAGGTTTTGATCCAGCCCTTCGCTACCGCGGAAAGGTGCAATCGAAAACGGGATCTGCTTCATGCCAACGCCGGTGACCTCGACCCGAAACTGGGCCAGAGCATCGAGAGCGGGAAGCGTCAGGAGAGATGCGGAGGCGGCTTGCTTGAGAAGCTTGCGCCGTGAGGGAGAACTTGCGTCGGAGCGAAACTGGTGATGCATTCTGAAGACGGTTGTCTGGGTGCCAGAAGCGGAAACAGATCCTAGAGAACTGCGCAATCCGCTGCAGCAGATAATAACGGAACCTGAAGCCGCATCCGTGACAAGATGTGCAATGCCATCTGGTCACACCCCAGTATTTCACAAATCACATATGGCTCCAGGGCTACCTGAGGCAGAGCCTCCGGAGACGAACAAGTTCCATGCCGTCAGAGAAAACCAACCAAACACTGCTCCAGCGATTGAAACGTCTGTGGCCCTATTTCGCCAACGCCAAAGGGGCCATGGTGATGGCCGCGGTGGCCACGGCCATCGGCGCATCCACCGAACCACTGATTCCGGCCATGCTCAAGCAACTGCTGGACCGGGGCTTCACCGACGGCAACATCGAACTGTGGATGGTACCTGTTGCCATCATGGGGCTGTTTGCGGTGAGAGGTACTGCGGTTTTCCTCGGCCAGTACGCCCTGGCCTATACGGCCAACCTTGGCTTGTTCAACATGCGCAAGGCGATGTTCCGCACCTTCAACGAGGCTGACCTCTCGCTCTTCACCCAGCAAAGCGCCAGCAAACTGTCCAACACCCTTGTCTACGAGGTTCAGTCCGGCTCCACCATGCTGGTCAACGCCATGCTGACGGCCACCAAGGACAGCCTGAGTCTCGTCGCGCTACTCGGCTACCTCCTCTACCTCAACTGGAAGCTGACCTTGATCGTGCTCGCCATGTTCCCAGCATTGGTGCTGATCATGCGTGTACTCTCCAAGCGCTTGTATCGTCTGACCCGAACCAGCCAGGGGGCTACCGATGAACTGGCCTACGTGGTTGAAGAAAATGCCCTCGCCCACCGCATGGTGCGACTCCACGGAGCGCAAGAGCAACAGACGGCTCGCTTTGACGTTTTGGCACGCTCGCTGCAGCGATTGGCTTTGAAATCGACTGTGGCCTTTGCGGCCATGACGCCCATTACGCAACTGCTTGCTGCAGGTGCACTGTCAGCAGTCGTGACGATTGCACTTTGGCAGAGCAACAGCTCGGGCGTCACAGTGGGCAACTTTGTGGCCTTTGTCACCGCCATGCTGATGCTGATCGCGCCCGTGCGTCACCTGGCCAGCATTGCCGGTCCAATCACACGGGGTTTGGCCGCACTTGAGCGCGCACAGGAGCTCATCGAACTCACCCCGAGCCAGCAAGGCGGTACGTACCGGTCAGATACCGTCCTGGGTGACATTGAACTTCGCAACGTCTGGGTCCGCTATGCGGGCAGCGGAAGCGATGCCGAGCCAACACCCCTTCGTGCTGCATTGCGTGGGGTGAGCCTGCAGCTCAACCCTGGCAAAGTCACCGCACTGGTGGGCCCATCGGGCTCAGGAAAAAGTACCCTGGCTAACCTGCTTCCGCGCTTTGTGGAGATCGCAGAAGGCGAGGTGGTGCTCGACGGAGTGCCACTGCCCGACTGGGATTTGCACAGCCTGCGACGGCAAATCGCGATGGTGAGCCAGGATGTGGTCATGCTCAATGACACGCTCGCATCCAATGTCGCTCTGGGTTCTACGGCCGACGCCATCGACGAAACGCGGGTGCTGTCGGCCCTGAAATCCGCCAACCTAGGGGACCTGCTCAGTTCCCTACCGAACGGAATCCACACAGGTGTGGGGCACAATGCGACCGAACTATCCGGCGGCCAGCGCCAGCGCCTGGCGATTGCCCGGGCCATCTACAAAAATGCGCCCATCCTCATTCTGGACGAGGCCACTTCTGCGCTCGACAACGAATCCGAACGTCTGGTTCAGGAGGCGCTTTCCCGATTGATGCAAGGGCGAACCACCCTTGTGATCGCTCATCGTTTGAGCACCATCGAGCATGCAGACCGAGTCGTGGTGCTCGATCACGGCCGAATCGTGGAAGAAGGCTCCCACCTGGAGCTCCTCCGGGCCAATGGCATGTATGCCCGCCTGCATGCACAGGGTTTCGAGTCCCCTGCTTCCCCCCTCGCCAACACTGGCCCCGAAGACTCCGAGCGCACCCCGCCGGAACAAACGGACTGACGGGGTGATCGACTGACGTTTGGATGCTTGGATGCTTGGATGCGTTGAGCATCGAACGACGGCAGCGACCTAGGGTTCTCGCAAATTGCCCCTCGAAAAAAAGCCGCCGGGCACTGAATGCCGGCGGCCTTTTCTCTTGGAATCGAACGCTTAGAAGCTGAACTGCAGGCCCACGCCAACGTAGGTCGCATCTTTCCAGTTCGGGTTGTCGGAACCGGTCTTGAAGTAGTGATCGAGATCGGCGCGCAGGGCCAGAGCACTGGTCAGGTCATAGGTGAAACCAACACCCAGGCTAGGACGAACCTTGGACTCGTCGTATTCGTAGGTGCGGTTGACCTGGGTCCAATGGGTGGAGCGGCCGGAGCTGTTGTGGTGGTTCACATTGGCAATACCGACCTTACCGAACACGCGAGCGGAATCCGAAACATCCTTGCCCACGGTTGCGCGCAGGCCATAGATGCGGGTGCCCATGGAGACGACATAGTCGTTGGCCGCCGAGTATTCCAGACGTTTGCCACCTTGGTAGAAGACCTCGCCACCCCACATGTCGTTGAACTGGTAACCGAAACCGAACTGGGCTCCGATCTTGTTGTCCTTGTCGTTCACACGATGACCAGCAACGCCATCGCTGTATGCGACGGAGTCAAAGACGCTGCCAGCGGTTCCGAACACATACATGTTCTTGCGAGGTTCGGCTTTGGGCTCGACCGGGGCGGCAGGAGCGGCTGCAGGCGCAACAGCAGGCGCTGGCGCGGGTGCTGCCGCCACTGGAGCGGGCGCCGGAACCGGACGAGGCTTGTCTTCGGAGAACCGGTTGTCGCAGAAGCGCATGCTCACGCGGACTGTCTCACCATCCTTGTTGAGGTATTTGTTGACCGGCATGTCAGGGCTGTATGGCACGTATTTGCCCTGCAGCGCCGTGGCCACGCCATTGCGCCCCATTCCTCGGCCCACGCCAAGATCACACGCTCCACGCTCATAGTCTGGGCCGAGATCGGAGAGTTTGCCCGGAACAACCTTGACCTCACCTTTGCGACGCTTTGGCGGCATTTTGGTGGACGGCTCATAGAATTGCGCCGTGCCAGCCTGTACCGCAGCATCACACTCTGCGGCAGTGTCATAGCCGACGTTGCCATGGGCATCTTTGACCATGCCAGCATGTGCCTGCATGCTGAAAACCGCCGATCCGATGACGGAAAGAGCGAACGCGCTTTGCTTGAGGTTCATTGCTTGTACCTTTTTCTTTCGATGGAAACTCTGAAATACGGTTTGGTACCCGCGAGTCTAACGGTATGAAAACAACATCCATGTAGGACGAGATGCAATTTTGATGCGCCGCCGCATCAGTATGCACAAAATTGTCACATGCGTGATGGAAACAATTTGTTTGCATCCCTCCTAAGGGGCAAAAAATCGGCCCAACGGGCAGAGTGCAGACTCAAAGAAGCACGATGTCATACTGCTCTTGCGTCATCGAGCCTTCAGCCTGCAAGGAGATTGGCTTTCCAATGAAATCCGACAGGCCGGCCAGGTGCTGGCTCTCCTCGTCGAGAAAGAGCTCGATGACCGCGCTGGAGGCAATCACACGGAATTCCAGCGGGTTGAAAGCCCTGGCTTCACGAAGAATCTCACGCAATATGTCGTAGCAAACGCTTCTGGCCGTCTTGACGATGCCTTTGCCGGAACAGGCGTCGCAAGGCTCGCAAAGCACATGTGCAAGGGATTCGCGGGTGCGTTTGCGCGTCATCTCCACGAGACCCAGCTGCGAAAACCCGCCAATCATCGTCTTGACCCTGTCGCGACCGAGCTGCTTTCGGAATTCGGCTAACACGGACTCCCGGTGCTCGTCCCGGTTCATGTCAATGAAGTCGACGATGATGATGCCGCCAAGGTTGCGCAACCGAAGTTGACGGGCGATCGCCTGGGCAGCTTCCAGGTTGGTGCGGAAAACGGTGTCATCAAAATTGCGGGCACCAACATAGCCCCCTGTGTTCACATCGACAGTCGTCAGGGCTTCCGTCTGGTCTATGACCAGGTAGCCGCCAGATTTGAGGTCCACGCGGCGGCTCAGCGCTCGGGCAATTTCCTCATCGATGTTGAACATGTCGAAGATTGGCCGCTCGCCGCCGTAATGCTGCAACTTGTGTTCCGTGTCGGGCATGAATTCCGACGCGTACTGCCGCAGAAGATCGAACTGCTCGCGCGAATCTACCTGAATGGAGCCTGTTTCCGCAGAGACCAAGTCGCGAAGCACTCGTTGCATCAGACTCAGATCTTCGTGCAACAGACTGGCCGGTGGCTTGTGGGCCGCTCCATCTCGAATTTTTTGCCAGGTCTTGCGCAGATAGGCGATGTCGTCGGTCAGTTCCTCATCGCTGGCGTCCTCAGCGTTGGTGCGCAGAATGAAGCCTCCGCCTCCCTCGGCTGCCAGTCGCCCTACTCGAGCCCTCAGGGCTTCACGCTGCGCATGGGGAATCTTTTGCGACACGCCAATGTGATCGTCTTGTGGCAAGAACACCAGCAATCGGCCCGCAATGCTGATCTGAGCCGTCAGCCGCGCTCCTTTTGTCCCGAGCGGATCCTTGAGAACTTGCACCATCAGGGCCTGGCCTTCGAAGATCTGCCGTTCGATGGGCTGAACTGGATCAGGGGCCAGTACCTTGCTGCTCCCACCTTCGCCGCTCTCAGAGCCAGCTCCAGGCTT
>JBNKNN010000103.1:0-16649 GCA_050293865.1 Hydrogenophaga sp. | reverse complement strand
AATCCACGTAGCGGGCGGCATGACCCATGAGGGCGTGTATCTGGATGCACACAGCGACGTGCTGCCGGACTTGGTCTGGACCCTGCTGGAATATGCCTTGCCAAGGTGCCCGCATGTCGGCGCGCTCACCTTCGAGCTGTTTGGCTCCTGGTTTGAGGTGGTGGGAGAACAGCGGGTTCGTGCTGAGCTGCGCAGGCTCAAGCAGCTGTGGTCAGCAGCATTCAAATCGGGCGCCACGGATTGGGGCCGCCCCGCAGGGGTGCCGTTGGGATTGAGTGAATCGGTTTTGGTCCCATGAGTGAACTGATGTTTCAGAGCTGGCTTGCACGCCTGGTCACGGAGCCCGACGTGCGCGAATCGTGGCAGACCCATCCGGAGGAGCGCCTGCAAAGCCTGGGAGATCTCACTGCGCTGGAGAAGACGCGGCTCGCGTACATTGCCACCCATCCTGGCCTGCAGACGACGGCGCTGTTGCACAAGGGCTTCCGTCTGGGCAAGCTGCGGGGCCTGCTGCCGCTCACCTGTACTTTGCTCAGCACGCGGGCGTTGCAGGTGGCCATATCCCAGTTCTGGGAATCCAGCCCCCCCACGTCCTTCTACTTCTTGCCCGAAGCCATCGAGTTCTGTGACTTTCTCTTGTGGCGCGAGGCCTTCTCCAAATCAAAGTACCTGCGGGAAGTGGTGACCTTCGAGAAGGCTCATCTGGAACTGCAGAGGGCTCGTGTGGGCGCCGTGCCTGAGCAGCGCGTTCGCTTCGAGCACAACCCGGCGCATCTGCTGGGTGCTTTGGTGCGGGGCAAGCGGCCGCAACGCGTTGTGGCGGGGCCCTGCCTGGCGATCGGGCGTTTCAGTCACAAGCAGGGCAAGCCAGAGTGGGAGCTGGTAGCCCTCGATGGTTCTCCCTTGCCTGTGGCCGATGCGCGGAGTCAAGCCTTCCATTCCCTCGGCTGAGCGAAAACAGCTTTCGGAACCTCCGCGGAGCGCACGGCGCAGGTGAAGCAGAGGTTCCTTTAGCGGCGGGCTGTCGCTTTCTGCATCGAGATGGCATCAAACGGGCAGCGCACCGCGCATTTGGCGCACCCGGTACAGGCGGCCGGATCCTCGAGCAGAGAATGCTTGCGCCAGTTCTGCGTTGGTTGAAGCGTCAGGACATTCTCCGGGCAGGCTCCGACGCACCAGCCACATCCAGTGCATCGGCTGGTGTCGATCAAAGGGAGCGCTTTGACAGGAGGGGAAGACCACATGGGCTGCATTGTCAGGCAACTCACCCTCCTCTGACACCCTTGGCCTTTCTCGCATTCGTCACGCTTTTGATGACTCGACCATTGAGGGCCCTGCGAGCCGCTCAGATGGCGGAGCTCTCCGTCTGCGCCAAGGTCAGCGGTTGCGCATGCTCCAACTGGCCATGGCGTTCGTCAGGTAGGAGCCATTCTCCGTTTTGGGCTTGCTGCGCCAGTCGCAGGTCCCCTCGATCTCTCTGAGCCTGAACCACGGTGGTGAAGGTATTGAGCAGCCATCCCGCGATCACAGTGGCCAGTGCCAGCAGCATGTAGCGCGAGTGCGTCTTGACGGGAAATAGGCGGTGTCCGCTTGATTGGTTCCCTGGAATGGTCGGTGTGGTGAATGGTGGGTGCGTCATGGGTGGTGTGGTGCGTTAGGGACTGGCTGATGCTGCAGAGGTTATGAAAGAACACAGGTGCTCGGGCATCTGCGTTCCGGTCCGCTGTTCTGCCGCTTGTCCAATGGTCTCCTCTGCGGTTTCAAGAGGATGTCGGCCAGCGTGGGATGTGCGTGTAGGACAAGGTCAACAGACGCATGACGCGGTGTCGTCCTACAAAGGGCTCCGCGCATGGCCGACGCTCTTCGCCCGCGTTTCCACCTAAGCTGAAAGCTCACCAATCGACATCGGGCCACGCAGCCCGTTTTCATGAAACACATTCAAGGAGAGCATTGATGAACTGGGATCAGATTCAAGGTAACTGGAAACAAGCCAAGGGCAAGATCATCGAGAAGTGGGGCAAGCTCACCGACGACGATCTCGACGTAGTGGCGGGCCGCAGGGAACAACTGGCCGGCAAGCTGCAAGAGCGCTACGGCATGGCCAAAGAAGAAGCCGAAGAGCAAGTCTCCAGCTTCGAGCGCAGTGCAACGGATCAATGGTTCAAGCACTGACAGGCGAAGGGCCTCGGGCTGCTGGTTCAGTCCGGGGTCTTGGCGGTCGCTCCCGCGATGAAAGAGGAGAGCAACGACAAATACATCGAAAGGACATCTGACATGAGCAATCCATTTAACGCACCATCCAAACATCTGAACCATCTGGACGATCTCAGCCCCCAGTCTGTGCAGGTGGTTGGCAATGGTGGCCGTGGCAAACGCTTCCAGCGACGCGTGGGCGTGATGCTGGCGACAACCGCCGTGGCATTCTCGCTGGCTGCCTGTGGTCAAGAGTCGCGCGCTGATCCCACTGTGGGCGAACGCGTAGACGCCGCGATCACTTCGACGGCTTCTGCTGCAGAAGGGGTCAAGGCCGAAGCGCAGCAGGCCATGGAAGCCACTGAGGAAAAGGCTGAAGAAATGACTGAGGCAGTGGCCCAGAAGGTGGAAGATCTGGAGATCACCGCGAAGGTCAACGCCAAGTTGGCCGATGACGCTGTGCTAAGTGCCCGTAAGATCGACGTCGACACTGCCGATGGCCATGTCACGATCAGTGGCCCTGTGGCCAACGCGGAAGCCGCAGCTCGCGCGATGGACCTCGCCATGACGGTTGAAGGCGTGAAGTCGGTAGCCAACAGACTGATGGTCGACAAGGCTGCCGAGAGCTGATGATTGAGCTCAGCCCTGAAGAGCCATTTCTCTGGCCATCAGGACGAAAGATCGCTGCCCTCGGGTGGCGATTTTTGTTGGAAGCAAGCGCAAAGCCTTGTTGAGTCGGGGGCGTTCGCCGCCCTAGCCCGTGGCCTCCCCTGATTTGAAGCTGCGGGGAAACACGGCCGCGCGCAAGCGATCGCGGACGCGGTAAGCCATCGCCGGTCGACCCTGTTCGGAGGTGAGTGCGCCGGCCTCTTCGAGGTAGCCGGCGTCCAGCATTCGCTTGCGAAACGCGCTCTTGTCGAGCGATCGGCCAAGGACGGTTTCGTAGACGCGCTGCAGTTGCGGCAAGGTAAACGGCTCGGGCAACAGAAAGGCAGGCAATGAGGTGTACTCCACCTTGCTTCGCAGGCGCTCTATCGCTGCCTCCAAAATGTCGCTGTGGTCGAAGGCCAGGCGTCGACGCAAGACACTGTTCACGGGCACCCATTCAGAACAAACGCTTCCGTTGCCCACCTCTGTTTCGGTGGGCGAAGGCATCAGAGCGAAGTAGGCGTGAGTGCATGACCATGCGCGAGGATCACGCTTGGCGCTGCCCCAACTACCCAACTGCTCCAGGTAAGGGGCGTTCACACCGGTCTTGACCTGCAATTTGCGCATGGCGCAGTCTTCCAGCGTGGCGTCGAGGTTCACGTCCACGAAACCGCCTGGCAAGGCCCAACGACCAGGGAAGGGCTCATCCTCTCCTTCAGGACGCTTGACGAGCAAGACAGTCAGTTGCCCACTGCTGACACTGAACATCACCACATCCACCGTGACCAGTGGCCGCTCGAATCGCAGCCCCTTGGCTCCGCGAGAATGGCCAGCGGCGGCTAACGTCGCTTGGAATGGATCAGAAGATTTTTTCATGGCTCTGCTTGACATGCCTCATATAAGTTGTACTATACAACCCATAATAGTTGCACTGTACAACTTAATTTCGGTCAAGGTCTGGACTGATAACCGCTCATCAAAGACCCGAAGCCAACAAAGATTCGCTGTCACACCCATCATTGACCTTGAGAACTGCAGGAGGACATCATGACCATCAGGAAATCAAGCCGAAGTCTGCTCATCATCGACCCCCAGAACGATTTTTGCGATCTGCCGGAAAACTGGCAATCCACCAACCCCGTGACCGGCCTGCGGGTCGCTCCTGCCCTGCCTGTGCCGGGAGCACATGCAGACATGCTCCGTTTGGCCGGGCTGATCGACGAAGCCGGTCAAGCGTTGAGCAACATCGTGGTGACGCTCGATTCTCACCAGCGCTACGACGTGGCTCATCCAGGCTTCTGGGCGTCTGCCAGCGGCGAAGCGGTCTCTCCATTTACCACCATCACGGCCGAGCAGGTCCGTGGAGGAGAATACAGACCGCGAGATGCGCAGTTGCAGGGCTCCATCCTTGCCTACCTGGACGCGCTTGAAGCCACCGGCCGATACACGCTCATGGTCTGGCCTGTGCACTGCGAGATCGGCACGTGGGGGCACAACGTTCACGCCGCTGTTCGGCTGGCCTACAACCGCTGGGAGGAAGCGAACCTCGCAGTAGTGCGCAAGGTCACCAAAGGCGAGAACCCCAGCACGGAGCACTACAGCGCGTTGCAGGCCGAGGTGCCGCTGGAAAGTGACGAAGCGACCCAGCTCAATCGCCAGCTGATCGCCGAACTGGATGCCTCGGACCTCATCATCGTCGCGGGGGAGGCCAGCAGCCATTGCGTCAAGGCAACAACTGAGCACCTCGTCCAGTATCTGCCCTCAGGTCGCCTCGACAAAATCGTGCTGCTAACCGATGCCATGAGTCCCGTTTCCGGCTTCGAAGCCCAGGCGGCCGCCTTTGTCGACGACATGAAATCCCAGGGTGTGCAGACCGCCACATGCCGGGAAATGGTAGGGCTGCTGGGCAGCGTAGGCGCTGCCTGACCCCATCTCCCTTCCACGCAGATCAAACAAAAGCCCAACATGGGAGATCCGACATGACACGAGCCATCATCACCAGCTTGCTCGATACCGACCTTTACAAATACTCGATGTGGCAAACGATGCTGCACCGGTTTCCGCAGACGCAAGCGGAATACAGCTTTGTTTGCCGCAATCAGCCCGCGTTTGCGTTGACCGATTTGCTGCCGGAGATCAATGCAGAGCTCGATGCCTTGTGTGACCTGACGTTCAAGGAAGAGGAACTGGCCTACCTGGCCGATCTGCGCTACATCAAAAGCGACTTCGTCGACTTTCTGCGCATCTTCCGATTTCAGCGCAACTTCATTGAAGCGAGCGCAGAAGGCGAAACCTTGAAGATTGTCGCGCGCGGGCCGCAAGTGCACGTGATGGCATTTGAAATCTTCGTGCTGGCCATCGTCAATGAGCTGTACTTTCGCCGCTTTCCGCAAGACGCAGCCATCGCTGAAGGACGCCGTCGCCTGGGTGCAAAGGTCGATCGGTTGCGTGACCTGGCCTCTCAGCACCGCCTTCGCCACAGCTTCAACCTTTACGACTTTGGCGCGCGCCGCCGATTTTCGGGCGCATGGCAGAGAGAGGTACTTGGAAGCTTGCGCGACGGTGCGCCTGAGGTCTTCAAAGGCACGTCCAATGTCTTGCTGGCCAAGGAGCTGGGCTTGGTGCCCATCGGCACGATGGCACACGAGTACCTGCAGACCTTTCAGGCCCTGGGCGTGCGTTTGCGCGACTTCCAAACCGCGGCCCTGGAAGCCTGGGTGCAGGAATACCGTGGTGACTTGGGCATCGCGCTGACCGACGTCATCACCATGGACGCCTTCCTGAGCGACTTCGATCTCTACTTTGCGAAGCTATTCGATGGTCTGCGTCATGACTCAGGAGATCCGCTCACCTGGGCGAACAAGGCGCTGGCCCACTATGAACGCTTGCGCATTGACCCGCACACCAAGCGCCTGGTGTTCTCCGATGGGTTGACCATCGACCGCGCGCTGGCCTTATACCTGGCGCTGGGTGACAGGGTGCAGCTGGGATTCGGCATCGGCACTCACCTGACCAACGACATGGGCATCACGCCATTGAACATTGTCATGAAGCTCACCCGCGCCAACAAACAGCCGGTCGCCAAGCTCAGCGACTCGCCAGGCAAAACCATGTGTGACGACGAAACATTTCTCGCCTACCTGCGCCAAGTCTTCAAAGTACCAGCCAACTCGCCAGACAGGCGTTGAAGGCTGCAGGCACACAAGGCAGCACCGAAACAAACTGGGAGGACACCATGAACGCAAGCTCGCAAACAACAGGGGAGCAAGAAAGCGCCCTCAAGATCACTGTTGCCCAACTCAACGTGACTGTGGGCGACATGGATGGCAACGTACAGAAGATGATTGGCGCCGCACAAAAGGCCCGGGACGACGGCGCGGACCTCGTGGTCTTCTCCGAGCTTTCTCTCACTGGCTACTACCCCGGCGATCTGCTGGAAGACCCACATTTCATGCAGCGGGTCGGTAGTGGCTTCAATGCATTGCTGCAGGCTTCTCGCCAGATGCCAGCCTTGCACTGGGTGGTGGGCATGCCTGTGCAACACGATGGCCCTGGGCACCGCCTTCAAAACGTGTTGCGTGTTGTCAAGGCAGGTCAGGTGGTCCTTGAGTACGCCAAGCAATTGCTGCCCACCTACAACATCTTCAATGAGCGGCGGCACTTCGAACCCGGTCCCGATGTTGCGCGCGTGCTGCGCATCGGGCACGCGCAGGTTGGATTCATGATTTGCGAAGACGGATGGAACGATGACGGCAGCGCTTATGCCATCAATCCGTTTGAACGCCTGCGCGATGCGGCGCCCGATGTGGTCATCTCCATCAATGCCAGCCCGTCCCACATTGGCAAACGCGAACAACGCCACGAGGTGTTTCGAGCTGCCAGCGAACGCAATGGCCTGTCCATTCTGTACGTCAACCAGGTGGGAGGTCACGATCAGTTGGTGTACGACGGCGCATCCTTCGCGGTCGAACCTCACGCCGGGGTGACTTTCGAAGCACAGCGCTTTGAAGAGGACGTTCGCACCCTGTCGGTGGACAGTCAAGGGCGCTTTGCTGCGACGGGAAGCGACGCACTTCCGTCCGTGAAGCGCTCCGGCCTGCCCACCATGGCCTTCTACCGAAGGCAGATTGTTCTGGGCTTGCAAGACTATGCCCGTCGTTGCGGCTTCACGCGCGCAGTGATTGGTTCTTCGGGCGGCATTGACTCCGCGCTCACCATTGCCCTGGCGGCAGAGGCGCTGGGGCCGGACAAGGTAACGGCGGTCACCATGCCATCGGTGTACTCATCCAGTGGTTCGGTCGACGACTCCCAGGCCTTGTGTGACAACCTGGGTGTGCGCCTGTTTCGCCACCCCATCGCCAGTTTGGTTGACGTCTATGCTCAAGGCTTCGAGCAAGCTTTTGACGCTCCGCTCAAAGGACTGGCGCTGGAGAACCTGCAGGCCCGGGTGCGAGGTGTCATCCTCATGGAGTACTCCAACACCTGGGGGGATCTGCTGCTCACCACGGGCAACAAGTCGGAGATGTCGGTGGGATACTGCACGCTCTATGGTGACACCAATGGTGGACTCGGGCTGATTGGCGATCTGTACAAGACGGAGGTGTTCGCGCTCTCTCGTCATCTCAACGAAGCGGCCGGCCGCGAGCTGATTCCTGCCGCCATCATCGAGAAGCCACCATCGGCCGAACTGGCGCCAGACCAGAAGGACACCGACAGCCTGCCTCCCTACGAAGTGCTGGATGAGATCCTCAAGCATCTGATCGAAGGCGATGGGCTCGGAAGGGAAGAAGCTGTGGAGGTGCAGACCCATGTCGCGAGGTTGCAGACCACGGCAGAAGGTTGCGCGCTGGTCGAGCGTGTGCGGCACATGATCGCCCGCAGCGAGTACAAGCGCCGACAGGCGCCACCCATCATCCGCGTGCGCGGCCGTGCCTTTGGCGCAGGCAGGCAGATGCCAATCGCCGCCCGTCACTACTGAGCCCTTACCATGGTCAAGAACACATCCAACCCCGGCGCCACGACATCTTCATCCCGAATCCAAGACGCCAATCTTCATATGAAACCAACACGCGACGGTGAGACAGATGCCAGCTTCGATATCGCTGTCTGCATTGGTCGTTTTCAAGGGCTGCACTTGGGGCAGTTTGCCTTGATTCAACGTGCGCTGGCCTTGGCTCCCAAGGTCGTCATCGTCATCGGCTCTGCCTTCCAGGCACGCACGCCGAAAAATCCGTTCACATGGCAGGAGCGTGCGGAGATGATCCGGCTGGCCCTGTCCGATTCGGTCAACCACGATGCTGACGCTGCCACGGCCTTGCTCGACCGCGTGTCCTTTGTGCCTGTGCGCGACTACTATGACAGCCGCCGCTGGGTGGAAGCTGTTCACCTTGGCGTCGAGCAGGTGGCTCCTCGTGAAGAGGGTCAACCCACGCCTCGAACCGTGCTGGTGGGTCACCGAAAGGATGCCACCAGTGATTACCTGAGCGAATTCCCTGGATGGACGCTGGAAGCCATGCCCAGCCAAGGCCGAATGCACTCGAGCAGCCTGCGGGACGCCTACTTTGCCGGCGGTGGTGATCAAGCCAATCCATTGATGCTGGCCGCTGCCTTGTCGGCGCTGGTGAGCGTGGTGCCACCCTCGACCATCGCCTTTTTGCGCACCTGGGCAGAGTTGCCCGAATACCGGGCGTTGGCACAGGAGTGGGCCATGCTTCGTGAAGAGCGTGCCCAGTGGGCGAGTGCGCCCTATCCCCCGGTGTTTGTCACGGTAGACGCGCTGTTGCAATGCAATGACCACGTGCTGCTCATTGTGCGTGGCCGTGCGCCCGGCAAAGGCTTGTTTGCCTTGCCTGGGGGATTTCTGGAGCAACGCGAGAGCATCTACCAGTCGGCCTTGCGCGAACTGGAAGAGGAAACCGGTTTCGAGCGGCTGCCGGTGAACATGGACACTGCCTTTCGTGGCGTCAAAGTGTTCGATCACCCCGACCGCAGTTTGCGTGGTCGAGTGATCACCCACGTGCACCATTTCGATCTGGGCCAATGCAAGAACCTGCCCGAGGTGGCCGGGGCCGACGATGCAGCAGCAGCCATGTGGGTGCCGGTGTCCGACCTCGCTGGCATGGAAGACCGTTTTCATGATGACCACTTCCACATCCTCGACAGCTTCCTGGGCTTGACGTCATGAGCGGCGCCACAACACCCGCCTTGCTCGCCCGGGCCGAGGGCGCGCTTCTGGGCCTGGCCTGCGGCGATGCGGTCGGCACGACGCTGGAATTCAAATCCAGAGGCAGCTTTGTGCCCATCACCGATATGGTCGGTGGTGGGCCTTTTGAACTCAAACCTGGCCAATGGACCGACGACACGTCCATGGCCTTGTGTCTGGCGGAAAGCCTGATCGCAAAGGGCCGGTTTGACGCCATTGACCAGATGGACCGCTATGTGGCCTGGATGCGTGACGGCTACCTCAGCTCAACTGGCGAGTGCTTCGACATCGGCGTCACCATCAGAAAGGCATTGGACCGGTACAGGTTCGACGGCGATCCGTATGCCGGTTCAAGCGATCCGCAAACCGCTGGTAATGGGGCCCTGATGCGCTTGGCGCCAGCGGTGCTTTTCGGCTACCCGGATCGAGACGCGATACAGGCGGCAGCGGTGGACAGCACCCGTACCACCCACGCCGCTGCAGAAGCGCTGGATTGCAGCCGGCTGCTCGCGCGCGTGCTGCAACGGGCTTTGGACGGGGCCAGCAAAGAGGCGCTGCTGGTCCAGGACGACCTGGCGCTGGACAGCCCTGCGGTGCGGGACATCGCTTCAGGTGGGTATGGCCAAAAACCACTCGCCAGCATCAAGGGCTCAGGCTATGCCGTGCATTCGCTGGAAGCCTCCCTGTGGAGCTTCCGCTTCACCCACAGTTTCGAAGAGGCCGTGTTGTTCGCTGCCAATCTGGGCGACGATGCCGACACCACGGCCGCTATCACCGGCCAGATTGCTGGGGCCTTCTATGGGCGGGAGGCGATCCCTGCGAAGTGGCGCGAGAAGCTCTATATGGCCGATCGTATCCAGGCCATGGCCGGGCAGTTGCTCAAGTGCTGAGGGGCCGTGCGGTGGGCGCTGTGATATTCCAGAATAGAACATAAAACTATCATAGAGTTTAAAAATAATAAATCTATGATTGATTTAATTGCTTTGGTCACTCGAACCGCTTGATTTTGAAGCGCTAGCCATACGAAAATACATAGATATTGCTTTTTCGCCTTTAAGAGCACATTTATGTATGCCGAAGCAGAATATCAGCCCCTCTGACTACCCCGAAGCGGTCCGCCAGGAAATCGAGCGCCTGGGGCAGAACATCGTGCTCGCGCGCAAGCGCCGGCGTGAAACCCAGGCCCAGTGGGCCCGCAAACTGGGCGTGTCCTTGCCCACCATGGCCCGCATCGAGCGGGGTGATCCGTCCGTTTCCATGGCCTCTTACGCCATGTGCCTATGGCTCATCCACCCCGACATGGGGATGGCTGACTTGGCTGCGCCTGAGCGGGACACGGCAGCTTTGGAGCGGGAGGTGGCCAAGGTGCGCCAGTCCATGCGTCGCCCCGCCGTGGGTGCACCGCGGCCCAAACCCCAAGTGCAACTCGCCTCTGAGGGAAAAGCCACCTATTCCCCAAACAGGCGACCCAACACATCGGCCAAATCGACGGCAAGCACAGCTGCTGCCGGCCTGGCTGATCTGCTGTCGAAAGAACCGCCGAAGGCAGGGCGGCCATGAAGATCGGAGCAGCCATGGCGGACTCTGGCGTGATGCCCGCCTCTTACGTGCCACAAGACGAGCTGCACCTGTGGATGTTGGTCAAGCCGTCGGCGCCGGCTTATGTGGGCAGCTTGCGTCTGAACGAGTTGGTGCCCGACTGCGCGAGCTTTCGGTACGCCCCCAGCTGGTGGCAGTTTCCGCTGAGCGAGGACCTGCCCTTGGTTTCGGGCCAAAGCTTTTCTGCCAACGAGCGCGGCAGTGCGCCCGGCGCGATAGACGATGCGCGTCCTGACCGGTGGGGCGAGCGCATCATCCGGCACGTCGAACGCCCGGCGCGCTTGTCCGTGCTGGAAATGCTGTTGTTCGCCGGTGACGACCGTTTTGGCGCGTTGGGTGTGTCCGTGTCGAGCGAGGAATACCAGCCGCGCCGCGTTGGGCCGTATCCGATGTTGAACGACTTGGCGCAACTGAATCAGGCCGTTGAAGACGTTCAAACCCAAACCCCGTTGTCACCTGACATGCGCCGACTGGTGCAGCCAGGCATCAGCCTTGGCGGGGCAAGGCCCAAAGCCTTGCTGCAAACCGACCAAGGCGTGCAAGTGGTGAAGTTCAGCGAGTTGGACGACGTGGTGGACACACCGCTGGTGGAGCACGCCACCATGACGCTGGCCGCGCGCGCTGGCATTGAGGTGGCCAAGACCGCCGTACTGTCCGTGCCCATGCGCCACGGACGGCAGCGCCACGCGCTCACCATTGAACGCTTTGACCGGTTCGGCGAATTCCGTTTGCACTGTCTCTCTGCGCATACCTTGTTGCGCGCCGCTCGCTTGCCGCTCTCCTATGGCGCGCTGTCCACGGTGATGCTGCGCCTGGCCCATCCGGATCGTCAGCAAGCCATGCGCGAAGAACTGTTCAAACGCATGGTGTTCAACATCTTGATGGACAACACCGACGACCACGAGCGCAACCACAGCGTGCGTCTGGCGCTGGACGGTTACTACGCTCTCACGCCAGCGTACGACGTGGTGCCTTCGTTGCAAAACCTAGGCTACCAGGCCATGGTGGTTGGTGCGCGAGGGTCTGAATCCAGCCTGGACAATGCGCTGACCCAGTTGAGCGAATACGCCATCTCAAAGGATCGCGCCGCAGCTCTGGTTCGGCAAGTGGCCCGGGTGGTGGACGGCTGGGCTGCACATTTTGCACGCATGGGTGTCAGCGATGCAGACCGCGACATGGTGGCCGCCAGCGTTGATCGCGCTGCATTGCTTGATCAACGCCGGGCCTCGCTGTGACTCGCGACCATCAGGTCGATGCTTTGGCGGGCGCTTGAGACGCCATCCAGGCCCGCCAGCTGCCAAACGACGTGATGTCGGTGGCGCCTTCCATGCCGATGGCTTCGCAGACGAAGCCGGGGACCCAGCTGCCGTCGGCCAGTTGCACCTTGCCGATGCCCAGTGGTGCCGGGATGCCGGCCACAAAGCTGCCAAAGTGTTCAGCGGGCACTTCCCACACCTCCATGTCGATGGCGGCGCCACCGGTGCTGACCCTGACCATGCCCGGGCGCTGCACCGGGCCACCGGCCAGCGCATAGAACCGGTAGTCGGGTGATGACGTCACCTTGGCGAGCAGGCGGGCACCGCGCTGGGTGAGTTGCCAATTGAGTGGCAGGCCGCTCAGGTGTGCGCCACACACCGCCACGGGGATGGTGCCGGCGGCGTGGGTGGTGGTGGCTGGCAGCGCGCCAATGGCGGGCGTGTCTGTCAGTGATTTGGGGGTGGCGCCGAGTGAGAGCGCTGGCTGTGCACGGTGGAAACGGTCCGCCAGGCGCAACAAGGGCACATCCTTGAATGCAGGCGCTGCCAGCGTGACGCCCCAGGGCAGGTCTTTGGCCTCGCCACCGGCCTGGATGCCGGCTGGCACCGCCACCGCGCTGTAGTCCAGCAGGTTCATGAAGTTGGTGTAGTAGCCCAGGTTGGAGTTGAGCTGAATAGGGTTGGACTGCATGTCGGCGATCTTGTAGATCGTGCCCGCAGTGGGGGTGAGCAGGCAGTCGATGTCGGCCCACACCGCATCGCAAACTTTCTTGAGGGCCTTGAGGCGGTAGCTAGCCGCAAACGCGTCTGCAGCTGTCTTGGCTTTACCCCCCTGGACAATGGTGCGCACGGGCGGGAACACAGCTTCTGGCCGGGCTTCGATGAAGTCCTGGATGGCGACATAGCGCTCGGCCACCCAGGGGCCTTCATACAGCAGACGGGCCGCTTCCAGGAAGGGCGTGAGGTCGACCTCGACGGCGGTACCGCCCAGCGACTTCAGGCGTTCAACCGAGGCGGTGAACAGCTCGGAAGCAGCTTCGTTGCCAAAGAAGGCCAGGTCGACAGCACGCGGCACGCCAAAGCGGAACGGCCCTTTGGAAAAGTCGACGCCAAACGGCTCAGCCGCGCGGCTGAACGCGTCCTGCCCGTCGGCGGCCGAGGCCACCGCGAGCACGGCCTGCGCATCGGCGGCAGTGAGGGCAAAGATGGAGACTGTATCGACCGAACGGCACGCCGGCACCACGCCGGTGGCCGAGAGCAGGCCCAGGGTCGGCTTCACGCCGATCAGGTTGTTGAACGAGGCCGGCACACGGCCCGAGCCAGCGGTGTCGGTGCCCAGCGAAAAGCTGGCGTAGCCCATGGCCACCGACACGGCCGAGCCGGAGCTGGAACCGCCCGAGACGAACGCGGGGTTGAAGCTGTTCTCGCAGGCGCCGTAGGGCGAACGGGTGCCGTTGAGGCCGGTGGCGAACTGGTCGAGGTTGGCCTTGCCAATGGGAACGGCTCCCGCTGCAACGAGTTGCTGCACGACGAAGGCACTGGCCTCGGGGGTGTAGGCGTACTCGGGGCAGCCTGCCGTGGTGGGAATGCCGGCGAGGTCGATGTTGTCCTTGATGACGAAGGGCAGACCATACAAAGGGAGGTCCGTTGCACGTTTGCCTTCCAGTGCGGCGACAAAGGGTGCGACTTCGTCGTCGCTCAGCACATGCATGAAGGCCTTGTGCGTGTCGGCGCGGGCACGGCTCAGTGCTTCAGCGATAACGGCTTGCACGGTGGTGCCGCTGGCGTAAGCAGCGTGCAGACTGGCGATATCAAACGACAGATGGGAGATTGGGGTCATGGGATAACTCCGAAGACGCTGAAAGGGGGCTGATGCAAATGGTGTGAAGGCTTGGGGTGAACGACGTTACGCCACCACCGCCTCCTCGATCAGGACCAGCACGTTTTGGCCGGCCGCGACGGGTGCACCGGCTTGGCACATCAGTTTGTGAACGATGGCGTCAGCCGGGGCGAGCAGGCTGAACTCCATCTTCATGGACTCGATCACCATCAACACGTCGCCAGCCTTGACAGGCTGGCCCTCTTCCACGGCGACCTTCCACACACTGCCGGGCACGCTGGTGGCCACGGCACGGCCGCCGTCGGGCAGATCGAGTTCGCTCTCTGGGCCGGCTGCTGCAATGTCGGCGTCGCTGGCGACCACGTCCTGTCCGGCGGCAGCCCAGCGTTCACGCTCGTCCACAAAGGCGGCCTGCTGCTGCGCCTTGAAGGCAGCAATGCTGCTGGCTTCTTCGGTAAGGAAATGGCGGTACTCCCGCAGGCTGAACTCGCCGTCTTCGACGCGCAGGGCGTAGCCGCCGTGCGGGAAATCGGCGCGGATCTTCAACAGCTCGTCTTGTGACACCGGCACAAAGCGGAGCTGGTCGAAGAATCGAAGCAGCCACGGCTGCTCGAACACCGAGCCTGCCTCACCGTGTCGCCAGCGGTTCCACATCTGCAGGGTGCGACCGACAAACTGGTAGCCACCGGGGCCTTCCATGCCGTAGACGCACAGGTAGGCGCCGCCGATGCCGACAGCGTTTTCCGGTGTCCAGGTGCGGGCCGGGTTGTACTTGGTGGTGACCAGACGGTGGCGTGGGTCCAGCGGCGTGGCCACCGGTGCGCCCAGGTACACGTCGCCCAGGCCCAGCACCAGGTAGCTGGCCTCGAACACCGTGCGGAACACATCATCGATGCTGTCCAGGCCGTTGATGCGGCGGATGAACTCGATGTTGCTCGGGCACCAGGGGGCGTCAGGGCGCACCGACTGCATGTACTTCTCGATGGCCAGGCGGGTTTGCGGGTCGTCCCACGACAGGGGGAGGTAGACCGTGCGGCTGGGCACCACCATGTCGTCGACGGAGGGCAGAGCAGCCTCGGCTTCCACCAACACGTCGATCAGCGTCTGGCGGTCGATCAGCGCGGGGTCGAAATGCACTTGCAGCGAACGGATGCCAGGGGTCAGGTCGACGATGCCGGGCAATCGGCCTTCGGCCATGCGTGCCTGCAGGGCTTGCATGAGCACATGCACGCGCAGCCGCAATTCGATGTCGAGCACGAGGGGGCCGAACTCGACGAGCAGGTAGCGGTCGCCCGCCTGACGCACGACCATGGCGGGCACGTTGTTGCCGTCGGTGGCGTTTTCCCGGGCGGGGTCTTCCAGAATCACGGGCGTGGCGTGGGCCAGGGCATCGTCCCTGGGTGCCGTCGGCAGCGCGCCTTGCAGCGTCTGCAGGGCGGTGTCGGTCTGCACGTCGCGCTGGCGGGCTTCGTCCATCGACATGCGATGGAAGCGAACCGTATCACCCGGGCGCAGCTGGCCCAGCTTCCACAGCTCGGCATTCACCACCACGGCGGGGCAGACAAAGCCGCCCAGGCTGGGGCCGTCGGGGCCAAGAATCACGGGCATGTCGCCAGTGAAATCGATGGCACCGATGGCGTAGGCGTTGTCGTGGATGTTGGATGGGTGAAGGCCGGCTTCGCCACCGTCGCTGCGGGCCCATTCGGGCTTGGGTCCGATCAGGCGCACACCGGTGCGGCTGGAGTTGTAGTGGATCTCCCAGTCGGTACTGAAGAAGCTGTCGATGTCGGGCGAAGTGAAGAAGTCGGGTGCGCCGTGCGGGCCGTACAGCACCCCGATATCCCAATGGTGGCTGTAGGTGGGCACCAGTGCATCCGGTGCGGCCTTGGCGTCGCTTGCCGATGCCGATGCTGCGCCCGCATTCAGGTGCAGCACATCGCCTGCCCGCAGGTGGCGGCCGGCGTGGCCACCGAACTGGCCGAGCGTGAAGGTGGATCGGCTGCCCAGGTACAGCGGCACATCGAAGCCGCCCGCCACGGCCAGGCTGATGCGGCAGCCGGCGGTGGCGCGACCGATGGCCAGCACGCTGCCGGCCTTCACCGCATGGGATTGCCACATGGCGACCGAGGTGCCATCCAGGGTGACAGGGGCAGGTGCGCCGGTCACGGCGATGACGGCATTGGTGCGAAAGCGCAGCGTCGGGCCGGACAGCGTGATCTCCAGAGCAGCGGCATCAGCGTCGTTGCCGACCAGCCGGTTGGCCATGCGGTGGGCATAGGCGTCCATGGGGCCGCTGGGGGGCACGCCCACGTCCCAGTGGCCGATACGGCCGGGCCAGTCCTGCACGCTGGTCTGCACACCAGGCTCCATCACCTCGATGCTGGCCGGGTGGAAGGCGAAGGTGTTGAGGAAGCGCGTAACTTGTCGGCCTTCCTGAAACACAGGGTCGCGCACGACCTGTCGCAGGTATTCGAGGTTGGTTTCGATGCCGGCCAGACGGGTGTCGTCCAGCGCCTGTGCAAGCAAGGCGAGCGCCTGCGCGCGGTCATCGGCCGTGACGATGAGCTTGGCCAGCATGGGGTCGTACCAGGCTGGCACTTCAGTGCCGCGCTCGACCCAGCCATCGACACGGGCATTTTGCGGAAACACCACTTCGGTCAACAGGCCGGCGCTGGGCTGAAAATCGCGTGCCGGGTCTTCGGCATACAGGCGCACCTGGATCGAAGCCCCTCGCGGCGTGGGCTGCATGGCACTGAGATCGCCCGGTTCGCCGGCGGCCAGCTTCACCATCCAGGCCACCAGGTCGACACCCGTGACCTGTTCGGTCACGCCGTGTTCCACCTGCAGACGCGTGTTCACTTCCAGGAAATAGAACTGACCGGTGGCAGCGTCATAGACGAACTCCACCGTG
>JBNKNN010000102.1:0-2802 GCA_050293865.1 Hydrogenophaga sp. | reverse complement strand
GGGGGCAGCGACCCGCGCAGCGGCGGAGCGTGGGGGCCGATTGTCCAGGGACTTGGGGACGGATTCAGCTGGAAAAGCAAAGATCTGGATCATTCCGCGCAATTGGCGCGCGATGGATGGGAGCGCGCCAAGGCCGCCATCATGGATGGCGAGCATTTTCTGGTGGTGCTCGACGAAATCACCTACCCGCTCATCTATGGATGGCTACCAATTGAAGACGTTCTTCAAGCGCTGAAAGACCGGCCGCGCGATGTGACCGTGTGCCTGACCGGACGCCGCTGCCCGCAGGAAATCATCGATCTGGCGGACACGGTGACGGAAATGACGATGGTCAAACACGCCTACAAAGCAGGTATTCCTGCGCAGCGTGGCATTGAGGACTGACCCGTCCGTAACACCCCCGTCCTGGCTCATTTGAATACACATAAGGAGGAAACACCTTTGGAAATGAATGTTGCAGAGCAAAAGGTGCGCGGCCCGGTGTCGCGCCGTGTGACACATGAAGCTGCTCAGGGAAGCGAAGAGCGATGGAGTCGGGATGCGGTGAAGGCACTGCTGAACTTGCCACTGCCGGAGCTGATGTTTCGTGCGCAAGAGGTGCACCGCGCCAACCATAACCCGCAGCACATGGAACTGGCCACCCTGCTTTCGATCAAGACCGGCGGCTGCCCTGAAGACTGCGGCTATTGCCCTCAATCGGTTCACCATGAAACGGGCGTGGAAGCGACCAAAATGATGACGCCCGAGATGGTGCGTGAAGCGGTGCTGGGCGCAAAGGCCGCGGGCGCGTCCCGCTTTTGCATGGGAGCTGCCTGGCGCGCTCCGAATGACCGAGACATCGAGAAAGTGGAGGCACTGGTGCGTGTGGTGAAGGAGGAGGGGCTGGAAGCCTGCTGCACTCTAGGCATGCTCAGCAATGGGCAAGCCCGGCGCCTTGCCGACGCGGGGCTGGACTATTACAACCACAACCTGGACACAGCCCCCGAACTGTACGGCGAGATTATCAGTACCCGTGACTATCAGGATCGGCTCGACACCCTGGAGAGCGTTCGTCACGCGGGTGTGAAGGTGTGCAGCGGCGGCATCGTGGGCATGGGCGAGTCGCGGGAGCAGCGTGCTGGTCTGATTGCACAGTTGGCCAACTTGTCGCCGTACCCTGAGTCTGTACCCATCAATCAGCTGGTGAAGGTGCCGGGCACGCCGCTGGCCGAGGAAGAGGACCTGGACCCCCTGGAGTTTGTTCGCACCGTGGCCGTGGCGCGCATCACCATGCCCAAAGCCAAGGTAAGGCTCTCTGCCGGGCGCCGGCAGATGGATGATTCGACACAAGTGCTGTGCTTCCTGGCGGGCGCCAACTCCATCTTTTACGGCGACCGCCTGCTGGTGACCGGCAATGCCGAGGTCGAAGCGGATCAGTCATTGCTGGCCCGCGCTGGCATGACCACCTCGCAGGGTCACGCCTGACGAAATGGCTGATGTGTCTGTGTTGGCCGAGCCGGTGATCATGCTTTGGCCTCAGGCCTGGGTGTTGGGTGCGGCTATGTTTGGCGCCATGGCGGTGGATGCCCTGTGGGGCGAGCCGCCCAGCCGCTGGCATCCGGTGGCTTGGATGGGGCAGTTGCAAAACGCGCTAGGGTGCTGGGTGGCGCCTGAGCAGGGGAATCACTCATCTCCACCAGAGGTTGTGCAGTGGGGCAAAGGGTTTGCGGCGTGGAGCTTGGGCTTGGTGCCTTGGTTGGCGGCGGCATGCCTTCTGCAAGCCATGCTTGTGACACAGCACTGGGCCTGGCAATGCCTGGGATTGGCCTTGCTGCTTAAGCCCATGCTGGCATGGCGCATGTTGCGGGATGAGTCTGCCGCCGTGGAGCATGCCTTGTCTTCGTCCCTGGAGGCCGGGCGCGAGCGCGTGGCTTGGCTTGTAAGCCGCGATGTTGAGGATCTCGACCCGCCCGGTGTGCGATCGGCAGCCATTTCGACCCTGGCCGAGAACTTGTGCGACTCCGTGGTGGCGCCGCTTTTCTGGTTTGCCGTGGCAGGCTTGCCCGGTGCTGTCATTTACCGCTGGGCCAATACGGCAGATGCCATGTGGGGCTACCTTGGTGCGCGGGGGGGGCGTGTGTGGACCCATGCTGGCCATTGGGCTGCGCGGACCGACGATGTCTTGAACTGGATTCCTGCACGGCTGACGGCCGCCTTGCTTTGGCTGGTGAGCCAACCGGTATCCATGCGGGGGTTGGCAAAGCAGGCACGACTGACACCGTCGCCCAATGGAGGCTGGACCATGGGCGCCATGGCGCTGGGCGTTGGCATTGCGCTGAGCAAGCCCGGCGTGTACACCTTGCACGCCAGCGGGCGAGTACCCGCGGCAGAGGACATGAAACGTGCAGTCACCCTGGCAGGGCGCGCTGTCTGGCTCGCGACCGTTGGCCTTGCCGTGGCGATACTGTCGATTGCGATTTCAAAGGGGTGACGCCATGCACATCACGAAGCAACTACTTGATCGCAGAATCCATGGCGGGCCGAATGGTGGCGCACCTGTGCGCTGGGATTTCTCTACCAACGCGAATGCTGCGGGGCCATGTCCGCTGATACGGGAGGCGTTGAATGGCCTGAATGCCAAGGCTTACCCGGACCCGGCTTCCAGGCTCGTACGTCAAGCGCTGGCCGAACTGCACGGCGTGGCCTATGAGCGCATCGTGGTCGCTGCCAGTGGCAGCGAGGCTATTGCCCGCATCACTGCGTGGGTGGCCAGAGAAGGTGGTCAATCCTTCTGGGCCCCTGCTCATGCTTATGTTGACTACC
>JBNKNN010000101.1:0-5707 GCA_050293865.1 Hydrogenophaga sp. | reverse complement strand
CCGAGCAGCAGCAATCTCATGGCTGTGGCACGAGGAAGCAGATGAGGGACGCTCCACGTAGCACCACCATCCGGCGACAGCCCGACGTTGCTATACGCCATGACGAACACGGCATTGCGGGCAGCCACAATCAGGTCGCAGGTCAGGGCCAATGAGAAGCCAGCGCCAGCGCATGCGCCTTCTACTGCAGCAATGATCGGTTTGGATGATGATCGAATTGTCTCGATCCAGGCATGCAGTCCGTCGATGCTGGCAGCCTGTATCTCAGGTCTTTTTTCTCGATTGCCGAGCAGGCGCTGAAGATTGCCGCCTGAGCAGAAATGTGCGCCATCGCCGCAAATGACGACGCTGCGCACGTCAGGATTGCTTTCGGCGGCATTGAGAGCCTCGACGCCCGCGGCGTACATCTCGGGCCCGAGTGCATTGCGGTGGTCAGGGTTGGAAATGGTCAAGACCATGGTCTGACCTTCGCTGTGGCTTTTGAGGCTTGCTGCCATGGTGGGTGTGTCTCCGTTGCTGGGCAGGTTCTACATTCTCTGGGTGGTCTGGCGTCTAAGGTCAAGTCTCAACGTGCCTGAGACTCAGACCCAATGCTCCACGGCGGCGCAGCCACGGGGACGGGCGATAGCGCGGGTCGCCGTACACCGTCTGCATGTTGAAGAGGATCTCCAGAACGCTGGCGGGACCCACCGCGTCGCCCAGGGCCAGCGGTCCAGCGGGATAACCCAGAGCCAGCGTGACAGCCTGGTCGAGATCCTTGGGTGAGCAGATGCCTTGCTGGCACATGTCGGACGCGATATTGATGATGTGGCCGAGTATGCGTTGGCTAACGAACCCCCCGCTGTCGCGAATGACACTCACAGCCTTGCCGTCCGACGCAAACAGGCTATGCGCGGCAGCTTTCATGTCACTGCGTGTGGCTGGATTGGTGGCCAGAACGCGGCGCTTCGTTGCCGCATCGTCGAGCATCATGTCAATGCCGACAGTCCGTGTGGGGTCCAGTCGGTCCACGGCAGCAATGGTGGTCACATCCAAGCCCAGAGGAGCCACGAGAATCAAGGCTTTCTCAGACGGTGCGGGTCCGGTTTCGATGGCCACTCCGAAGTCTTTGAGCAGTTGATACAGCTCTGCTCGCCGGGCTGCCTTGGGAGAGACCCACACAGGAGGCTTGTTGGTCACCATGGGTGGGGCGGGCTCCTCAGCCTGTACGGCTTTGCCATCTGCATACGGGTAAAAGCCTCCACCCGTTTTGCGGCCAAGCAAGCCGCCAGCCATTCTTTGCGCGGTGATCACCGACGGCCGGTACCTTGGCTCGTCGAAATACTGTCTGTATATGGATTCCATGACAGGGTGGGACACATCCAGTGCTGTCAGATCCATCAGCTCGAAGGGGCCGATCTTGAATCCCAACTGATCACGCACGATGCGGTCGACCGTGACGAAGTCGGCAACTTGTTCACCGACAATTCGAAGTGCTTCGGTCGTCAGTCCTCTTCCCGCGTGGTTAACAATAAAGCCGGGGGTATCTGATGCCGATACAGGTGTGTGGCCGAAAGATTTCGTGTATTCGGTCAGACGTTCGCAAATGGCCGGATCGGTTTTGATGCCTGCCACGACCTCCACAAGCTTCATCACGGGAACAGGATTGAAGAAATGGTAGCCCACCACCCGCTCGGGGTGCTTCAGTGCCGCGGCAATCGCAGTCACCGACAGAGAAGATGTGTTGGTGGCCAGTACGCACGCTGGTCCCACGATGGCTTCCAGTTGGTTGAATACGGATTGCTTGGCTTCCAATCGCTCGACAATGGCCTCGACAACCATGTCGCATTCAGCGAGCGCATGAAGAGAGCCTGCAGGTTGCAACCGTTGTGCGTGTTCTGCAACGGCCTCCGCGGGGAGATTGCCTTTGCTTGCCATTTTTTCCCACATTTTGTTAATGTGTTGGATCGCATCTTCAATGGCGCCTTCGGAGGTGTCATAAAGAAAGACCGTGCTACCTGCCTGAGCCATGACCTGGGCGATGCCGCGACCCATGGCTCCTGCGCCAATGACTGCGACCCGAGAAAAGTGCTTAAACATATAAATAAAGTACTATTTAATCCGGTAACATCCAAAACTATGACAAAATGTTCCGGATTACGAGAGAGGGGAATCTGAAGTGCGCCATCTCTGGCTAGGGTGTATTTTGCTTTCAAGCGTGGTAAGCAGCTCCGCGGTGACCTTGGGTCGACACAGCGGAGGCGCAGTGCTGGGCAATCCTCTGGACATACGCGTGCAAGCCATTCTCGGTGAAGAGGACAGTGCTGGTACGTTGTGCGTCAAGCCCCTAGTGTATTTCGGCGAATCCATGGTGCCCTCTGGAGACATCTCGGCGTCTTTGCAGCAGGCAACCCCGGATGCGCAGCCGTCCATTCGCATCCAGACCTTCCGGTTCGTCAACGAACCCATTGTGACGATCGAGTTGACGGTAGGTTGCTCGGCCCCTTTTTCACGCCGTTACGTGCTGCTGGCAGACCCCGCCCCAGACGTTGTGGCTGCGGACAAGGCTGGCTCGCCGGCTGGTTCAGCGCGAGCGGCCCAGGCGTCAAACGTGCCTTCCGCCTCCGTAGAGACAAGCGATTTACCAGGAGCTCAGAGCACGCGTGCCGCGGAAGCCGCTCGCCCTCAAGATGGCAACAATGCTTCGGCAGCGCCAACGCCGCAATCCCAGAAGGCCTTGGCGAGCCGCAATTCGCGCCGGTCGGTAGTTTCCAGTTCGGGGAAAGCGCCTGAATCGGGTCGTGCTTCGCCCTCGCGCAGCGTGGTTCGAAAACCTGAGCCTTCACCGGCGGCGGGGCCACGTTTGACGCTCGAGCCAGTCGACATCAATTTGGGAATTGATCGAGATCCGGTGCTGCGGCTTTCAACCGAGCTTCTCAGCAGTCCTGCTACCACGCCCGAAGCACGAGAAGCGGCGGCGAGATTGTGGAAAGCAATCAATGCCTCGCCTGAAGACGTCATGCGTGACGCCCAGAAGCTGGCCGTTCTGGAAGCAGAAGCCAAAGGGTTGCGCGAACAGGAAGCTTCCAATCAAGCCACGATTGAGGCGCTCAAGTCGCAAGCGAGTGAAAACCGGAGCTATCGCTACGCGGCGTACGTTCTTGGTGGACTCTTGTTGCTGACACTCGCCGGCCTGGTGCTGATGTGGCGTCGCCGTCATGAAGGAGAGGTGCCGGGCGATGCAGAGCCCTTCTGGTATGAGGGCAAGCCTGCCGGCAAGGCTGCTGCCCGCTCTCCAGCCACTGGAGCCTCCCTGCGCGAACTCGATCTCGATCTTGACGATGATCAAGAGCTGCAAGCTCTTGATGAGTACGATTCGATTGACGATTTGGCTTCATTGGACGACCTGCCTCCGGCGCCTCGCAATTCCAGGCTGCGCGAGGACGGACCGAATGTTGCTGCCGCCCGTTCAATGGCGACGGAAGAGCTGTTCGACATCCAGCAGCAAACCGATTTCTTCCTGTCCCTCGGTGAACCGGACAAGGCAGCAGAAGTTCTGGAGAACCACCTCAACGAGAGCAGCGAACCCAGTCCGTTGGCGTTTCTCGATCTGCTGAAGATCTATCATGATCTCGACCGCCGCAGCGACTACGAATACCTGCGTGACGAGTTCAATCGCCAGTTCAATGCAGGCGCCCCAGCGTTCGACGACTATTCGACTGGCAGTCACGGTTTGGCGGACTACGAAACGGCTTTCAGCCGGATCCAGGCGCTCTGGCCGCAGCGCAAGGTTTTGGAAGTGATTGAACAATCCATCTTCCGTGACCCTGCGGACACTGGTGGGGAAGTGTTCGAGCTGGAAGCCTATCGAGAGCTGTTGCTGCTGCACGCGATGGCCAAAGAAATCGTCAGACACGATGCGTCTGACTCGGTGCCACCAGAGAACGACTTTGAGCACACCGCGATCAAGCCGCTCAAAGCGGCCGGAAAGCGCGTCGATGGCATGGCCGACCGGGTCACTGAGCCCATGGGCATTTTGCCCGCCTCAACCAAGTTGGGGCTGGACATCGATCTGGACAAAATGATCAGAGATGCCGAATTCGAGGACTCTTTGCCAGAACAGGTCGATCCGCCTGTCCGCTCCACTTCGGACATCGCCAAGGAAGAGGCGCAGGGTAGGGGCAATCTGATCGACTTCGAAGTGCTGGATCTTGGTTCGCTGCCAGACGATGAGGGCAAGAAGTCCTGAGCACCTGGTGATGCTCAGCACTCTCCGTGCTCACAGTTGAACGATTTGTTGACCTGGCCTTGCCAAAAAGAAAAGCTCTCCCATTGGAGAGCTTTTCTTTTGCGGAATGGCGAGGCAGAAGGGGCGTTGGCCCACTTTCGATCTGTTCAGCGCCGGACCTGCAACGCGCCGGGATTCACGACATTGGTTGGCGTGCCCTTGATAAAGTTCACCACATTGTCGAACGCAGAATTGAACAAGCGTTCGTAGTGGTCTTGTTCCACATAGCCGATGTGGGGGGTACACACGCAGTTTTCCAGTCGAAGAAGTGCATGTCCCTGAAGGATGGGTTCGGATTCAAATACATCAATGGCTGCCATGCCAGGCCGGCCTCTGTTGAGGGCCGCCAGCAGAGCTTCGGGTTGAATGACCTCCGCTCGAGAGGTATTCACCAGCAAGGCGGTGCGCTTCATGCGCGAGAGATCGTCTAGCGTCACACAACCTGCACTGGTGGATCCCAGGCGCAGGTGCAAACTCAACACATCGGCAGATTCGAACAAATCTTCGCGGCTGGAAGCGATGTCGTAGCCATCGGCAGCAGCGCGTGCACGGGCTTCTTCGCTGCCCCATATCCGCACAGTCATGCCAAAAGCTTTTCCGTAGCCCGCCACCATGCGGCCAATCTGGCCATAGCTCCAGACGCCAAGGGTTTTACCCTGCAACACCATTCCCAAGCCGAAGTTGGCCGGCATTGAGGCGGTCTTCAATCCCGACTGTTGCCATGCACCGTGCTTGAGGCTGGACACATACTGTGGGATGCGCCGCATCGACGCCATGATGAGAGCCCAGGTAAGCTCAGCGGCGGCGACCGGTGAACTGACACCCTCGCTCACAGCAACCCCCTTAGCTGTGCAGGCATTGATGTCAATGTGGTCGCCGACCTTTCCTGTTTGCGCGATCATCTTTAGCCGGGGCAGTTTTTCGATGAGCTGCTTGGTCACAGGTGTTCGATCGCGGATCAACACCAGGATGTCTGCGTCCCGGAGGCGAACCGATAACTGTCCAACACCTTTGACTGTGTTGGTGAAGACTTTGGCTGGATACGGCTCCAGCTTCTCTGCGCATTGGAGCTTGCGTACGGCGTCTTGATAGTCATCCAGAATCACGATGTTCATCCCTATATTGTGCCTGCTCCATCAATGCCCATCGCTTTGGCCGCATGGTGAGCAGTATTCGGGCGATACCTGACAGCGAGGCAAAAGCAAAAATGCCCGCCAACCTCGTGGGATGACGGGCCAGGAAGCCCGGGTGCGAGGCCATGTGCATATGGCTTCGGCAGGGCAACTGCGAAAGGAGGACTGAGCCAGCGGTTGTCAGGCCGCTTGAGGAAGCAAGGCATTCTCCAGTGCGGCGAGCCGGTCGAGTTCGGCGCATACTTCATCAATGCGGCCCGACAATGCCACGCGGGTACTGGGGGCAACAATTGGTTCTGCTCCAAGA
>JBNKNN010000100.1:0-19847 GCA_050293865.1 Hydrogenophaga sp. | reverse complement strand
GTTGTCGGATTGTCCCTCGGGGTCATTCAGCATCCAGGTGCTGCCATCGGGGGAGACGGTCAGCCGAGGGGCACTCAGCCCGCTGGAGTTGGAGCCGATCTCGTCGCCATCGCTCAAGCCGTCGCTGATCGAGCCGAATGTTCCAGGAACACAGTCCAAGCCAGTCAAATATGGGGTCTTTGGGGCGAACTCGATGAGTGTGACAGACGCAGGCCGAGCCTCAGGGATTTCGTACCGCTGTACATCAGCGTTGGTGGCGATGGCGCAGGCACTTGTTCTGAGGATATTGTGGTCAACGAAGACGTCGCGGTCGAGTGCCACGCAGTAGCCCGTGGTGATGGGCAGTATAGATTCTGCATCGATACCGTCAGTCGTTTGATAGCCATAGCGCGCCTCGCACTCGACTTCGTAGTGATACGCTGCGGGCAACACACCCGTCGTCTCAACTGCACAAGCCGATACCACGAGCGCAAATCCACCCCATTTCGCCATGTGCAGGCTTGTGCCAAGTGTTCGGTTTGCCATGTTCCCTCCGGCCATTTGGTGATCTAAAATTCGAGCCTAAGCCCCGACCGCCGAAGGGGGTACCCGCCGAATGGGGGGTGTTGTCCTCCACTTTGAGTAGCTGCCACAGTGGGGGCGCCTTGGGTGTCAATAGCTCAATATGTCAATAGGCGGGCTTCGGCAAACGCAGGTTGGTCAGCTTCCAGCGCTCGGACGGCCATGGCTTGCTGGGGCATGAGACGGCTTTGACCTCGTTGGTCAGGACCAGGTCCGGGTCAGGCTTGGCGCTCAGGCATTTGCCGGTCGCCGGGTTGAGCACCAGACCGTTCGATTTCAGCACCCATTGCTGGTAGCGAGAGTCAGAACACTTCGCGAAGTGCAGCGGGCTTTCGGGCAGCTTGGCATCCATTGGGTTGATGTAGAGGCAGCGGTTATACGGGTGCTGGCGTACTCTGTAGGTGTCCACATCAAGCTTGTCGAAATGCCATTCGTGCTGGCGTTGCTGATAGCCGCACTCGCCAAGCTTGGGCATCGGGTTCGGCTCCGCAGCTGTGGGCGGCTTGGCCGTCATGCAGTTCGGTGCCACTTCCAGGCGCAAGCCAGCGGGGAAGCGCTCGACGGCCAGGATGGCGGAGGCATCCACAGCCAGTTTGCTGTCGAGCCGGCCTTGCACCGTCAGGTCGATCTTGCGCGGGCCCGCTTTTTCGTCTTCGTTGTGAAACTCACTGAACTTGCCTTCGATTTCAACTTCACCGTCGCTCAGCAGATGGACTTCTTCTCCATCAATGCGCGCCTCTGTCACCGCCTTTATGCCACGAAACGCAAAGCTGCCATCGGGTTGCACGTATGCGAAATGGTTGCTCACTGTGCTTAGGTGGGTGTCTGCGACGGGAATATCTCTTGTCGGCCAGGGGCGCTCGATACGAAAGTCCTCAATGTCGAGGCTTGCGTATCGGAAGACTAGGCCGCAAATCTCGTTGTCTTTGCACGTAGCCCAATCCATCTGCGTGAAGCCTGTCGCCTGGGTGCGTCCGTGGCGCCAGCCCAGCGGAAACTCGGCAGAGGCCATGACGCTACTCGCGGTAACTTTTCCAAGCGTCGATGCAGAAGGTTGATCGCTGATGCCGGAGCCGGTCGGATCATGGAGCATCCAGGTGCCGCTGTCGGGGGTGCTGATGAGCCCGCTGCTGCCCGACCCCACGTCACCAGATTCCGTGCTGTCCCTGCAGGTCGAGGCGGTTTGTGTGGCATTGGCATAGCCCCGGACTTCGGACCTCAGCGAGTCGGGTTGAATGTGAGAGGTGATCTCGGGGATGAGGAGGTCAAGCCGGGTCTGGCAAGCGGCCTGCTGGCGTGCATTGTGATCAACCGTATCGCCGTCCCGTGCGCAGTACTGGGTCTGTACCGTGAAGTCGACCTCGACATACTGGGGCTCCGGCCCTGAGGCCTCCATGCCTTCATATCGCACCATGCAGTCGACGTCCCAGACGTGGCCGTTGGTTCGGTACGGGATGCCCGTGGTGTCCACCGCACATGCTGACACCAACAGCGAGACGCTGGCCCAGGCGGTCGACTGTGCCGCCAAGCGTGGGACTGAAAACTCCATATGACCTCCGGTCGTTTATTGACTGAAGGCTCAAGCTTAGGGAGTGGTGGTTCATCGCGGTACCCGTCGAATGGGGGGTGCCGCAATATTTCGCAGTGGTCAGAGAGTGGGAAAAAATGGCGTGGCTACCAGCACTTCTGGAATCGCTTCCAGAGCGCTTTGGCTGGCCCAAAACGACAAGGCAGTGACGGTAAGCACTGCAGCGTGTCGCCCCACGATGAAAAACGTTGTAGCGTGCCGGGATGCGATCCTATTTGGTGAGGATCAGCTTGCCCTGGCGTGTGGTCTGCAGGCGGTAGTTGGCACCGTTGTGCTCAATAAGGACGGATTTATGTCCTTGCAGAACGGCGTGACTGCTCAACTGCGGTGCCGGCGACTCAGGCGGCGGCATGGCCGCTTGGGCGTGTGGCTCGTGCCCCGGAAAGTCGAGTGATGTCGAAGCGGACATGGGTGACTCCTTTGCGTTGCTCAAGGTTGTTTCGCTGGACTGGCTTCAGTGACAAATCCGATCTGGCGAAAACTTGCCTGTGGTGGACGGGCTATGGCCTGGGCCACGAATTCGTATCACACGGCTTTGTCGCCACGGATATGAAGCGTCGGCTGGGGCGCCGCCTGCGCAGCGGCTTGCAGCCGGCTGCTCAGTTCGTCTTCCGTCAGGGCAACGTCATCCCAGAAATACTGACCCTGTGCGTCGATGGCGAGCTGGATGCTTTTGACTTCGGGCGGCAGCGGTTGGCTGTTGGCTTCAGGCAATTCAAGGTTGACCGAGTGCTTGATCACCGGGACAGTGATGATGAAGATGATCAGCAAGACCAGCATGACGTCAATGAACGGAATCATGTTGATCTCGCTGAGCATGGTGTCGTTGTCTTCCTGCGCTCCAATGGCCATGGTTCGCCTCAGGCTTTCTTCATGGGCAGCACCCTTGCCTCGCCAGCGGCGGCAGTGACGCGCCCGCCAGTCACGAAATAGGCGAGGAGGTCATTGGCGAATCGGTTGAGGCGGTGCATCACAAATTTGTTGCCTCGAACCAGGACGTTGTAGCCAAGCACTGCCGGAATGGCCACGGCCAGCCCCATGGCCGTCATGATGAGCGCCTCGCCGACAGGGCCGGCCACCTGGTCGATACCGACCTGGCCTGCCTGGCCGATGCCAATCAACGCGTGATAGATGCCCCAGACGGTGCCAAACAAGCCCACGAAAGGCGCGGTTGAGGCGATGGAGGCGAGTACCGTGAGGCCGCCCTGAGCGCGTGCGGTGAAGTCGTCCACGCTGTTACGCAAAGTGCGTTCAACCCAATCACTGAGGTTGAGCTTGTCGTGCAGTTGAGGCACGCTGGCTCCGTCCTGGTGAAGGATGTGCCGAGTAGCTTCCCGCCCCTGCAGGGCCAGGTCGCGGAAAGGGTTGAGCTCGTGTGGTCCCAGCTTGTCGACGGCCACGGCAAAGTCGCCAGAGTGCCAGAAGCTTTCGCACTGTGCTGCCTGGCGTCGATGTGCCCGCTGGCTAAGCACCTTGAGGCCAATGATGGTCCATGTGGTCAGGGACATCAGCAGCAAGAGAATGGCGACCGCTCGAGTCACGGCATCGCCTTGGATCCATACGTGCAGGATTCCGGCACTGGCAGTTTCGGGGTTCATGAGAGTTCTGAAGGGAGAAATAAAGGAAGGTTCGAAAGTGATGATGGTCAAGCCAGGGCGTCAGTCAAGGGTCGAGCTCGAAGCGTATCGGGACGACATACCACATGGCTTCTGGTACGCCGCCGCGACGGCCGGGAACGTAGCGCCAGCTGCTGGCAGCTTGGAGGCCCGCTTCGTCCAGACGGAAAAAGCCGCTGGATTTGACAATGCTTGCCTGGGATGCTTGGCCGCTGACGTCGATGAAGACGCGAATTTCCACGATGCCTTGTTCGCCAAGGCGCTTGGACATGGACGGATACCTGGGCTTGGGGTTGTGTAAATAGTTGGCGTTCTCGGTTGGCAGCTCGACAATGGCCGGAGCAGCGTCAGTTGGTTCGCCCGATACGGGCATTGGGTCTGGGCTTGTTGTCGAGGCTGGCAGGTCCGCACGGCTTGACTCGGCCGACGGCTGAGACGAGGTCTCCATGGCATTGGCTGGGTCATCCACCACTTCAGGGCTTGGCTTGGACGCCTCATCCGCCTGAGGAGGGGGGGCAGCCGGCCTTGTGTCCTTCGCGACGGTGCGTGCTGGTCTGGGCGCTGCCTGGGGTTTGGCGGCTTGCGCCTTGGGTGGTTCAGGAGCCGGAGGTGCTGGCTGTGGTTCAGGCTCGTCGGCAATGATCATTGCCGCCTCGACGGTCACGGGAACCACTCTCTGGCTTCTATGGTTCGCGAAGCCAGCCTGTAGCCCCCATAGTGCAAGGGCGTGCAGCGACAGAACGATCGCGACAATGGCTATGCGTGGAATCACTCGGCTCTCGGGTGTCAGGGCGAACTGGGGTACTCGCGACGTGCCGAAGATCGACTCGGGCACGCGGGTGCGAATAGTGTAGGCGTTCGTCATGGCGGGCTTGGGACGTGGGCTGACCGGTCAATCGCTCAAAAGCACCCAACCGGTGGCCAGCCAGACGGCAAGCAATGCGGCGACGAGCGTCAGAAGGGTGTTCAATGCCATGGAGCGCTCCGGTCAAGTGTTGCTGAGTTGAAGGTTTGAGACCGCCACCTTGGTGATGACGATATGGAAGGATTATAAATGAGAATCAGTCGCATTCAATAAATTGCTCCGTAAACGGATGAAAAAATTCTTGCGTGCGCTACCTCTGCACCAGTAAGTCCGATGTGATGCAGCGAGCTGAGCCGCACCCACACAGTGCCATGGTGATCAACAGCTCATCGAGCAAGAGCCTGAGCACATGTGCGACGCCATGGGCGCCAGCATTGGTCAGGCCATGCAGTACTGGGCGTCCCACCATCACAGCAGATGCCCCCAAAGCGAGCGCCTTGAGTATGTCGGTGCCACGCCGAATACCCCCGTCGACAATCACAGGGCAACAGCCTCCCAGCGCGTTGACAACGACAGGCAAAACTTCAGCGGTTGGCAGCATGGTGTCCAGCACGCGGCCACCATGGTTGGATACCATGACTCCCGCGGCGCCAGCGTCGGCAGCGAGCAGGGCGTCGGCCTCGTGGGTGATGCCTTTGACCCAAACGGGTAGACCTGCGTGCTGGATGAGCCAATGCACATCGTCCCACTTCGGGGCCATTGCCAGCAAGGCTTGAATGCTGTTGTCGCCCGCGACCGGCCGTGCACCACCTGGGTGGAAGGCATTGGCTGGCAGGTTGGCCGCGCCCATGTCGGAAGGGTGAACATAACCGGCGCGACGTTCCGAGTCTCGAACGCCCTGGACCGGGGCGTCTACCGTCAGCACCAGTCCGTCAAAACCTGCGGCGGCGGCTCGCTGCGTCAGGGCGAGCATGGCCCCGCGATCGCCAAGCCAGTACAACTGAAACCACAAAGGTGGATGGGCAGAGGAAGGCGGGGAAATGAAGTGGTGTGCCACGGCCTCCAGGTCGGTGCTGGACTGGGCGCTGAGCACCAGACCTGCTTCCATGGCGGATGCTGCCAGAGCGGTCGCCAGTTCGGCCTCGGGGTGCGCCAGTGCGTGGTAGGCGGTAGGTGCCAGAAGCACAGGGTGTGCGAGTCTCCGTCCATTGATATTGACCGAGAGATCAACTGCATCGGGCGTGTTGAGTACACGTGGCCTGAGTCGGATATCTCTCCAGGCTTGAAGGTTCTGTCGCAGCGTGTTTTCGTGGGCTGCGCCGCCTTGCAAGTAAGCGAAGACCGCAGGGTCCACTTTTGTGCAGGCCTGCTTTTCGTGGTCTGCGAGGCTGCTCGGCATGGCAGTCGGGCGGGTGGCGGACGTCATGTTTCGGACCATTGGCGCAGCAGGTTGTGATAAACGCCGGTGAGCGCCACCGTCTCCTGGCACTCTCCCAGTTTGACGCGAAGGTCAACGATGGAGGTGTCTAGGGCATAGAGCATCCGGCGCTGCTCGGAGTGGCGCACCAAGCTTTGAATCCAGAAGAAGCATGCGAGTCGCTGGCCTTGCGTGACTGGCCTGACCTCATGGAGGCTCGTGCCAGGGTAGAGAACAGCATCGCCCGCCTGGAGTTTTACCTGGTGATGACCGTAGGTATCGTGGATCACCAATTCGCCTCCTTCGTATTCCTCTGGCGAGTTGAGAAACACGGTGCAAGACAGGTCTGTTCGAATGCGCTCCACTCCGCCCGCTGATGTTGGTTTGAGCCGAACGGCGTTGTCGACGTGCGGTCCATAGGCGTTGGTCGAGTCAGCGTAGCGGTTGACTCTGGGCGTAAAGACCTTCAGCGGCAATGCAGCACTGAAGAAGGTGTGAGACTGATCCAGCGCGGAGAGAATTTCGCGCTGAACGAAGTGGGCCTGAGGGCAGTCGTGGGGCAGTTGCTCATTGTTTTTGACGGAGCGAGCCTGCGGGCCTGCGCTGTGCAGACCTGGCTCCCACGGCGCGTTCTCCAGCGTTTGGCGAATGGCTTCCAAGCGTGAAGGGAAGAGCAGTTGAGGGAGTTGAAGTAGCATTTTTTGGATCGGCCCGAATGCTTCCAGGGTAGGGGCCTGGAGGTGGTTTCCTGAGCCTTTGGTCAGAAGCCGTTGCGCCCAGGGGCGCAACGGTTCATCCGGCAGAGAGAGGCTCCACTCGGTGGGTGTCCCATCAGAACTTCAGGCTGGCAGTGACCTGCAGCTGGCGGCCCGCGCCCGGAACGTAGTGACCCGGGTAGAGCTGATCGCCGTAGAGCTTGTTGGTCACGTTGGTCAGGTTGGCTTTGATGATCCAACGCTCGAAGTCGAGCGCGTATTCCGCCATCAGGTCTGCCGTGACGTAGCCTGGCACCTGCCATTCCACCCGGGTCGGGCTTTGTTTGCTTCTGAAGTTGAGGCCGGCGCCCACCCGCAACCTGGGCGTGAACTGGTAGGTGGTCCAGACCGTACCGCTGTGCTTGGGCGTGAGCGCAGGACGGTCCCCAGGGCGTTCGCCTGGCGTGCCTTGCGCACACCGACCTTCGACCGGGCATGGGGCGGCTTTGTCGACTCTGGCGACGGGCATCCACATGTAGGATGCGAACACTTCCCATCGGGAGTTGAGTCGCCCGGCAAAATCGAGCTCTACGCCTGCCACATGGCGTTTGCCTGAGAGTGTCGTCACAGGCCGGTCCGGATCGGTGTTGCGTTCGTTGTACTTGGTCGAGTGGAACAGCGCCAACCTGGAGCTGAAACGCTTGTCAGCCGAGTCGATCTTTGCGCCAAGCTCTACGTTGGCGCTCTTCTCCGGCGGCGTATCCACGTTGTCCGCGCCCAGCGAGTATGAGTCGCCGGAAGTGTTGAAAGAGGTGCCCGCGGACGCGTGGAATGACAGCAAAGGCGTGGGCTGATACAGCAAGCCGACGCGTGGACTCCACTCAGAGACCTTCATACGGTAGCTTTGCGTTGAGGCTGGGCCACTGGCGTCATCAGGGATGGAGTGGATGTCGTAGTCACCTCTCAGATGGTCGTATCGTATGCCACCAACCACTTTCCAATGCGGTGCCACTTCCACGGTGTCTTGGACAAACGCTCCCAGGCCTTGTGCGACATACTGATTGCCAACGCGGAACCGGCGCGCGCTCTCGTTTACTCGTGCCCCGTCATCAGGTGTACCGACGAGGGTATTCGGCTTGGCCAGATCGACGCCCCCTTGAGCCGCGGAACGCGCTGCGTATACCGTGCGCTTCTCGCGCGTGGCGTCGACCCCGGCGATCAAATCGTGCTTGAAGCCCAAGGCGTTGAACTTCTTGGTGAAGTCGCTCTGGATTTGGGCAATGTCCATGTCCTGGACCTTCAGGTGAGTGCCTCGTGTCAGCGCTGTGCCCGCGCCAAAGTTATCCAGTGTGACGCTGGTCGGGCAGCCGACATTGGTCACGAGACCTGTTCGGCGACTGATGCCCTCCTGACATATTCGGATGGCGCCGGCGCGTTGATCTCGCTCGAAGTGTCCAATTCGGAGCTTGGTGGTCAGCTCGCTGTCGTGGTCAAAGCGGTGCTTGTGGTCAAAGCCCACGATGTCGGCGCTTCCATGGTTGTAGTCGCTTGCAGCGCCGTAATACGTATCGGGGTCGAGCGGCAGCAGCGA
The DNA here is from genome assembly GCA_050293865.1 of Hydrogenophaga sp. Taxonomy (GTDB): domain Bacteria; phylum Pseudomonadota; class Gammaproteobacteria; order Burkholderiales; family Burkholderiaceae_C; genus Hydrogenophaga. The sequence goes on along the minus strand of JBNKNN010000100.1, from coordinate 11,574 downwards.
TCGGCTGGCCGACCCTTCCGAGGGGGCAACGTATGGCATGCCGTAGTTGATGCCGTTGTCGTTTTCGAGGTGGTACAGGCTGGCCTGAAACTCATCACGTTCCCCTATCCCCCACCGGTAGGCCGCAGCGAGACCCCGCTTGTCGATCCTCGAGCCTGCACCGTTGTTGTCGGCCTTGGTGACCATGGCGTTGATTCGCACGCCCGCTGAATCCGAAGTGCGCACATTGAAGTCACCCGTCATTCGCACGTACTTGTGGTTGCCCAAGGTCAAGTCAATCTGACTCTCGTCCATGAGCTGAGGCGTCTTGCTGACCTGGTTGACGGCGCCGCCAGTCGATCCTCGCCCAAACATCATCGACGCTGACCCTCGCAGGACTTCCATTCGGTCCAGATTGAAAGTGTCGCGGTCATAAATGGCGGGGTCGCGCATACCGTCGATGAACAGGTCACCGGTTGATTGCAAGGCAAAGCCGCGCAAGCGGATGTCTTCTTCGCCTCCCTCGGCAGCCTGAAAGGTTATGCCTGCGGTGTTCTTCAAGGCCTCTTTGACGGTGTCCAGATGACGGTCGTCGATCAGCTTCTCCGTGACGACAGTGACCGACTGAGGGACATCACGCAAAGACTTGGCTCCGCGACCGATGGAGGTGGTCTCGGCTTTGAGGCTGTCTCGTCCTTGAGCTGTCTCTGCTTTCTCTCGCACCACAACGGTCGAGAGAGTGTTGTCGCTCTGGGGCCGGGTGGCCGTGGCTTCCTGGGCCATGGCATGGCCGAGTGAACCTGCGAGGAGGGCCGCACCCAGCGGAACAGCCAGCGACGGGCGAGCCGAGAAATTCTGTGGCAGGGCTTTGTGCGGCGCGGGAGGGCCCGGACGACGACGATCTTGAATGGTCATGGTTGCTAGTCAGTTGGACAGGTTGTCGGCTGGCTGCAACCGGGGCAATTCGCTGGTTGTGGCTGGCTAAATGCGAATGAATATTATTACACAACCTCTGTGGCGTGTCACATTCTGTCGCTCGTTGGAAATTACTATGGATCGGATAAAAACTATCAATATCTACAATTGATAGATGTGATCTATCATTATCAACGTGGCGTCGCAAAAAGGGGCGCCCGCGAATTTCCATCAACCCTAGCTAGGAAAGAAAGAGAGTAAGACTCATGTCTCTGATCAATACCGAAGTTCAACCCTTCAAAGTCCAGGCCTTCCACAACGGCAACTTCGTCGAAGTGACTGAAGCCAACCTGAAGGGCAAGTGGTCTGTCCTCATCTTCATGCCTGCTGCTTTCACCTTCAACTGCCCTACCGAAGTTGAAGACGCTGCTGACAACTACGCCGAGTTCCAAAAAGCTGGTGCCGAGGTCTACATCGTGACCACCGACACCCACTTCTCGCACAAGGTGTGGCACGAGACTTCCCCAGCTGTGGGCAAGGCCAAGTTCCCGCTGATCGGCGATCCGACCCATCAGCTGACGAATGCCTTTGACGTCCACATCGCGGAAGAAGGTCTGGCTTTGCGCGGTACGTTCATCGTCAACCCCGATGGCGTGATCAAGACCATGGAAGTGCACGACAACGCGATTGCGCGTGACGTGAGCGAGACCCTGCGCAAGCTCAAGGCCGCCCAGTATGTGGCTGCCCACCCGAATGAGGTCTGCCCAGCCAAGTGGAACGAAGGCGCCAAGACACTGGCACCTTCGCTGGACCTGGTCGGCAAGATCTGATCCCACTACATGCCTCGGACCCCTCACCCGAGGTGTCCGAGTCCAAAGGACAACGGTCCTTTGCCTCAGGCAGCCCCGCTGCCCCATGGGCTCGTCAAATGGCAGGCCCATGCAACAGCGGCACTGGTTGAACTTCCAACCTTGATTTTTGTCCGCCCAAAAGGAGAACCCCATGCTTGACGCCACCATGAGTACCCAACTGCAAACCTACTTGCAGAATCTGCGTCAGCCGATTCGATTGATCGCCTCGCTCGACAGCAGTGAAGGCTCGGCTGACATGCGCCAGTTGCTGGAGCAGATCGCCAGTCTGTCGGACAAGGTCAGCTTCAGCGATGCTGGCAACGATGAGCGCAAGCCTTCATTCGTGATTGCGAAAGAAGGAAGCACCGATGGCGTGCGGTTTGCCGGCATTCCGCTCGGCCACGAGTTCACCTCTCTGGTCCTGGCCTTGCTGTGGACGGGTGGCCATCCACCGAAAGTCAGCGAAGAAACGCTGCAAACCATTCGCGAACTTGACGGCGACTTCAACTTTGAGGTCTACATGAGCCTGTCGTGCCACAACTGCCCCGACGTTGTGCAGGCGATGTCGCTGATGTCCATCGTCAACCCGCGCATCAAGACCGTGGTGATTGAGGGCGGCATGTTCCAGGAAGAAGTGCAGCGTCGCGAGATCATGGCGGTTCCTCTGGTGTTTCTCAATGGCGAGATGTTCACTTCTGGACGCATGTCGGTGGAAGAGATCGTCGCCAAGCTCGACACCAAGTCGGACGAGCGCGAGGCAGCCAAAATCAACGCCAAGGATGCATTCGACGTGCTCATCGTTGGTGGAGGCCCCGCTGGTTCCGCAGCAGCCGTTTACGCAGCTCGCAAAGGCCTGCGCGTAGGCATCGCGGCAGAGCGCATGGGCGGTCAGGTCAATGACACCATGTCGATCGAGAACTACATCTCCGTGCTCGAGACCGATGGCCCCAAGTTTGCCGCTGCGCTGGAAGAGCAGGTGCGCCACTACGGTGTCGACATCATGAACATGCAGCGCGCTGCGGAACTCACGGGGCCAGAGCAGCCTGGTGGCCTCGTCACGGTGAAGATGGAGAACGGCGGCGCCTTGCGCTCGCGAAGCGTGATCCTGTCAACGGGCGCCCGTTGGCGCAACGTCAATGTCCCCGGCGAAGAGCAGTACAAGAACAAGGGCGTGGCTTACTGCCCGCACTGCGACGGTCCGCTGTTCAAGGGCAAGAAAGTCGCTGTGATTGGCGGCGGCAATTCCGGTGTGGAGGCCGCAATCGATCTGGCAGGCGTGGTGGCCCACGTAACGGTCGTCGAGTTTGCCGATCAGCTCAAGGCCGACGCGGTTCTCGTGAACAAGCTCAAGAGCCTGAGCAACGTGGAGATCCACGTCAACGCCCAGACCACGGAGATCACCGGCGATGGCAGTAAGGTCAACGGGCTGACATTCAAGGATCGTTCGAGCGGCCAGGAGCACCACCTGGCCCTGGAAGGCGTGTTTGTGCAGATTGGCCTGGTGCCCAACACCGAATGGCTCAAAGGCACTGTTGAGCTGAGCAAGTTCGGTGAAATCATGGTGGATGCGAAGGGTGAAACCAATGTCGACGGCGTGTTCGCTGCAGGCGATTGCACCACGGTGCCTTACAAGCAGATCGTGATCGCAGCAGGCGATGGCGCCAAGGCATCGCTCAGCGCGTTCGACTACCTGATCCGGCAGCCCGTCGCGGAAGCCGTCGCGGCGTCAGCAAAGGAAGCGGCGGCCGCATCTGCATGACCGGAATGTGACGTTTCGACCAATCGTTGTTTCAGAAGAGGGCCTTTGCAGGCCCTCTTTTTTTATGCATTTGCTGCGACTTAAGGATGCTCTGCATAACCTCCGCCATGCACGTTGGAAGTCAAAACGGAATGGATGTCGTGCCTGCTTGGCGCATCGTGTGCCCAGCGGTACACGCAAGCCAACAGGTGCGGCAGACACCTTTTTGGGCCCGAACCCGTCACGGGCCGCGGCTTCGCGGGCGATGTGCTTCGTTTCGAGTGCAGGCAAGCTGTCCAGGCGCGCCTTGGCATTCGTGCTTTGCGTCTCTTTGGCGCAAAGTCCACGGCGCGCACGGCGCGGGTCATGCAGAGGTTCTTTTGCAGGGTAATCCCGAAGAAAAAATTTCAGGATCAAGAACTTGCTAAGTGCTTTCCCTAGGTTTTGTCTCTGGGGGTACTCGCCGCAATTTTTCTGTAAGCAAGGGCTCTCACAGTCGCCCCCGTAATGCCAAAAAGCCGAAATGGTGGGGCATGCAAGAAGCGTGGTCGGCATCCGTTGACCACACGGAAAAAGCATCACTCGAGGAGATGACTTTCATGACAAGCGAAAGCAATGCAAAGGCCTACTGGTCTGCGACGCTGGGACTGCTGACCAAAATTCTGGTCGTGTGGTTCGTGGTGTCGTATCTCGCCGGCATCGTGCTGGTAGACGTGCTCAACGGAATCAAGCTCGGCGGTTATCCGCTTGGGTTCTGGTTCGCGCAGCAAGGCTCCATCTACGTGTTCATCGCACTGATCTTCTGGTACGCCAAGAGCATGGGTGCCATTGATCGTAAGTACGGCATGAGCGAAGACTGATACCGGATAGGACGAATACAAAATGGATCTTCAAACCCTAACCTATATTGTCGTGGGTGCCAGCTTCGCGCTGTACCTCGGCATTGCTTTCTGGGCTCGTGCGGGCAGCACCTCCGAGTTCTATGTCGCTGGCGGTGGCGTTCACCCTGTCACCAACGGCATGGCAACGGCTGCTGACTGGATGTCGGCCGCTTCCTTCATCTCCATGGCGGGTCTGATCGCCAACCTCGGCTACGGCGCATCGGTGTTCCTGATGGGCTGGACCGGTGGCTACGTGCTGCTGGCCATGTTGCTGGCACCCTACCTGCGCAAGTTCGGCAAGTTCACGGTGCCGGAATTCGTGGGTGACCGCTACTACTCGAAGGCGGCTCGCAACGTGGCCGTGATCTGCCTGCTGGTGGCCTCCCTCACGTACATCATTGGCCAGATGGTCGGTGTGGGCGTGACCTTCGCGCGCTTCCTGGGCGTGACCAAGGAAATGGGTATCTACCTTGGCATGGGTATCGTGTTCGCTTACGCCGTGTTCGGCGGCATGAAAGGCATCACCTACACCCAGGTGGCTCAGTACTGCGTGCTGATTCTGGCTTACCTGGTGCCTGCCTTCTTCATCTCCCTGAACCTGACCGGCAACCTGTTCCCTCAAATGGGCCTGGGCGGCAACATGCTTGGTACCGACGTGAGCTTGCTCGACAAGCTCGACATGGTGGCCAAGGACCTCGGCTTTGGTGAGTACACCACCAATGTGGCAGGTTCCAAGCTGAACATGTTCTTCTACACCGTTTCGCTGATGATCGGTACGGCAGGTCTGCCACACGTGATCGTTCGCTTCTTCACGGTGCCGAAGGTGGCTGATGCCCGTGCTTCTGCTGGCTGGGCCTTGGTGTTCATCGCTTTGCTGTACACCACCGCACCTGCTGTGGGCGCCATGGCCAAGCTGAACCTCATCGGTACGGTCAACTCCGCCGTGGGTCTGGTCAAAACAGAGTCAGGTTCTATTGGTGTGAACGCTGAAGCAGTGAAAGCCAATGGTGACCTGTTTGCCGCTGACGCCAGCCTCGTGTACGAAGAGCGTCCGGCGTGGATGAAGCGTTGGGAAGAAACTGGTCTGCTCAAGTGGGAAGACAAGAACGGCGATGGTCGTGTCCAGTACTACAACGACAAGACCGGCAATGAAATCACCAAGGGCAAGGCAGAAGCCGCTGGCTGGAAGGGCAACGAGCTGACCGTCAACGCCGACATCATGGTGCTGGCCAACCCTGAAATCGCGCTGCTGCCGAACTGGGTGATCGCACTGGTGGCTGCTGGTGGTCTGGCTGCTGCTCTGTCCACTGCTGCTGGTCTGCTGCTGGCGATCTCTTCTGCCATCTCCCACGACCTGATCAAGGGTGCCATCAACCCTGACATCAGCGAAAAGGGTGAACTGATGGCCGGCAAGATCTCCATGGCCGTGGCGATTGTGGTCGCTGGTTACCTGGGTCTGAATCCTCCGGGCTTCGCGGCCGGTACGGTGGCTCTGGCCTTCGGTATTGCTGCATCGACCATCTTCCCTGCCATCATGATGGGTATCTTCAGCAAGTCCGTCTCTGACAAGGGTGCCATCGCCGGCATGCTGTCCGGCTTGTTTGTGACACTGTTTTACGTGTTCGCACACAAAGGTATCCTGTTCATCAAGGGCACGGATTACCTTGACATGATTGGCGGTGCCAACTCCTTCTTCGGCATCACACCTGAAGCCTTCGGTACGGTTGGCGCCATCGTCAACTTCGCCGTGGCCATCATCGTGAGCAAGATGAGTGCTCCGGTTCCAGCTCACATTCAAGAGCTGGTCGAGAGTGTGCGTGTGCCCAAGGGTGCAGGCGCTGCCACCGGTCACTGATTGACCTGGGATTGAATGGGCGGCGCAAGCGGTCCGTTTGAGACGCCCAACCCCACCGGGCAACCGGTGGGGTTTTTTATTGAGACTTTATTGAGACAATAGGGGCGATGTCCGTGCGCTGTTGGAGCCGGTCCGTTTATCTTCGAATAGAAAGCACCCATGTGGAGCCTTGACATCTTTTTCCTGAACTGGATATTCCTGCTGGCACTGATCCCCGTCAGCTTTGTCTGGCTCCGTCGCGCCTACAAGATCCTGTTCAAGCGCGACTTTTCCGAAGTGGCGCTCAAGCGTGGCGTTCCTCCTCCGAATGCTGAGAAGTACGCCCCTTACGAGATGGCCATCAACCTTGTTGGGGGCATCATTCTCGCGGGGGTGCTGGTGTCGGTTCTTGGCTTCCAGGCCATGGCCCGTGAAGACTGGATTGCCACAGCAGGCATCACCTTGTGGGTGAAGCTTTTCGCCTCATTTGCGCTCGGCAGGCAGGCCCACGGGTTCACCACAGGCAAAAAAAAGACGGCTGAAGCCAAGGAACCGTCACAGCGCTGAGAGCAGCGATCAAGCGCCAAAAAAATGCCGACCTTCTGGTCGGCATTTCTACTTTGATGGGTATGAGCTGAAACGGTTGTGGAAATAGCAACTTGTGGATCAATGCGATGGTTGAATTTCTTGCAAGATAGTGGCTGAAATTTCTTCAATCGATTTGTGGGTTGTGGACAGACAGCGAATGCCTTCGCGTCGCATCATGGCCTCGGCTGCAGACACCTCCTCACGACAATTTTGCAAGCTGGCGTAGCGCGAGTTTGGCCGGCGTTCGTTTCGAATTTCGGACAGGCGCTCGGGGGCAATGGTCAGGCCGAACAACTTCTTGCGAAAGGGCACGATGGCCGGTGGGAGCTTGCGGCGCTCGAAGTCCTCCGGGATCAACGGGTAGTTTGAAGCTTTGAGGCCGTGTTGCATGGCCAGGTAGAGCGAAGTAGGGGTCTTGCCGCTTCGGCTCACGCCCACCAGAATGACATCCGAGCTTTGCAGGTCTCGGTTGCTTTGTCCGTCGTCGTGGCTGAGAGCAAAATCAATGGCTTCAATGCGGTCGTGGTATTCCCGGCTTTTCGATACGTCGGAGAACCGACCCACGCGGTGGTTGGACTTGATGCCCAACTCTTCTTCCAGCGGTTTGACGAAGGTGTCGAGCATGTCGATCATCATGCCCTTGCAACTCTTCTTGAAAACCTCAAGCACCTCCGGGTTGACCACAGTCATGAACACCAGTGGACGCTTGCCTTCCACTGAGGCCGTGTGATTGATCTGGCGCACGGCTTGGTGGGCTTGGTCGACGCTGTTCAGAAATGGCAATCTTGCCTTTCTCAACGAGGTTTCGAATTGGGCCAGGATGGCGCTGCCAAAGGTTTCGGCCGTGATGCCGGTGCCGTCGGAGACAAAATAGGCGGTGCGGTTGGACATGGGCTATTGAGAGCTGCGTGAGAGTGGCCGAGTAAGGGTATCGGGCCGTGAAGGGCGACCGGACCCCCTACAATGCAGGTGTGTCAGGCGCCGGCCGGGCGTCCGTATGGCATTATGCAAGTTCGGCCGACTCCCCCCACGGGTTCCCGACTGCACTCAAGTGCCACTCTGTACAGAATTCGACTCGATCCACCCGATCTTTTCTTTCATGCGTTGCCTCCAACCCATAACAGAACAACGAATCGTTGGCCTGGCCGCATGGTTCCCCGGTTTTTTAACTTGAGCGGAGTCTATCCATGTCCAACCTCTTTTCGGCCACCGATCTGGTCGTCCCCTTTGAAAAGCTGAGAATGTCTGACGTCGAGTCGGTCGGCGGTAAGAACGCCAGCCTCGGCGAGATGATCTCCCAATTGCCCGAAGGCGTGAAGGTGCCGACCGGTTTTGCAACCACGGCCCACGCGTTCCGCGATTTTCTCAAGAACGACAAGCTGGATGAGCGTATCAACGCTCGTTTGGCTGCACTCGACACCGAAGACGTTCGTGCCCTGGCCGAAGCGGGTGCCGAGATTCGTGCCATGGTCGAGCAACAACCGTTTCCCGCTGACCTTGAGCAGGCTATTCGAGAGGCCTTCTCCACTTTGTGCGAAGGCAACGACCAGGCGTCTTTCGCTGTGCGTAGCTCAGCCACGGCCGAAGATCTGCCCGACGCCTCTTTTGCGGGTCAGCAGGAAACCTTCCTCAACGTGGTGGGCATAGAACACGTCCTGGAGAAAATCAAGGAAGTATTCGCCAGCCTGTACAACGACCGCGCCATCAGCTACCGCGTCCATAAGGGTTTTGCGCACCATGAGGTGGCGCTGTCTGCCGGTATCCAGCGCATGGTTCGCTCCGACAAGGGGGCCGCTGGCGTCATGTTCACCATTGATACCGAAAGCGGTTTTGAAGACGTGGTCTTCATCACTTCCAGCTACGGCCTTGGGGAGACTGTGGTCCAGGGAGCTGTCAACCCTGACGAGTTTTATGTCCACAAGCCGATGCTGGAGGCGGGGAACCGTGCCTTGATTCGTCGCAACCTGGGCTCCAAGCTCATTGAAATGGTCTTCAGTTCCGATGAGGAAAAGGCTGCTTCCGGTCAACTGGTCAAGACGGTGGATGTGCCCACGGAAATGCGTAACCGCTATTCGTTGACGGACGACGAAGTGGAGCAGCTGGCTCGCTATGCCATGGTGATCGAGAAGCATTATGGCCGCCCAATGGACATCGAGTGGGGCAAGGATGGCACCGACGGGCAACTCTACATCCTTCAGGCCCGCCCTGAGACGGTCAAGAGTCAGGCCGGTGGCAAGGAGCTGCGCTACAAGCTCAAGGGCAAGGGCGCCGTGCTGGCCGAAGGCCGGGCCATTGGCCAGAAGATTGGCACTGGCCCGGTTCGCCTGGTGCACAACATCAGCGAAATGGACAAGGTTCAAGCCGGTGACGTGCTGGTCACGGACATGACCGACCCAAACTGGGAGCCCGTGATGAAGCGCGCCAGCGCTATTGTCACCAACCGTGGCGGCCGCACCTGCCATGCTGCCATCATTGCCCGCGAGCTGGGCATTCCTGCGGTTGTGGGGTGTGGCGATGCCACCAGCACCCTCAAGGACGGCACGCTGGTGACCGTGAGCTGCGCCGAGGGTGATACCGGCCACATCTACGACGGCCTGCTTGAGATGGAAGTGACCGAAGTGCAGCGCGGCGACATGCCGGAGCTGGATGTCAAGGTCATGATGAACGTGGGCAACCCCCAACTGGCATTCGATTTCGCGCAGATTCCCAATGGTGGCGTCGGCTTGGCGCGACTGGAGTTCATCATCAACAACAACATTGGTGTGCACCCCAAAGCCATTCTGGACTACCCGAACATCGACGCCGATTTGAAAAAGGCCGTCGAATCCGTGGCCCGTGGTCATGCCTCTCCGCGAGCCTTCTATGTGGACAAGGTGGCCGAAGGCGTGGCCACCATTGCCGCCGCGTTTTGGCCCAAGCCTGTCATTGTTCGCCTCTCGGACTTCAAGTCAAACGAATACCGCAAGCTGGTTGGCGGCAGCCGTTACGAGCCGGACGAAGAGAACCCGATGCTGGGTTTCCGCGGTGCAGCGCGCTACATCAGCGAGGATTTCGGAGAGGCCTTCGCCATGGAATGTGAAGCACTCAAGCGTGTTCGCGAAGACATGGGCTTGACCAATGTGCAGGTGATGGTGCCCTTTGTCCGTACCCTCAACCAAGCTGAGAAGGTGGTGGATTTGCTGGCCAAGTACGGGCTCAAGCGCGGCGAGAACGAGCTCAAGCTGATCATGATGTGCGAGATCCCGAGCAATGCTGTGCTGGCCCACCAATTCCTGCAATTCTTTGACGGCTTCTCCATCGGCTCCAATGATCTGACCCAGCTCACCCTTGGCCTGGATCGCGACTCCGGCCTGGAGCTTCTCGCGCAGGACTTTGATGAGCGCGACCCCGCTGTGAAGGCGCTGCTCGAAGGGGTCATCAAAGCGTGCCGCTCCGAGAACAAGTACGTCGGAATTTGCGGTCAGGGCCCGAGCGACCACCCGGATTTTGCCGAATGGCTGCGAGAGCAGGGCATCAGTTCGATCTCGCTCAACCCCGACACAGTGCTCGATACCTGGCAGCTGCTGGCAGACAAGAGCGGTGCCGGCAAAGCCTGACAGATTCCCTATGGATTGAAATCGACCGGCCCGGACTGGTGTCCGGATACTGATTCGGTTTGGGTAAGCGGCTGGTGGTGACACCAGCCGCTTGTTTTTGTTTGGGGTCTTTGCTTGTCGCCTTTACCCCTTAGCCCTTGCCCCTCCACCTATAGCCTCTGAGGCTTGGGTATTGCTTCTTTGCCATGGCTACGTAAGGCCATGGTCAGTGGGAGGCGGAGAATGAGTGCAACAGGCCGGCGGCCCGCTCATTCGGAGCGACACCATGCGCCAGTTTGACTTGGGTCAGTGCCGACCACGGGTGTATGCGCCAGCATATTGAGTACGTATGCGGCTGTTCGCCCGCACGCCAAAAAGGGCCGGAGGAGGCATGAGCAAACAACAGAAGACAGACAAGCGACTGTGGTGGCTCCTCGCTGCTGCAGCCGTGCTTTCGGTACTATGGCTTTTGGTCACCATTGCTTTGGTCGGATCGACCTTGGACGCGGCAGATCGTGACAGGGTCTCGCAGTTGCTGGGATCCCGTCTGGCGCTGATTTCACTGACCTGGGGCGGTGGCATGGCAGCCATTGGTTGGGGCCTCAAACGATGGTTTGATCACTGGGTCACTCCCTCGGTGCAATTGGCCGAGGAGGCCCAGGTGTTGCTCAAGACCGACGTGGTTCGTGAACTGACGCCCAAAGGCAACGTTGAAACCAAGGAACTTGCCAAGCTGTTCAACCAACTGGTAGGTCAGCGCGAGGCCTTGCGGCGTGAGATGGACGAGCGTGTCGCGCAGTCGGCAGCGCGAATTGATCGTGAGCGGACGCGGTTGGCCGCATTGATGGCGGAGCTCTCGCAAAGTGTGGTGGTGTGCAATCTGGATGGCCGCATCCTGCTGTACAACCCCAAGGCAAGGGAGTTGTTCAGGGGGCTCTCTCAGGCGCCCGGTGTGGCGGGTGGAGCCGAGTTGATTGGTCTGGGCCGCTCCATCTACAGCGCCTTGGAGCGATCGCTGGTGGCACATGCCCTGGAGAGCGTGCAACACCAGGTGAGGAAAGGGGCTGAGCGTCCTTCTTCCCAGTTCGTCTCTACAACGGAGACCGGCAGGTTGCTGCGCGTGCAAATGGCGCCGGTGCGCGAGCCGCTGGTTGGTGGCGCAGATGAACCCGGTCTGGCCATGGCCGACATCACCGCCCTGATGTCGGGATTT
>JBNKNN010000099.1:0-6280 GCA_050293865.1 Hydrogenophaga sp. | reverse complement strand
TCCATCACCGCTGAGTTTCGGATCGAGAAGAACACCCAGGAAGCGCTGGACGATGTTCGCTCTGCCGTGGCCAAGATCCGCGGCGATCTGCCGACGGATCTGAATGAACCGATCGTCAACAAGATCGAGTTGGCCGGCGGCCCAGTACTGGCCTACACGGTCACCTCGGAGCGGATGGACGATGAGGCCATTTCCTGGTTTGTGGACAATGACATCGCAAAATTGCTGTTGTCGGTGCGTGGCGTCGGTGCCGTCAATCGAGTGGGCGGCGTGGACCGAGAGGTCCAGATCCTTCTCGACCCGTTGAAGCTTCAGGCCTTGGGCGCGACCGCAGCCGATATCTCACGGCAGTTGGCTCGTGTACAGATTGAGAGTGCGGGCGGACGCGCCGATCTTGGAGGCAGCCAGCAGCCGTTGCGCACTTTGTCGGCCATGCAGTCGGCCCAGGACATTGCGGCCATTCAGGTGGCTCTGCCAGATGGTCGCAGCCTTCGCCTTGATCAGGTGGCAGATGTGAGGGACACCATTGCCGAGCCTACGGCTGCTGCCTTTCTGGATGGCAAGCCCGTGGTGGGTTTCGAGGTCGCTCGGAGTCGCGGCGCCAGTGAGGTGGAAGTAGGCCAGGGTGTTCGGGAAAAGCTCAAGGAGCTGCAAGCCTCTCGGTCTGATCTGAAGATCACTGAATCCTTTGACTTTGTGACGCCAGTGGAGGAAGACTTCAATGCCTCCATGACCTTGCTGTACGAGGGAGCGTTGTTGGCTGTTTTGGTGGTCTGGTTGTTCCTGCGGGATCTGCGTGCGACGATCGTCTCTGCTGTGGCGCTGCCCTTGTCCGCCATTCCTGCCTTCATCGGCATGCAATACATGGGCTTCTCCATCAACGTGGTGACTTTGCTCGCCATGTCGTTGGTGATCGGCATTTTGGTTGACGACGCCATTGTGGAAGTGGAAAACATTGTTCGCCACATGCGCATGGGCAAATCGCCGTACCAGGCAGCGATGGAGGCCGCCGATGAAATCGGTATGGCGGTGATTGCCACTACCTTCAGTCTGATTGCCGTGTTCCTGCCGACCGCCTTCATGGCAGGTATCCCAGGCAAGTTCTTCAAGCAGTTCGGCTGGACGGCATCACTCGCTGTGTTTGCCTCGCTGGTGGTCGCCCGGATGCTCACGCCCATGATGGCCGCGTACATCCTCAAGCCGTTTGTGACTGAGAAGGACGAGCCAGGCTGGGCGCGCAGCAACAAGCTGTTCAACGCCATGTGGCGTTGGGGGACGAATCAGGATGAACCAGGCTGGATTCACACCTACACGCGCTGGGCGGCTTGGTGTCTTCGCCATCGCTGGCTCACCATGGCAGGGGCGGTTTTCTTCTTTGTGGGCTCGGTGATGTTGATTCCCTTGCTCCCACAGGGATTCATTCCGGCCGATGACAATTCCCAGACGCAGGTCTACATGGAGTTGCCCCCTGGCAGCACCTTGAGTCAAACCGTCAAGGCAGCGGAGCGGGCACGCCAATTGGTGGCTGGCGTCAACCATGTGGAATCGGTCTACACCACGATTGGCTCCGGCTCCGCAGGCGCAGACCCCTTTGCTCCGCAAGGCGCGGCCGAGTCACGAAAGGCGGCCTTGACGATCCAGCTGACCAAGCGCGGGGAAAGACCGCGCAAGCAAGTCATCGAGAACGACATTCGCACCGTGATGGCGCAGCTTCCAGGGGCGCGTTACAAGGTCGGCCTGGGCGGTTCGGGTGAGAAGTACATCCTGACCATCACGGGCAATGAACCCAATGCCTTGCAAGTGGCAGCGCGAGCCATTGAAAAGGATCTACGGACGATTGATGGCGTCGGTAGCGTCCAGTCGACGGCCGCACTGGTGCGCACGGAAATCTACGTGCGTCCTGATCTGGCGAGAGCAGCAGACCTGGGCGTGACCAGTGCCGCCATCGCCGACACCTTGCGTGTGGCGACGGTAGGCGACTATGACGCCGCGCTGCCAAAACTGAACCTTCCGCAACGACAGATTCCGATTGTGGTCAAGCTTGATCCCAAAGCCCGGGAAGACTTGGACGTGCTGCGTCGCCTGGCGGTGCCGGGAGCCAAAGGCCCGGTGATGCTGGGCCAGGTGGCTGATCTGTCCTTCGGCGGTGGCCCTGCGGTTATCGATCGCTATGACCGTTCGCGGAACATCAACTTTGAGGTGGAGTTGGCCGGCATCGCACTGGGTGACTTGAAAACGCAGGTCTCTGAGCTGCCGTCCATCAAGAACTTGCCCGCGGGCGTGAGCGTCAGAGAAGTGGGTGACGCCGAGGTTCAGGGCGAGCTCTTTGCCAGCTTTGGCCTGGCCATGCTGACTGGCCTCCTGTGCATCTACATTGTGTTGGTGTTGCTGTTCAAGGCCTTCTTCCATCCCTTCACGATTCTGGCTGCGCTTCCACTATCGCTGGGCGGCGCCTTTGTGGCTTTGTTGATCACCGACAAGGCGTTCTCCATGCCGTCTTTGATTGGACTGGTGATGCTGATGGGCGTCGCCACCAAAAACTCGATTCTGCTGGTGGAGTACGCGATTGAGGCGCGGCGCGAGCATGGTTTAAGCCGATACGACGCCATTCTGGATGCTTGCCGCAAGCGCGCACGCCCCATTGTCATGACCACTATTGCCATGACGGCGGGTATGTTGCCGATTGCAGCAGGTTGGAGTGCTGCCGACAGCAGCTTCCGCTCACCAATGGCTGTGGCCGTGATCGGTGGCCTGATGACCTCCACCTTCCTGAGCCTGCTCGTGATTCCGGCGGTGTACACCATCGTTGACGACGTGGCTGCCGGGCTGCTCCGTGGCTATCGGCGCGTGTTTCCAAAGCACGAGGCGCCCGTTGTAGCAGCGCTGCCGAGCGAATCGGCGGTTTGACAGAAGCCACCGAGAAAGAAAAAGGGCAGCCGAAGCTGCCCTTCTTTCTGGCTCTTGGCCAGACCCGTTCCGTCAGTCCTTGATCGCTTCCAGCAATTCGGTTTCAAACGCTATCTGCTGTTTGTTCACCTGCAGGCTGCGTCCACTGACGAGGAAGGTGTCTTCTGCACGCTCGCCCAGGGTGGAGATCTTGGCCAGTTCCACGCTGATTTCGTGGTTGGCCATGACGCGAGCAATGCTGTAGAGCAATCCGGCACGGTCACTGGCAGAGATACTGAGCACCCAACGTTGGCCCTTTTCGTCGGGACGCAGATCAACTCGCGGCGTGACCGGAAAGCTCTTGACCCGACGAGACAGCCGTCCCTTGACCGGGTTTGGCAGTTGCCCGGTGTCTTTCAGGCTGTCGTACAAGTCCTTTTCCACCATGGTGACCAGTGAGCGGTAGTGCTCTTCCAAGTCGGGCGCCACGATTTCAAAGGAATCGAGCGCATTGCCATCTTTGGTGGTGTGAATGCGCGCATCGATGATGCAGAAATCCGAACGGTCAAAGTAGTTGCATATGCGGGCAAACAGCTCGGGCTTGTCGCACGAGTACACCAGCACTTGCAGTCCGTCTCCATCCGGGGAGGGGCGGGCGCTCACGATGGGTGGGGAGTCTCCGTCGTGGATGGCCTGAGCCACTTCCGCCGTCGTGTTCTCCCGTGTGGATTTCTCGGCAGCTCGGCGAGAGAGCTCTTTGCTCAGAACGCGGGTATGCCAAGCAATGTCGTCTGCCGGGTGCCGCATGAAATAGCTGACATCCAGGGTATCCCACAGAGCTTCATGGGCGCGCGCTGGCAGTGAGTGAAGAGCCAATCGCGTGATGGCTTCGATCTTTCGCCCCTCCACCATGGCCATGGGGTCAGGTGCCCCGCCACCCAATACACGGAGGGAGTACTTGTAGAGGTCTTCCAGCAGCTTCGCCTTCCAGCCATTCCAGACCTTGGGGCTGGTGCCTCGGATATCTGCAACCGTCAGCAGATACAGCCCTGTCAGTTTTCGTTCGCTGCCAATGCGCCGGGCAAAGGACTCTATGACATCCGGATCGCTCAAATCCTGCTTCTGAGCGACGTGGCTCATGGTCAGGTGCTCTGCGACCAGAAACTCGATGAGCTGAGCATCTTCCTTGGCCACACCGTGCTGACGACAGAAGCTGCGCACCTCACGGGCGCCTATTTCGGAGTGGTCCCCTCCGCGGCCTTTGCCGATGTCGTGGAAGAGGGCTGCAGCGTACAAGATCCAGGGCTTGTCCCAGCCAGCGGCCAGCTGGGAGCAGAACGGGTATTCGTGAGAGTGTTCGGCAATGAAGAACCGCCTCACGTTGCGCAACACCATCAGAATGTGCTGATCCACTGTGTACACGTGGAACAGATCGTGTTGCATTTGACCGACCGTGTTTCGGAACGCCCACAGGTAGCGGCCGAGCACAGACGTCTGATTCATCAGCCGGAAAGCGTGCGTGATGCCTTCGGGTTCACGCAATATCCTCATGAACATCGCCCTGTTGACAGGGTCGGCACGAAATGCCGCATTCATGAGCGGGCGCGCGTTGTATAGCGCGCGCAAGGTCCTGGCAGACAACCCTTTGATGCCCAATGTTGTCTGGTACAGGTGGAAGGTCTCGAGTATGGCGTGAGGATGGCGCTCGTACAGGTCGTCGCTCGACACCTCAAGCATGCCCGCCTTTTCAAAGAATCGCTCATTCAGTGGGCGCAACTTGCCCGTGGGCTCACTCAATGCATCCGTATCGGCATATATGGCGTCCTCGATGTTGAGCAGCAATATCCGACTCAACTGGCGCACAGCCTTGGCGGCCCAGTAGTAGCGCTTCATCAGCAATTCGCTGGCCCGCCTTGCCCCACGGCTGGTTGCTCTGCCTCCTTTGACCGGCGTTGCCTTCAGTCCAAGTGCTTCAGCCAGAGCAGTCTGCAAGTCGAAGACGAGCCTGTCCTCACGGCGGCCAGCCGTGACGTGCAACCGGGCTCGGATCAGGCTCAGCATGGCCTCATTGGCGCGGGCCTGGCGCACCTCGCGCGCATTGGCCACATCATGACGCTCCAGATCGTCCCATGAGTGACCCAGGCCTGCAGCGCGAGCGACCCACAGAATGATCTGCAGATCCCGCAGACCGCCTGGCGATTCCTTGCAGTTCGGCTCCAGTGCGTAGGCAGTGTTCTCGTACTTGTTGTGCCGCTGGCGCATCTCCAGCATCTTGGCGGTGAAGAACGCCTTGGGGTCCATGGCCTTGTCCAGCCGGGCGCTGACGTCCTGAAACGCGGCCTTGGAACCTGCGATCAGGCGCCGTTCGACAAGAGCTGTCTGAATGGTGATGTCCCGCGATGCCTCGTCAAGGCACTCGGCAGCAGTGCGAACGCTTGAACCGATGTCCAGACCGAGGTCCCAGCAGGCGCCAATGAACGCCTCAAGTCGAGGCTTGATGGCGTTGGCGGTGGGGGAGCCGTCGTCAAGTGACGTGCCGTCGGGCATGAGAACAAGCACGTCCACATCAGAATAAGGGAACAATTCCCCGCGCCCGTAACCTCCCACGGCCACCAAGGCAAAGCCGTTGGGCAGGCCTGCTCGCTGCCACAAATTGCGCAGGGTCTTGTCTGTGACACTGGCCAACTCGCGCAGCGTGGCCATGATGCCCCTGGTGTTGAAACTGGGGGCCTTGAGTTTCTCCAGTAGTCTGGCCTTGGCTTCGCGATGGCTTGAGCGGAGATCGCCGACGTCGAGAACAACCGGCTCTGCGTTGGCGGCCAAATCCATCAAGCCCCCGATTCAGACGCGACTGCAATGAATGCTGGAGGAGGTGGTGTGCCCTGCGACACAGTCAGGACCTCGTAGCCGGTCTCGGTCACGAGAACCGTGTGCTCCCATTGCGCAGAAAGCGAACGGTCGCGGGTGGCAATGGTCCAGCCGTCGTTCATCTCCTTGATATCGCGCTTGCCAGCGTTGATCATCGGTTCAATGGTGAAGATCATGCCCGGCTTGAGTTCAGTCAGCGTTCCCGGCTTGCCGTAGTGCAGAACCTGCGGCTCCTCGTGGAACTTTTGCCCGATGCCGTGGCCACAGAACTCCCGAACCACGGAAAAACCGGCGCCTTCAGCAAATGTTTGGATCACGTGACCGATATCGCCCAGACGCGCGCCCGGACGCACGACTTCAATGCCTTTCCACATCGCTTCGAACGTGACTTTGCAAAGTCGCTTGGCCTGGATGCTGGCGGCTTCCTCTCCACCGATCAGGAACATTCGGCTGGTGTCGCCAAACCAACCATCCTTGATGACCGTCACATCCACATTGACGATATCGCCTTTCTTGAGCACTTTGT
>JBNKNN010000098.1:0-9973 GCA_050293865.1 Hydrogenophaga sp. | reverse complement strand
CTCCGGCGGTATCAAACAGATCAAAGCCAAGACTGTGACCTTCGGTGCTTCTGAGGCACCCATGAAGGGCAAGGACCTGGAAGAAATCGGTCTGGCCCAGTTCCCTGCCATCATTGGTGGCACGGTGCCTGTGTTCAATCTGGAAGGGTTCAAAGCCGGCGAGCTGCGCATCGATGGCGCGACTTTGGCCGACATGTTCATGGGCAAGATCACCATGTGGAACGACCCCAAGCTGGCCGCGCTGAATCCTGGCAAAAAGTTGCCTGCGACTGCTGTGACCATCGTTCACCGTGCAGATGGCTCAGGAACAACCTACAACTTCACCGACTATCTTTCGTCGGTGAGCAAAGAGTGGGCTGACACTGTCGGTACCAACAAATCGGTCAAGTGGCCTGCAGAATCGGCCATGGGTGGCAAGGGCAACGAAGGCGTGTCCGCCAACGTCAGCCGCCTCAAGGGTGCTCTGGGCTATGTGGAATATGCATACGCCAAGAAGAACAACATCCCTTACCTGATGTTGAAAAACGCCGACGGCAACTACGTCTCTCCTGACGACAAGACCTTTGCTGCGGCTGCTGCTGGTGTGGACTGGAACTCTGCTCCTGGCATGGGTGCCTCCATGGTGAATGCCAAGGGTGCACAGAGCTGGCCAATCACCACTGCATCGTTCATCCTGATGTACAAGAAGCCCGAAGACAAGGCGCAGTCGGATGAGGTGCTGAAGTTCTTCGATTGGGCTTTCAAGAGCGGTAAGCAGCTGGCTACCGATCTGGACTACGTGCCACTGCCTGACTCCCTGGTCGGTGAAATCCGCACCAAGGTGTGGAGCACCATCGGCGCAAGCAACTGATATCCGCTTTAGCGAGATTGCGGGTAGCAGATGGCCCTTCGGATGGCCCTGCTACCCGCTCCGTTGTTATAGGTATCCCGAAAATTCCGGTCCCGATGAAGGATTTGCCCCGACTTAGCAGACAGAGATGCGAGTCAGGCCACAGCCTTCCCGTCAGGGGACCAACTGAAAGTGGGCATCGCCATGAGTCTTGGAACCACCATGCATTCGCCGGCAGCAACCATCACAGCTTCAGAGGTTGATAATCCCGGCATGGAATCCATAGCAAGACGCCAACGCATCGAAGACGCGATCTTTCATCGCGTGACCCAAGGTTTTTCTCTGTTGGTGCTGGTAGCACTGGCAGGTATTCTCGTTTCCCTCTTCGTCAATGCGTGGCCCGCATTCCAGAAGTTTGGGCTGCCTTTCGTGTGGCGAGTCGAATGGGACGTAGTCAATGAGGAGTTCGGCGCAGCCATCGCGATCGTCGGTACCTTGGTCAGCGCTGCGATTGCAATGTTGCTGGCCGTTCCGCTGGCCTTCGGCATTGCCCTGTTTCTGACCGAGACCTGCCCAGCCTGGCTCCGTCGTCCCCTGGGAACGGCTATCGAACTGCTGGCCGCGGTTCCGTCCATCATTTTCGGCATGTTCGGCCTGTTTGTGTTTGCGCCGCTGTTTGCCGACTATGTACAGATTCCAGCCAAGGAACTGCTCGGAGGTATTCCCATCGTCGGAACCCTGGTAGGCGGCGCGCCAACCGGCCTTGGCATACTGACGGCTGGCATTATTCTCGCATTCATGGTCCTGCCTTTCATCGCTGCCGTGATGCGCGATGTGTTCGAGATTGTCCCCGCGATTCTGCGGGAATCAGCCTACGGTCTCGGGTGTACGACCTGGGAAGTGGTTCGCAAGATCGTGTGGCCCTACACCCAAAAGGGCGTTATTGGCGGCATCATGCTGGGAATGGGTCGTGCACTGGGGGAGACCATGGCGGTGACCTTTGTGATCGGCAACGCGACACGCTTGCCGAAATCGCTGTTCTCCAACGGCACGTCCATTGCATCGTTGCTTGCCAATGAATTCGGTGAGGCAGCCGATTTCCACCTCTCCACCTTGTTTGCACTGGGCTTCCTGCTGTTTGTGATCACCTTCGTGGTGCTGGCTCTGGCCAAGATCATGATCAAGCGTGGCGAGAAGGCCAAGGGCGCATAAGGACAGGGCAGGAGAAACCAAACATGACCCAGATCGACTATTCCATTTACAAGCGCCGCCGGCGTGCCAATGCCGTTGGCCTCACACTCTCCATGGGCGCCATGGCCCTAGGGCTTTCCGTGCTGCTGTGGATTCTTTACGTGCTGTTCTCCAATGGCATCGCCGCCGTCGACTTGAACATGTTTGTGCAGGATACCCCCGCTCCCGGCACAGAAGGAGGCGGCCTGCGCAACGCGATTGTTGGAAGCCTCATGATGGTGGCGCTAACAGTGCTGGTCAGCACACCGGTTGGGATACTGGCAGGCGTCTACCTCTGTGAGTACGGAGACCAAAGCAAGCTGGCTGGGGCCACCCGCTTTGTGACCGATATCATGCTCTCGGCGCCTTCGATCGTTCTCGGCCTGTTTGTTTACGCAATTGCAGTCTCCACAGTAGGTAATTTTTCCGGCTATGCCGGCAGCCTCGCGCTGTCATTGATCGCCGTGCCCGTGGTGGTCCGTACCACGGAAAACATGTTGCGCCTGGTGCCGGGGAGTTTGCGCGAAGCCGCGTTCGCGCTTGGCGCGCCGCGCTGGAAAGTGTCTACCATGGTGACGCTGCGCGCCGCCAAGAGTGGGGTCATGACTGGACTTCTGTTGGCTGTGGCCCGTATCAGCGGTGAGACCGCGCCCTTGCTCTTCACGGCGCTGAACAACCAGTTCTACAGCACCGACATGTCGCAACCGATGGCCAACCTGCCCGTGGTGATCTACCAGTTCGCCATGAGCCCCTATGACAACTGGATAAGGCTGGCATGGGGTGGCGCTTTGCTGATCACCCTGACTGTTCTGGCCCTCAATATTCTTGCCCGAGTCTTCTTCCGCGAAAAGGTCAAAGTCTGATGCTTGCCGATACCGAAACCACCATTGATACCGCCCAGGCAGCCAAGCCCGAAGAGCTGGCCTTGCGCCATGCGATTGAAGTGCGCAACCTGAACTTCTACTACGGCGATTTTCAGGGGCTCAAGAGCATCAACATGGACATAGCCGAGCGCAAGGTCACAGCCTTCATCGGTCCATCTGGCTGTGGCAAGTCCACGTTGCTGCGCACCCTCAACCGAATGTACTCGCTGTATCCCGGTCAAAGGGCAGAAGGCCAGATCAACTTCTACGGCGAGAACATTCTCGATCCGAAGCAAGATCTGAATTTGCTGCGGGCCCGCATTGGCATGGTGTTCCAGAAGCCGACGCCGTTTCCGATGACCATCTATGACAACATCGCCTTCGGTGTGCGCTTGTACGAGAAGCTGAGCCGGAGCGAGATGGACGAGCGGGTGGAATGGGCCCTGTCCAAGGCCGCACTGTGGAATGAAGTCAAAGACAAGCTCAACCAGAGCGGTCTGTCACTCTCCGGTGGTCAGCAGCAGCGCCTGTGTATTGCCCGCAGCGTGGCGGTCAAGCCCTCGGTATTGCTGCTTGACGAACCTACCTCTGCACTCGACCCTATCTCGACAGGCAAAATTGAAGAGTTGGTGCACGAGCTCAAGCAGGACTATACGATTGCCATCGTGACGCACAACATGCAGCAGGCCGCCCGCTGCAGTGATTTCACGGCGTACATGTATCTGGGGGAGCTGATCGAATTTGGCTCCACGGAACAGATCTTCTTCAAGCCCACCAAGACGGCAACGGAAGACTACATCACAGGAAGGTTTGGTTGATCCATGTCCGACAAACACATTTCCAGCCAATTCGATGCTGAGCTCAACTCCATTTCCACCCATGTGCTGGAGATGGGAGGGCTGGTGGAGAGTCAGTTGCATCAGGCGGTCTACGCTCTGGTTCACTTCAGCGAGGAAACTGCAGACCAGGTTCTGGAGAACGAGAAACGCCTCAACGACATGGAGGTGCACATAGACCATGAGATCATCTCCACCATCGGTCGTCGCCAACCGACAGCCCGCGACCTGCGCTTTTTGATGGCGATCTCCCGCACCACGCAGAATCTTGAACGCGCGGGCGATGAAGTGGCCCGGGTGGCACGAATGGTCAAGCGCTTGGCCGCAGGCAACACGCCTCGGTCTCTACCAGTGGCCGAGCTGGGCATGGCAGCAGACTTGGCTGCCAGCATGTTGCGCAAGACGCTGGACGCCTTTGCTCGCCTCGATACTGACATGGCGGTGTCCATCATCAAGGAAGACAACCGCATGGACAGCGAGTACGAAGGTGCGCTTCGCATGTTGATCACCTACATGATGGAGGATCCTCGCTCCATTTCGCCCAGCCTGAACCTTCTGTTCCTGGCCAAGGCGCTGGAGCGCGTGGGTGACCACGCCAAGAACATTGCGGAGCAAATCATCTTTATCGTCAAGGGTGAGGATGTTCGTCACACCCCTCTGGTCGAAGTGGAGTCTGTTGTTCGATGAGAAAACTGCCCCGTGTTCTGGTCGTCGAGGATGAGCCACCGATCGCCGAGTTGATCGCAGTCAACCTTCGCCACAACGGCTTTGCTCCGACCGTGGCCTATGACGGTGAGATGGCTCAGCGAGAGGTGGATGCTGTGCTGCCGGACTTGATCTTGCTGGACTGGATGCTGCCCGGGAAAAGTGGCGCGGCCCTGGCCCGTGAATGGCGTGCCCAGGAGCGTACCAAGGGCGTGCCCATCATCATGCTCACTGCACGCAGCGAGGAATCCGACAAAGTACAAGGTCTGGACGCTGGCGCAGATGACTACATCACCAAGCCTTTTTCCACCAATGAGCTGCTGGCCCGCATACGAGCGGTGCTTCGTCGCCGCGCGCCCGAGATCACCAGCGAGACGGTGGAAGTGGGAGAGCTTACGCTCGACGCTGGTACCTACCGTGTCACGTTCAAAGGTGAAGAACTCAAGGTCGGGCCAACCGAATTCAAGTTGCTGCTTTATTTCTTGAAGCATCCCGAACGGGTCCACACCCGTGGTACGCTCCTTGACAAGGTCTGGGGAGACCATGTTTTCATTGAGGAGCGAACCGTGGATGTTCATGTCAAGCGCCTGAGAGAGTCTCTGAAAGAGGCTGCCAAGATGGTCGAGACCGTGCGCGGCGCGGGGTATCGTCTTACAGCCAACATACCCGCCGAAACCACGACCACCGACTCCGACCACTAGTCAGCGGCATGATTCTCCGCGCTGTTGAACTGCTTCTCCTGGTCGTGCTGGGAGGTGTGTGGGGTTGGACCCAGGATGCCGCCGGATGGGCTTTTGCAGGAGCCGTCGGCGGCGTCATCATTTGGCTCGTGTACGACGGCTTGCGTGCCAAGAGGGTGTTGGCATGGCTGAGCAAAGGCGACCCATCACGTCAACCGAATTTTTCCGGAATCTGGGGCGAAGTGCTGGATCGCTCACGCAAACTCGTCAAGAAGCTGGAGAAGAAGGCCGCAGGAAGCGAAGCGCGTCTTGAGAACTTTCTGGCTGCCATTCAGGCTTCTCCCAACGGGGTGGTGCTTCTGGACGCGCAAGGAAGAATCGAATGGTCCAACGAGACTGCGGCGGCACATCTGGGCATTGACCCGCAACGGGACCTGGGTCAATACGTTCGCAACATGTTGCGCGCGCCAGCTTTCAGCGAGTACATGAGTGAGGGTGAGTTCGACCACGAGGTGCAGATCGATGGGCCGGGCTCCCGGCCCGCCCATCCCGTTCGCTTGTCGATCCAGATCCACCCCTATGGCAAGAAGCGCAAGCTGCTGCTAACGCGTGATATCACGGCGGTTCAGCTGGCAGAGGCCATGAGGCGCGATTTCGTGGCCAATGTCTCGCATGAGATCCGCACGCCGTTGACGGTGCTCAGCGGGTTTGTCGAAACCATGCAGAGCATCCCACTCGAAGAAGAAGAGCGGGAGAAGTATCTCGGCATGATGAGCCAACAGGCCAAACGCATGCAGACCTTGGTCAGCGACCTGCTCACGCTGTCGCGCCTCGAGGGCAGTCCCGCGCCAGGTACGGGCGATTGGAACGATGGCGACGAGCTGCTCACACACGTATTGCAGGAAGCACGCGGGCTGAGCGCTGCCATCGCGCAACCACAGCACGAGCTTGCGAGTGTGGGAGAGGCCGATATCTGGATCTCTGGTTCCAAGACCGAGATTCTCAGCGCGATGTCGAATCTTCTGAGCAACGCGGTTCGCTATACGCCGCCCGGAGGGCATATCGAGGCAGGCTGGCACTTGCGTGACGACGGCTGGGCAGAGTTTTCCGTCAAGGACTCAGGGCCTGGCATCGCAATGGAGCATTTGCCTCGTTTGACCGAGCGTTTTTACAGAATCGATCGGAGCCGTTCTCGTGAAACCGGTGGCACAGGTCTTGGCCTGGCCATCGTGAAGCACGTGACCCAACGCCATGGCGGACGTCTGGACGTGGTCAGCGAGGTGGGCAAAGGTGCGACGTTCACCCTGGTGTTTCCTCCCTCGAGAGTCCGGGAGAAAGGCATGGCTTCCGCACCAGCAAATGTGATCAGCCAGGGCGAAATGGAAGACCGCTGACGCAATCCGCCCGCCGGCATCAAAGCGCGACGTTCAGCCGAACTGCGCTGAGCTGAGCTTAAGGGGTCAGCCGGATATAGACCAGAATCGCTTCCTGTCTGTTGTTGAGTCGGTGAACCTTCGCACGATACGCCCACTCCGTGAGTTCAATGCGCTCGCTGAGTGATGGTTGACGCTCTTCCGAAACCACCAGCCCATTGCAGTTTGCTGCGTCAGGCGTTTCGATGCGGCGAATGTCGAGTTGCCCCTGGTAGATCAGCGAAGCCATCTGTGCCTGGGTCAGACCATCAGAGGCGACACACGAGTCAGCGGGCACGATGAGAGCAACGCGTCGTGCGATGGGGCCGTAGCTGCGTGCAAAGTTCAGCATTGGCAGCCACAAGGTCAGAAGTAGCAACCAGCAAAGTGTGGCGCCTGCGGCGGGCAAGACCAGGCTTTTCCATATGGCCTGCCGATGGCGGCCCACCCGCCAGCTCACCAGCCACAGCCAAGCCGTCGTGGCCAATGCACCGAAGAAAAACAGCCAGAAAGAAAAGCTTGGGGTGAATCCGGGTGCCAGGCGGGCCACATTGGCTGCCGGTTTGGCCGGGAATCCCGTCATCATGGAAAGCCAAACGACCCAGATCACCAGGGCACAGCCAGTGAAGAAGATCAGGGTGAACCAGTCAATGAGTGCCGAGAAGCTGCGCCGCAAGGTGGGCAGGGCAAACGCTGCCAGGGCGGCAAATCCCGGCAAGCCCAGCAGCAAAGCGCGGTCAAATGCTGGATTGATGGCACTGGTCACGGCGCAGACCAGTGCTGTCCACAGAGGCAGCATGACATGGGCCTGCATGAGCTGGCGCCGCCAACCCCACAGCGTCCACGCGGCCAGCGGCCATGCCGGCCAGGTGAACCAGATCATGAGCCGGAACCAGCGCTTCCATTCGTTCAGGTCTGCAGGGATGTGAATCGGGGGCGTATTGATTTGCCCGGTCTGGTGCGCCACGCCAACGCTGGCTGCCAGGATTCCCATCGCGAGCACAATGGGCGTCACTGTGACAGCAACGCTTTCTCTTTGCTGCAAGGTTCGCAAAGTGATGTAGGCGAAGACCAGAAGGCCGCCGCCCAGAAAGGCTGCCAATACGGCACCACCGCCCATGGCCAGAGCGACGCAGGAAAGCGTCCAGAACAGCATGGCGATCCAGTCGGGGCGCCCTTGGTTTGGCAGTGCCAGCCGACTGGCAGCGAATAGAAGGCCGGTGACAGCGGCAAGGCGGGCCATGGCCGGTGTTGTCTCGTGAGAGAGCTGCGCCAGGCCGAGACAGGCGACCAAGGCCAGCAGGCCGGCGTCGGCAAGTGCGCGGGCATAGTCCGTGGGGCGGGCTTCACCACCAAAGGCGAACATGACCGGCTGCGCCGCCCACTGGCGCGCGAGGTGGTAGATGGCGAACCAGGTTCCCGAGAGGGTGAGAATCAGCAACCCCAGGAATGGCAGGCGTGCGGCCAGATCGGCGGGAACAAAGCTGAATACCTGGATGGATAGCGCACCGAGCCAGTAGGGAAGGGCGCCGGCGTCATCCAGCGGCGCTCCAAGGAAAGATGGATGCCACCAGGACGTGTTTCCCTGCGCCATCTGGTACATCACCCCGAATGCGCTGACGTCTGCGTTCTTCCATGGTTCACGCCCGATAAAGCCCGGCAGAACATAGGCCGCGCAGAACAGCAGCAAGGCCAGGCGCGGCAAGCGACGCACGGCAATCTGGCTAACGATGGCGGGAGAGGTGTGGTTCACGAAACAGGCAAGGCCAGCTCGGGGCGTGCTGGTGTCAAGGGAGACGGGAGGGTGTGCCCACACTCGGGGCTGGCCCCAAGTCTACGGGCAAAGGACACAGGAACAAAAAAAGCAGCCGGGGTCGGCTGCCTTTTCTCTTTCGCCGTTCGAGACAGTCAGACGCTTTTTTTGAAAAGGTCCAGACTGCGTCGCTGGCAGCGGGCTTGAAGCGCTTCTGTTTACTTGGAAGCCGTCTTGCCGTAGCGGTTGCGGAAACGCTCAACACGACCACCCATGTTGTCCACGCTCTTCTGGGTACCGGTGTAGAAAGGATGAGACTCGCTGGAGGTGTCCAGCTTGTAGAGAGGCAGCTCGCGGCCGTCGTCCATCTTGACAGTCTCTTTCGTGTTCACGCAAGAGCGGGTCACGAATTTGAAATCGTTCGACAGGTCCACGAAGCACACTTCGCGGTAGTTGGGGTGAATGCCTTCTTTCATGGCAAATCCTTAAGTCAGGTGCGGCAGCCGCGGCAAACCCATTTCGCCGTACTTGCTGCAAGTTGCAAAGCCTTGAATTATATGTTTTTTTTGGGATAGTGGGAATGGGGTTGGAGGGGGAGGGTGGGCGAGGCTCTTTGTGCCTTAAATGTCACTTCATTCCTATTTTGGCGACATTAATCTTGCTGAAATTCAAGTTCGGCAGCTTTTTCTCCAATCTTCCTTTCTTTCCCCCCCTATCCCCCCCGCCCCTTTCCACCCCCGCCGGGGCGATAGAGAGAAGCACCCCCGCCGCGCTTTGCGCGTCCCCCTCAAGGGGGCGGCGCGATGCGGACCGGGAAACCCGGATCCGCCGCACCCCCGGCTTGACTATGCCGCCTCACTTGAGGCGGCTTTGGGCAGAAGCCACTGTAGTAGAGACTTCGACTGCTCATGGTGCGCCCACGGCAGCCTCCCAACGCTGCCGCTGCGCGGCTTGTTGCCGGGCTGCAAGCGAGACACGCAACTTTCAGCAGATTTGGGACTCACGCGCCCAACTGACAAGCCGCGAAGCGGCAAAGTCAGCTGGGTGCCGTGGGCGTGAAGACCAATGCCGAGGCTCCTGCGACTGCCTCAGCGAAATGCATGTACCCCCAACCACGGTGGCGACGCATCGAGCCGTAGAAGCTAAGTCGGAGACCAGAAGCTAAATGAGAGCTCCCCCTTTTCGCCCGGCGGGGTGGAAAGGGGGCTGGGGGGTTAGGGGGGACAGAAAAGGAAGAACGATGAAAAGATAGGAGGAGCAGGGCGGTGCCACCGAGGAATCACTGCCTCAGGCAGAAAACAAAAAAGGCCATCTCGCCAGAGACAGCCTTTCTCAAGAAGAGCCTTACCGGAAGCCAGCCTCGCAGCAGCTGGCCAGGCAGCAACAAAAGAAGCTCAGCCCCCGCGTCGCATCATGTCGAAGAACTCCGAATTGTTCTTCGTGGCCTTCATGCTCTTGAGCACCGTTTCCATGGCCTCGATTTCGTCCATGTTGTACATGAACTGGCGCAGGATGCGGGTTTTTTGGAGGATTTCAGGTGCCAGCAGCAACTCTTCGCGGCGGGTGCCGGATCGGTTGAGCTGGATGGACGGGAAAACGCGCTTCTCGTACAGGCGGCGATCCAGGTGGATTTCGCAGTTGCCGGTGCCCTTGAATTCTTCGAAG
>JBNKNN010000097.1:0-1721 GCA_050293865.1 Hydrogenophaga sp. | reverse complement strand
AGTGATACACAGCAGCTTTGTCCAATCGCTTCAGTCCTGCTGCTTCAACGCCAAAGCCGTGTCGTATAAGGCGTTTTTCGATTCGCCCGTGATCTCCGCGCACAGTTTTACTGCCGATTTCAGCGGCAATTGCGATAGCAGCAGACCCAACGTCTTGCGCGCACCAGCGCTGATGGCGTCGCCATTGTTTCCCTCAATCGAGGCTTCGCCGGTCGCCGGGTGAATGACCAGGGCGAACTCGCCACGTGTGCGTTGGGCGTTGGCCGCCACCCAGTCGGGCAAGGCCGAGGCTTGCAGTTGCTCGACCTCTTCGAACTGCTTGGTCAGCTCTCGACCGACCGTGATCGTACGGTCGCCCAGGACCTGCGAAAGCTCCAAGGCCAGAGCGGCCATTCGGTGCGGTGCCTCCAGCAAGACCATGGTGCGGCTTTCAGCTTCCAGCGCCTGGAGCTCGCGCTTGCGGTCAGCGCCCTTGGCGGGAAGAAAGCCGATGAACACAAAGCGCCCGGCGGGCTGGCGTTGGTCGTGTGAGACCAGTCCAGCCACACTGAGCAGCGCGGTCACGCTGCTGGGGCCAGGCACGGGGATGCAACGCAGTCCGGCTGCTTGAGCGGTCTCAACCAAGCGTGCACCGGGATCGCTCACGCCAGGCGTTCCCGCATCGCTGACGTAGGCAATCCGCTCTCCGGCCTGCAGGCGAGCTACGACGCCGGCAGAAGCTTCCAGTTCGTTGTGTTCATGGAGGGCCAGCAGGGGCTTGTGCAGACCCAGGCTCTGAAGCAAAGCGCCTGTGTGTCGTGTGTCTTCGCAGGCCACCGCATCCACCAGATGGAGGACGTGGACGGCCCTGAGGCTGATATCGGCCATATTGCCGATCGGCGTCGCCACCATGTACAGCGCCGACTGCGGATAATGCTGGTGTGCAGCCGCCTCTCGGGCGGCTTCCGACAGGGAGAGGGATCGGACAGTCAATGTGGAAACTTCAAAAACAGGGAACAGCTCGGACATCCGTTGCGTCAGACACGACCACCAAGGCGCGCGGTGATGCAGCAGAGGATCTGGCCCTGGCCTATCTGAGGGGCAAAGGCCTGGACCTGATCGTCCGCAACTTTCACACGCCCGGTAGGGGCGGCGGCGAGGTGGATCTCATTATGCGCGAGCCCGACGGCACGATGGTGTTCGTGGAGGTGCGTCAGCGAGCCAGTCTCGCCCATGGAGGCGCTGGTGGCAGCATCACGGTTCACAAACAGAAACGCATTGTTCTGGCTGCCAGGCACTTTCTTTGGCAATTGGGGTCTGAACCTGCATGTCGGTTCGATGTTGTGCTCATTGAACGCAATGGCGGCCAGAGGCCACAATGGATACAGGGAGCATTTGAAGCGCCCGCAACGTTTTGAAACCGCGGTTGCGCGGCTATGATCGGGATCATGCTTTTGCAACGCATCCAACAACAGTTTATTGACAGCGCCGACCTGAAGTACCAGTGTGCCCAGGGCTTGGCGCCAGCGGTAGAAGCCGCGATCTCGGCCATACTGGCCTGCGTCACTGGTGGTGGCAAAGTCCTCGCGTGTGGTAACGGCGCCTCGGCAGCATCGGCCCAGCACTTCGCCGCCAGTTTTGTAGGGCGCTACGATCGAGACCGGCCGGAGCTCGCTGCACTGGCCCTGACGGCTGATGGCGCAGTCATGACGGCGGTTTCCACCGATTGGGACTCCCGCAGC
>JBNKNN010000096.1:0-8554 GCA_050293865.1 Hydrogenophaga sp. | reverse complement strand
TCTTTCGGTGTTGGATGAGGGCTCAGGCGTTGTGGGCCTCTCCCTCCTGCCCCAAGACCCGGAAGTGATTCTTGTGCTTCCACCTCTTGCCGTGTCATGGCACAGGGTGACCTTGCCGAAGGCGCCTCAAAGCAAGATGAGGGCGATTCTGGAAGGCATGCTGGAAGACGAGGTCTTGGCCGACACGGAAGGTCTGCACTTTGCGCTGGAGCCTGGCGCCAAGCCTGGACGTCCGGCCTGGGTGGCTGCTTGCGACAAAGCCTGGTTGCGCGGTTGGCTGGCGGCGCTGGATCAATCTGGTCATCCGGTATCCCGCATCGTCCCGGCGCTGGCCCCTGTGCTTGACAACAGCTCAGAGCAGGGAACCAGCCGGCTGGACAAAGACCAACTCGTCCTGCACTGGGCCCACGCAGCAGAGCAGAGCTATTGGGTCGCCAGTGCCAGCGTGGATGGAGCCAGTTGCGTTCCGCTGCCACCAGCTGCGTCTGAGGCCATGCACCTGCTGACAGGACTGGCCCGACTGAATCGGACAGACCACGATCAGACGGGATCGGGGGACATGCTGGAAGAGTGGATGGCGGACCCCGCCGTTGCAGCACTTGCCGAGTCCGCGTTGCAGCAAAAGGTCGCGTTGGTGACAACCAACGAGTGGTTGCTTCGTGCCACCCAGGGGCGGTGGAATCTCGCTCAGTTTGATTTCGTCCTCTCTTCCCGAGCGCGCGCTGGACAGCGATGGCGTGAGGGGTGGAGGCAATGGTTGAACGCACCGCAGTGGCGCCCGGCGCGATGGGGCGCTGCCATGCTGGTCGGCACATTTGTGCTGGGACTGAACTTGACTGCCTGGCAGGAGTCACACCTGATAGACACCAAGAAGGAATACGCCACACGGCTCTTCAGGGAAACGTTTCCCAATGCCCCTCTTGTTTTGGAGCCCGAACTGCAGATGCAACGCGAGCTGGTTCAGATCAGACAATCCAAAGGACAACTGGGACCCAATGACTTCGAAGCCATGCTCGCCGCAGCCGCACAGGCCATGCCGGAAGGCATGGAGTCCCCGATGCAGCTGAGCTACACCAGCGGGCAAGTCCAGATCAGCGGCTGGAGCGGCCCCGACCATGAGGTAGAGCTCATGCGACGTGCGCTGGCCATGAAGGGCTGGCGCGTTGCAATGGACGCAGACAATCTGGTCATAGAGCCAGGAGAGGACTGAGCCATGGCGATAGCGCCCAAGCTGACAACCGGCACATCTATTGCACAGGCGAAAGCGATCGCCGCCGCACAGTTGCAGAACATGAGCGCCCGCGAAAGGCTGATGACGCTGGCGGCCGTCGGATTGGTGATTAGCGCCTTGATTTGGCTAGTTTTGTTGGCTCCCGCGATCAGGACTCTTCAGAAGGCGCCCGAGCAAAACGCCGCAATGGACACCAAACTTGAGCGAATGCAACGTTGGGCCGAACAGGCAGAGAAGGTCAAGAGCGTCTCTTTGGGAGATGTTCCTGAACGAAGCAGGGTACTGGCCAGCATCCAGGGATCGCGAAGCAGTTTGGGTGAAGGCAGCGTCATCACGGTCAACGGCGATCGCGCCGTTGTCCAGATAGGCTCTACAGGTGCACAAGCGCTCGCCCAATGGCTGGGCCAGATGCGCGTCAACGCTCGTGTGGTGCCTGTGGAGGTGAAACTGCGTCGCGTGGGCCGCAACTGGACGGGTCGACTCGAATTGGCAGGCCCGGGTCTGAGCGAGGGAAGCAACTGATGAAGTGGCCTTCCCCTTCTCGCATGGCCTGGCTGTTCGGCATCGCCGGGCTGCTGGTAGGCACCGCGATGTTCGCACCGGCCTCATGGCTTGCCGCTGGAGTCGCCGCTGCGACCGACGACAAGGTACAACTGGTCAATACACATGGAACTGTCTGGCGTGGCAAAGGTGACCTCGTGCTCACGGGGGGCAGTGGCAGCAGGACCCTGACTGCATTGCCCAAAGGTATCCATTGGCAAATGGGCCTGACTTGGTCGCAATCCCAACCTGCATTCGAACTCAATTTGAGCGCGCCATGTTGCACCCCTGAGGTATTGGGCGCTGTCGTACTGCCGGGACTGTCTTCTTCGACCGTGCGCATCAACGCTCCTCGAAGCCAGTGGCCTGCACAACTGCTGGCAGGGCTGGGGACACCCTGGAACACCTTGCAGCTCGATGGGTTGCTCACCGTTGAAACCCGCAAGTTCGAGATGAACTGGACCAAAGGCAGACTGATGGCTGACGGCCAACTCGCCATCGAGGCCGTCGATGTTTCGTCACGGGTCGCAACCATACGTCCACTTGGAACTTATCGCGTCGAAATGTCGGCCAGCAAGGAGACCCAACAAGCAGTCATCCTCCTGCAAACAGAGAGAGGGGCCCTCGAACTGGAGGGCGACGGCATGTGGGTTGGAGGGCGGTTGCGCTTCGAAGGTGAAGCCAGCGCTGCTCCTGGCAAGGAAGCGGCATTGAACAACCTGCTGAACATTCTCGGCCGGCGACGCGGCCCAATATCGGTGATCCGGATCGGCTGAGGCCTGAGACAAAAGAGGAAATCAGCGCTCGCGCGCTAGGACTGAACGCATGAACAAAGATCAAAGGCAAACCGGAGCACCGCGACTGAACGTGTTGCTACGCCATACGGCGAAAGCATCGCGAACAGGCAAGGTCGCTGCCATTGCCCTGAGCATCGGTGTCACGATGGCGGGCATGGGCATGCCTGGCAACAGCGCATTTGCACAAGCCAAGGGACGCAACGAACCTGTCGAACTCAATTTCGTAGAAGCAGATATCGAGGCCGTCGCCCGCACCATGGCTGCCATCACGGGGCGAAGCGTGGTCGTGGATCCACAGGTCAAGGGCGTGGTGACCTTGTCCACCGATCGTCCTGTTCCTCCCATGATGGCGCTGGACCAATTCGCCGCGGCTCTGCGCATGCAGGGGTTCACCTTGGTTGACAACAACGGACTCTACAAAATTGTCCCGGAAGCAGAAGGCAAGCTTCAAGGCGCCGTGGTCAACGCCGGAGGCACGCAGGACCTGAAGACATCCAACCAGATCGTCACTCAGATCTTCAGGCT
Organism: Hydrogenophaga sp.; assembly: GCA_050293865.1. Taxonomy (GTDB): domain Bacteria; phylum Pseudomonadota; class Gammaproteobacteria; order Burkholderiales; family Burkholderiaceae_C; genus Hydrogenophaga. The sequence goes on along the minus strand of JBNKNN010000096.1, from coordinate 5,461 downwards.
CAACCACGAGTCGGCGAACAATCTGGTCCCCATTCTTCGGCCATTGATTGGCGCCAACAACACCATCAACGTCAACCCTGGCAACAATTCGCTGGTGATCACCGACTATGCGGACAATCTCCAGCGCATCAGTCGCATCATTGCTGCGTTGGACATCTCGGAAGCCACTGATGTGGAAATCATTCCGCTCAAACACGCGCTGGCTATCGACATCGTGCCGCTGGTGGCCAAGCTGGTTGAGCAGGAAGGCGCTGGCTCCGCTGCGGCCAAAGGTGTGACAACCTATCAGACGACTCTCGTGGCAGATCCGCGCAGCAACAGCGTGATTCTGCGAGCTGCCAACCCCGCGCGTTTGGCATTGGTGCGCTCGGTCGTCGAAAAACTTGATCGCCCCATGTCCGACCAAGTCTCGGGCAATATTCATGTGGTCTATTTGAAGAATGCCGACGCCAAGTCGCTGGCGGCAACCTTGCGCGCGGCACTCGCGGGCGAGGCTTCGTCCGTGAGCAACTCCGGAGGATCGGGGTCACGCGGCATGGTCCAGGCTTCTGCAGGCGGCGCAGGAGGAGACGAAGGAAGCAAGGCGACCTCGCCCGTCGCAGCATCTGCAGAACCCTCGACAGGTGGGCAGATTCAGGCGGATCCGGCCACCAACTCTCTGATCATCACAGCGCCTGAACCGCAATACCGTCAGTTGCGCGCGGTCATTGATCAACTCGATTCGCGGCGCGCCCAGGTTTTTGTTGAAAGCCTGATTGCAGAAGTCAACGCGGATAAGGCTGCCGAGTTCGGCATCCAATGGCAAGGACCGTTGGGCAACCTGGGCGAGAGTCTGATTGGCGTGATGGGCACCAACTTCGGCACCGGCGGCAACAACATTCTCACCAATACGATGGCGATCGCGCAGGGGGACTACACCTCTGTGACGCCGCCCTCCACCGGGTTGAATCTTGGTTTGGCACAGCGCAGGAACGGCGTGTATGTCCTGGGCTTCCTCGCCCGATTCCTTCAGGAAAACGGCGATGGCAACATCCTGTCAACGCCCAACTTGCTGACGCTGGACAACGAGGAAGCCAAGATCGTGATTGGTCAGAACGTGCCTTTCGTGACTGGCCAATACACCAGCAACAACACCTCGGGCGACACGGTAAACCCGTTCCAGACGATTGAACGCAAGGACGTCGGTCTGACTTTGCGCGTCAAGCCACAGATCAGCGAAGACGGCACCATCAAGATGACAGTCTTCCAGGAAGTCAGCAGCGTGCAGGCCTCTTCAGTGAATTCCTCCACAGGCCTGATCACCAACAAGCGGTCATTTGAACAAACCGTTCTGGTCAACGACGGTGGCATAGTTGTGCTGGGCGGTTTGCTGCAGGACGAGTATTCGTCCAACCAGGAAAAGGTGCCCGGACTGGGCGATATCCCGCTGTTGGGCAACTTGTTCAAGTCGGAGGCACGCAGCCGCAGAAAAACCAACCTGATGGTGTTCTTGCGTCCCGTGGTGCTTCGCAATGCCAAGCGCACACAGGACTTCTCGCTGGACCGCTATGAGCTGATGCGCGCCTTCCAGAAGGACGCACAGCCATCAAGGAGCTATGTGGCGCCAGTCAATGAGGCACCCGTGATGCCGCCGCAGCGAGCGCCTCAACCAGCGAGTACGCCGGTCGAATCTCCGGCTCAACCAAGTCAACCCGCGGAACTGGCCATCCCACTCGCCAATTGATCTGTCAGGCAAACATGTCTGTGCGCTACTGAACTCGGTCGTCAAATCACATGAAGCATCCTCTGCCCTACGCCTACGCTCGGGAGCACCTCTGGCTCCTGGAGGATGATGGACAGCGTCTCGCGTTGATCGGAAGCGAGTCGCCTGCGGACAGCAGCAAGGACCAGGCTCGCCGAATGAGCGCATTATCCGAGATCATGCGAAGACATGAGGTGCACGAAATGCACTGGGAGCCAGCCGACGTTCTCAAGCAGCGCATCAGTGCCGCATACGCCCAGGGCGAATCCAGTGCCGCAGCCATCGTCTCCGAAGTCCAAAGCGATGCCGACCTTAGCCGCATGATGCAGGAGCTGCCAGCCATCGAGGATTTGCTGGAAACGGCAGATGATGCCCCCATCATCCGAATGCTCAACGCCCTGCTGACACAGGCTGCACGCGACGGCGCCAGTGATATTCACATCGAACCCTATGAGAGGCATTCCAGCGTTCGGTTTCGGGTTGACGGCTCATTGCGTGAGGTGGTGCAGCCGAATCGTGCGCTCCATGCAGCGCTGATCTCCCGTCTGAAGATCATGGCGGAACTGGATATTTCGGAAAAGCGCCTTCCACAGGATGGACGGATCAGCTTGCGCATCGGCACAAGAGCAGTGGATGTGCGCGTCTCCACGCTTCCCAGCGCACACGGAGAGCGAGCGGTTCTGCGATTGCTGGACAAGAGTGAAAGCAAGCTCAATCTGGAAGCCGTTGGCATGCAAGGCGATGTTCTGGAGCAGTTCAAGCATCTGATTGAACAACCACACGGCATCATTCTGGTCACTGGACCGACCGGCTCAGGCAAGACCACCACGCTGTATGCCGCGCTCCAGCGTCTGGACGCCAGCACGCTCAACATCATGACGGTGGAAGACCCGATTGAATATGAGCTGTCCGGTGTGGGTCAGACACAGGTCAATGCCAAGATTGAGCTGACCTTTGCAAAGGCACTTCGTGCGTTGCTTCGTCAGGACCCCGACGTCATCATGATTGGTGAAATCCGGGACTTTGAGACCGCACAAATTGCCATTCAGGCATCGCTCACGGGTCATCTGGTTCTGGCCACTTTGCACACCAATGACGCCCCCAGCGCAGTGACCCGCTTGTCTGACATGGGTGTAGAGCCATTTTTGCTCTCCAGTTCTTTGTTGGGCGTATTGGCTCAGCGACTGGTACGCAAATTGTGCCAACACTGCAAGCGCGAGGACGATCAGGGGCACTGGCATCCTGTGGGTTGTGATCATTGCAACCAGACAGGCTACAAAGGACGCACTGGCATCTACGAATTACTGGTCACGGACGAAAACATTCGCGCGCTGGTGCACCAGCAATCAGCCGAAGCAGAAATCGCCAAGGCAGCCCGAGCCAAGGGTATGCACACCATGCGCGAGGATGGTCAACGGTTGATCGAGGCCGGCATCACCTCGGCACAGGAAGTGATCAGCGTCACGCGTGACTGACGGCCCGGACCGAGTTTTACTCCCATCAACCACCACCCATGCCTGCCTACGCGTTTGAAGCTCTGGACACCCAGGGAGCCACCAAGAAAGGTCTGATCGATGCAGAGACGGCTCGGGCGGCCCGAGGCGTACTGCGTTCACGCAACCTGGTGCCGCTGTCGGTCGAGCCGGCCACGCAAAACGATTCCCAGCAACAGGGCTCTGGCCTGAACAAGACGCTGTGGAGTTCGAAGATCTTCGGCTCTACTGCACTTGCAGTCTGGACGCGCCAACTGGCTGGCCTGGTGAGTTCCGGTCTTCCACTTGAACGGGCACTGACGGCGCTATCGGAAGAAGCAGAAGACCCGAGGCAACAGCGGCTTGTGGCCACGCTTCGATCCGAAGTGAATGCGGGAGCACCTTTTGCCCAGGCGCTGTCGCAGTTCCGACGCGAGTTTCCCATCACCTATACCGCCGTGATCGCAGCAGGCGAACAGACCGGGCAGCTCGGTCAGGTGCTGGAATTGCTTGCCGACGACATGGAGAACCGCGAAGCACTGAAAAGCAAGGTCATCACGGCGTCGTTCTACCCTGCCATTGTGGCGATCGCGGCGGTGGTGATCGTGATGTTTCTGATGGCTTACGTGGTTCCGCAGATCGCCACCGTGTTTGAAGGATCCAAGCGTGCTTTGCCCACCCTCACCGTGGTGGTGCTGGCCGTCAGTGGTGCGGTGCGCATACACGGCTGGTGGTTGCTGGCGGGGCTGATTGTTGCCGCAGCCGGCTTTTACGCAGCCTACAGACACGATCCCACGCGACTGCGCATTGATGCCATCTGGCTTCGCCTTCCCCTGATTGGACGCCTGGCACGTGGATACAATGCCGCGCGGTTCACCGGAACGCTGGCCATGCTCGCAGGTGCTGGTGTGCCAATTTTGAAGGCCTTGCAGACCGCAGCAGAAACGTTATCGAACCGGGCGATGCGTGCCGATGCACTGGATGCCCTGGTGCTGGTGCGCGAGGGCGCTCCGCTGGCGTCAGCCTTGTCGAGCAAGAAGCGCTTTCCTCCGCTTGTGGCCATGTTTTGCCGGTTGGGAGAGCAGACCGGTGAGCTACCACTGATGCTCCAACGCGCAGCCAATCAGTTGGGTGCGGAGGTGCAACGTCGCGCCATGCGAATGGCCACGATTCTGGAGCCATTGCTGATTCTCGGCATGGGGGGTATCGTGCTGATCATCGTTTTGGCGGTGATGCTACCGATCATTCAGATGAACCAACTGGTGAAGTAGTCGCCGCAAACTGGTCATTCACGCTTTTATCGACAAGTTATTGGCCTTGCAGGTTGTGTGGCAGCGCACCCCGGGCTGGAAGACACAAATATGGCGGTCAGTCTGGAAGGCAAACTGGTGGTGGCGATTTCGTCACGCGCACTCTTCAACTTTGAAGAGGAGAATCGCGTATTCGAGACCAGCGACGATCACGCCTACATGCGGATGCAACTCGAACGCCTGGAGGAACCAGCCAAGCCCGGCGTGGCTTTCTCGCTGGTGAGAAAGTTGCTCACCTTCAATGACGAGCAGACTCAGCGCGTGGAGGTGGTGATTCTCTCGCGCAATGACCCGGTTTCAGGGATGCGGGTTTTCCGTTCGGCGCAGCACTACGGACTGCCCATTCAACGAGGCAGCTTCACCCGGGGACAGCCTCCATGGCGATATCTGCGTCCACTGAGGGCGAACTTGTTCTTGTCTACCCACCTGGCCGACGTCCGCGCCGCGCTGGACGCGGGCGTCCCGGCCGCACAGGTCTATCCTCAATCGGTCCTGGCAAGTGACGCACATCCCAATGAAGTACGCATCGCCTTCGACGGTGACGCGGTTCTCTTCTCGGATGAAGCGGAGAGAGTGTTTCAGGCAGAAGGACTGAATGCGTTTCAGGCCCATGAGGCCAGCAAGGCGGCGCAACCATTGGCCGGTGGTCCGTTCAAACCGGTTTTGGAAGCACTGCATCGACTGCAGGTAGAGGGCAGACAGCCAGATCAACCCATGCATATCCGAACCGCCTTGGTCACTGCCCGCAGCGCACCAGCGCACGAACGTGCCATTCGGACACTCATGTCCTGGGGGATTGAAGTGGACGAGGCAATGTTTCTGGGAGGCTTGCCAAAGGGGGAGTTTCTGCGCGAGTTTGAACCGGATTTCTTTTTCGACGACCAGACAGGGCACATCGAATCGGCTTCACAGCATGTTCCCGCTGGCCATGTCGCCAG